>QWRL01000038.1:5732-14249 GCA_003670425.1 Chloroflexota bacterium
GGGCAGGCATTTGCCAAAGGGAAGGCGCAGGCGCAGGAGCTGCCCCTCATCGGCGTGCCCACGCTGGACATCATCGCGCACGCGCAGCCGCCATCACACCACATTTTGCTGGCGGTGGTGCGGGCCGGGCGCGGGCGGATTGTGGTGGGTGAATATGAGTTCCGCGCCGGCAGCTGGGAGCCCAATGGCGCGCCCGTGCTGACCAACTGGGTGGACGTACTGGAGAACCTGCCAGACGGACATTGGCTGTGCGGCGAAATTGAGCGTGATGTGCGCGCGCAGCTTGAGGGGCGCGAATGGGTGTGCACGCCCAGCCAGGCGCTGCGGCGCGCAGCGTGCCTGGCCGAGCTGGCACGCATGCGCCTAAGCGCCGGCCACGCGGCAGATGCCGCCACGCTGGAGCCGGTGTACATGCAAGCGCCACTGGGTGCCTAGGTTTGCATGGCTGCGCAGCCGCTGCCATCAGTTGCCATCACGCCCATGGGCGCGGGGGATGTGGCGCAGGTGACGGCGCTGGATGCCGCTGCGTTCACGCTGCCGTGGCCGCGTCAGGCTTTTGAGGCGCAGCTCAAAGCCAATCCGGCGGCGCACTTTTTTGTGCTGCGGCCGCTGGCAGAGCCGCACGCACTGTGGGGCAGCGCCGGTTATTGGCTGGTGGTGGGCGAGGCGCACATTGCCACGCTGGCGGTGGACCCGCAGCAGCGCAACCGCGGCCTGGGCAAGCTGCTGCTGCAGGCCATGCTGACTGATGCGCATGCGCACGGCGGCTGCAGTGCCACGCTGGAGGTGCGCGAAAGCAACATGGTGGCACAGCATCTCTACGCGCGTTTTGGCTTTGTGCTGGTGGGGCGCCGCAAAAACTATTACACTGACAACCATGAAGACGCACTGCTGATGACGGCCAGCAGTCTTGGCAGCGTGCCGCCGCTCATATGCGAGGTACACCCATGACGAACGTGCTCATCACCGGCGGCGCCGGATTTATTGGCTGCAACTATGCCGCCCGCCTGCTGACGGCCGGCCACCGCGTAACGCTGCTGGACAACCTTTCGCGCAAAGGTGCGGCCGCCAACTTGCGCTGGCTGCAGGCGCATGCGCGCGCCGGCACGGACCTGCGCTTCATTGAAGCAGATGTGCGCGATGCGGACGCGCTGCGGGCTGCGGCGGGCGGGCAGGCCGCCATCTTTCATCTGGCCGCGCAAGTGGCCGTCACCACTTCCGTGCGTGACCCGCGCGCAGACTTTGAGGTGAACGCGCTGGGCAGCTTCAATGTGCTTGAGGCTGCGCGTCATCACGGCCACAAGCCGCTGGTGCTGTACGCCTCCACCAACAAGGTGTACGGCGGCATGGAAAATGTGGAAGTGCTGGAGGGCGACATGCGCTACGCGTACGCAGCGCTGCCGGAGGGCCTGCCGGAGACCCAGGCGCTCGACTTTCATTCGCCCTATGGCTGCTCCAAGGGCGCGGGCGACCAGTACACGCGCGACTACGCGCGCATCTACGACCTGCCAACTGTGGTCTTTCGCCAGTCTTGCATTTACGGGCTGCGCCAGTTTGGGGTTGAAGACCAAGGCTGGTTGGCGCACTTTGTTATCGCGGCTGCCAAGCATCTACCCATCAACATCTACGGCAATGGCAAGCAGGTGCGCGACATGCTTTGGATTGATGACCTGCTGGACGCATACGACTGCGCGCTGGCCGAACCCGCACGCGTGAAGGGCCGCGTCTTCAACATTGGCGGCGGGCCGCGCTTCACGCTTTCCATTTGGAAGGATGTGGAGCCGCTGCTAACGCGCCTGGCCGGCCGCGCGCTGCAAGTGCAGTACGGCGAGTGGCGCCCCGGCGACCAGCCGATTTATGTCAGTGACATTCGCAAAGCCGCGCAAGAGCTGCAGTGGGCTCCAAAAGTGGCGCCGCAAGACGGCGTTGAAAAATTATGGAAATGGGTGAACGCCAACCTTGCGCTCTTCGATTGATGGGCAGGCCCTTGGTGCAGTCCAGCCCGCTTGCAGCAGCTGCCCGCAGTGCAAGCAGCTGCCCCCATCGGAGGCGTAATCACCGCGCCCCGCCGGCACTGCCGTGCGCACCAGCGCAACTGAGCCCGCAACCCTGGAGGCGCAGGGGCGCGTGTGCGGGCTATGCACGCTGGCGCAAACGCGCAAACTTTCCGTGCCGGGCGAAGGGCCGGCGCCGGCGCCGGTGATGCTGATTGGCGAAGGACCGGGCCGCAACGAAGACGAGCAAGGCCGGCCGTTTGTGGGTGCGTCCGGAAAATTTCTGGATGAGCTGCTCGCCGCCGGCGGCTTGCAGCGCGCGCAGGTTTACATAACAAACGTCGTCAAGTGCCGCCCGCCGGAAAACCGCGATCCGCAGCCGGCGGAGGTTGCGGCGTGCGCCGGCTATCTTGAGCGCCAGATTGAACTGGTTGACCCGCGCGTGATTGTGACGCTGGGGCGGGTGTCGATGGCGCGCTGGTTTCCAGTTGAACGCATCTCCGCCATTCACGGGCAGGCGCGCGAGTTCGGCGGGCGGCTGGTGGTGCCTATGTTTCATCCGGCGGCTGCGCTGCACCAGCCCAAGATCCGGCCGCAGCTGCTGGAAGACTTTGGCAAACTGCCCGAGCTGATTGCACGGGCTGCGCCATCCGCCCCGCGCGCTGCTGCCAACCCGGCTGCAAGTACAGACCAGCAGCTGGATCTTTTCTAAACTAGTTGCGGCTGCAGGTATCCGCTGCAGTGCGCCCGCAATATTTCTGCGACGCAAACCTCCGCGTCAATTAGGCTTAACACCAGGGGTGCCGCAGCGCAGATTGCGCTGCAGAATCAAAAGCGGGCCGCACATTTGCTTTGTGTGGCCCGCTTTTATTTTTGGGGTTGGGTGCTTGCAGGCTGCGCAGCTAGGCCGCAACTGCCACGTCTACCGGCACACGCACGCGGGCGGGCAGCGCAGCTGCTTTGTCTGGCAGGCGCTCGCGCAGCAGCGGCCGAAACTTGTAGCCGTAGACTAGCATGCCACGCTCGCCGTCTTCACGCAGCTTGCGCGTCCCACCGGCATGCCGATGTGCACAGCTTCGCGCTCCACATCTGTGAGCTGCGCAGTGACCAGCGGGCCTTCGTCCAATCGCACCAGCGCCAGGAAAAATGGCGCAGCGCTTTCAAAGCCAGCCGGGGCGTCGTGCACATGCGTGAAGGAGTACACCTCGCCAAGGCCGCGCAGCGCTTGCGCTGCAAAAGACTCGCCGGCGCATTGCGGGCAATGCGCGCGCGCGGGGAACACCACAGTGCCGCACTGCTCACAGCGCAAGCCTTCCATGCGGTAGCGCTGGGACTGCAGGCGCCAGTTTCGGGATACTTCCATGATTGGATCTCCTGTGGTTAGTTTGGCGCGCAGCTGTTATGCCGCGCCGGTTTTAATTCAAGCATTCAAAGATGTGCGTGACGGCAGTGGCGCCGCTGCCGCCCAGGCCCTGCAGCATGCCGCGCCGCGCGCGCTGCACTTGGTTGGCGCCGGCGGTGCCGCGCAGTTGCTGCTCAACCTCAACCGCCTGATAAACGCCGGTGGCGCCGCCCGGGTTGCCGCGCGCCTTCAAGCCGCCAAAAGTGGAGATGGGGATTTCGCCCTGCAGCCCAATTTTGCCGGCGTGGGCCAGCTGCCAGCCGCTGCCGGGCTGCGCGTATCCGGCCGCCTCAAGCGCCAGCGCTGCCAAAATGGTAAAACCATCGTGCAGTTCAAACAGGTCAATGTCTGCTGCGCCGCAGCCGGCTTGTGCGTGCGCCTGCTGCACAGACTGCTGCGCGGCGCGCAGCTGCAGCACGTCGGCGCGGTCTGCCAGCGCAAACGCATCGGTGCAGAGCGCAGACGCTGCCACGCGAATGCGCGCTGCAGCGGGAGCCAGCATGTGGGCCGCGCCCAGCACAAGCGCGGCTGCGCCGTCGGCTTCGGGCGCGGTGTCAAACATGTTCACGGGCTCTGCCACCATGGGCGCACTGCCGAAGCTCTCAGCTTTTAAGTTGTTGCGGAACATGGCGTTGGGGTTGGTGCGCCCGTTGCTGTGGGCGTTGACCGAGAAGCCCGCAAATTGCTGCTGTGACAAATGCTGCTCGTGCATGTAGCGCTGCATCATGAGCGCGGCGAGCGCCGGCTGGGTAGCGCCGTGTGCCGCTTCCCAGTCCGCATCGGCGGCGCTGCCCAGCGCCGCTGCCACACTGGAACCCACCTTGTCGGTCAGCTTCTCCACGCCCAGCACAAGCGCGGTGTCCACTGCGCCGCTGGCCACGGCAAGGTAAGCCTGGCGCAGGGCGGCACCGCCTGACGCGCCGGCAGCCTCCACTGTAATTGCTTCAATGCCGCGCAGGCCGCAATAATCTGCCAGCAGCGCGCCCAGCTGCTGCTGGCCGCTGAGCTGGCCGGCGAGCATGTTGCCCACAAATAAAGCTTGCGGGCGGGCGGGACGGGCTGCATTCAGCGCAGCGCTTACGGCTGCGCGCGCCAGCTGGCGCAGCGAAAGGTCCCAGTGTTCGCCCACCGCAGTTTGGCCGCTCCCCAAAATAAAAACGTCGCGCATTGTCAGGGCAGCGTTACTGCAGCGCCAGCTTGCCGCGATAGCGCGCGTACAGCGCGTAATCGATCTGCGTGCGCCGTGCAATGTAGGTGGCGGTGCTGGGTGCCAAATCGCGCTGCGCTTGCATGCGGGCGGTAACGCGGAACGAGATGGCGTCCGAGCCGGCGCCTGAGCCAAATGAAACCAACAGCACGCGCTCTCCCGCAGCCGCCTGGTCAAAGACAGCTGTGAGGCCAAGCAGCGCAGAGCCGGCGTAAGTGTTGCCGATGAAGGGAGCCAGCAAGCCGGCAGCCAGTTGTTCGGGTTTGAAGCCAAGCAGTTGCCCGGCGCGCTGCGGAAATTTTGCGTTGGGTTGATGAAAGACCACATGTGCATAATCATTGGCGCTTGTGCCCAGCCCTTGCATCAGTTCACTGGCCGCAGTTGTGACATGCCGGAAGTAAGCTGGCTCGCCGGTGAAGCGCTGGCCGTGTTCGGGGTAGCGCTCGTGCTGGCGGCGCCAGAAGTCCGGTGTGTCGGTCACCACCGAGTGCGAGCCCTCAATCACTGCCAGTGACTCAGCAGCCGGCCCCAGCAGGATGGCAGCGCCGCCCGCGCCCGCGGTGTACTCAAGCGCATCGCCCGGCCGGCCTTGCGCTGTATCCATCCCAATTGCAACCACATAGCGCGCCATGCCCGAGCCGACCAAGCCGATGCCGGCTTGGATTGCCTCTGTGCCAGCCTTGCACGCAAACTGCCAGTCCGCGGCCTGGGTGTGGGGCACTGCGCCAATTGCCTCGGCCACAATTGTGGCCGTGGGCTTCACCGCATATGGATGGGATTCGGAGCCAACCCACACCGCGCGGATATCCACCGGATCAATGCCGGCGCGCGCAATTGCATTGCGGGCGGCTTCAATGCTCATGGTCACCACATCTTCGTCGAGGCCGGCAACCGCTTTTTCTGTGATGGCGAGGCCGTTGCCTGTGTTGCCGGTCCACACGCGTGCAACTTCGGCTGCCGGCAGCCGGTAACGCGGAACGTAGGCGCCGTAGCCGGCAACGCCCACCGGCAGCACGGGCTGCATGGGTTTGATTTCAGTTTGGTTTGGCATGGGCTGGTTCATCAACCGGCCTGGAGTATTTCAAGCGCGCGGTCCGTGCGCACGGCACGCTCGCGCACCAACTGGTTTGCCACGGCTTCCACCTGGTCAGCGCGCGCACCGGCAGCGATTGCAACCTGGCGGGCATGCAGCCCCATGTGTCCGCGCTGAATACCCTCGGTGGCCAGCGCCCGCAGCGCGGCCAGATTTTGCGCCAGCCCCACGCTCACAATAATCTGCGCCAGTTCCGCAGCGCTGCTGACACCCAGCACCTGCAGCGCAGCGCGCGCGGTGGGATGTGCGCGGGTTGCGCCGCCCACAATGCCAACTGCCATCGGCATCTCCAGTGTGCCCGTCAGGTCGCCGTTGGCAGCGCAGGCCCAAGTGGAGAGGCTGGTATAGCGCCCGCCGCGCGCCGCGGCAGCGTGCCCCCCGGCCTCAATTGCGCGCCAGTCGTTGCCGGTGGCCAGCACCACCGCATCTACGCCGTTCATGATGCCCTTGTTGTGGGTTGCTGCCCGATAAGGATCCGCCACTGCGAAAGCCCATGCGGCGATCACGCCATCGCGCACCTGTGCGCCGCTGAATTCTCCGAACGCAAGGTCGGCTGCCCGAAAGGTGGCACTGGCCGACGCCAGCCGCCGGTCCGCAAGGTTGGAGAGAATGCGCAAGTGCACACGCCCGCCGCTGATTTCGGCCACCAGCGGGGCAATGGTCTCGAGCGCAGTGTTGACGGCGTTTGCGCCCATCGCATCGCGCGTGTCGTAGATAAGGTGCAGCACCAGCAGCTGCCCGATTGGCGACTCGGCCAGTACGCGCACTTCAAGGTCGCGCGCACCGCCGCCCAGCCGCGCCAGCACCGGATCCACCGCTGTGGCCGTTTGCAAGATGTGCGCTTTGGCTGCGAGCAGCGCTGTGCGCGCCTGCTCCACATGCGGCACATCCAATATCAGCAGCTGGCCGATCATCTCGGGTGCACTGGCCGTGGCATGAAAGCCGCCGGTGTTGCGCGCAAGGCGCGCCATAAAACTTGCACCGGCAACAACGGATGGTTCTTCGACCGCCATTGGTACGAGTACATCGCGGCCATTCACAACAAAATTTGCAGCCACGCCCAACGGCAGCGAAAAAACGCCCACCACATTTTCGATCATGTGGTCGGCTTGTGCCGTGGAAAGCGCATCCGGGCTGCCGAACGCAGCCTGCGCTTCCGGCGACAGCCCAGCCCACTCGGCCACAACCGCGGCGCGCTGTGCCAAACTTTGGTCGTAAAACCCGGAGAGGCGGGAAGACCTTTGAGCTTCGTCCATAATGCGCGAGTATGCCCACGGCGATCTGGCAATCGCTGTCAGGCGGGGGCAGCCAGCTTGCAAAAGCTATCAACTTGCGCCGGGCGCTGCTGGTGCTATGCAGAAAAAAGCAAAAAAACCTGCCCCATTAAATTTATCCAGCGCATTTTGCGCGTGGTGAGTGGCCCGCAGGCGCGATTAAGGGGCGGGGGTGGGTGATGCGGTGGGCAAGGGCTCCGCGAGGTAGAGGGCGAAGTCGCGCAGTGTTTCCTGGCCAGAAACACGTACGCGCCCCCACTTGTACGCATCCTTAAGCTGATGGTCAATTGCGAAGCGCGTTGTGACCGCGCCCCAATAGCCGATTTCCTTCAGCAAGCCAATCACCTCAGCATCGTACTCGCCCCCGGGATAGCAAAAGTATCGCGGCTGATAACCCACGTGCGCGCGAATTGTTTCCATTGAACCCAGTGCTTGATAAAGAATATAGTTGTGTGGCTGCCCCGGAAGTTCCACATGTGACTTGGTGTGCGGCTCGATCTTCCAGCCGGCCCGTGCCAGCTCTTCGGCCATCTGCCAGTTAATGTAATCCGGCTCTTGTTTGTCGATCAGCTCTGTGGGTAAGAAGAGCGTGCCGGTGTAGCCGTGTGCGCGCATCACTGGAAATGCAAAGTCGTACACGCCGCGATAACCATCATCAAAGCTAATCACAATGGGCTTGGCCGGCAGCGGCTGGCCAAATGCCAGCGCATTCTGCATGTCATACAGGCTCACAGTCTCAAAGCCGCGTTCGCGCAGCCAATCCATTTGAATTTGAAAGTTCGGCGGAATCACCGTCAGCCCGGTGCGCAGCGCACCGCTTTTGGGCGGGAGTGGCTCCACGCGGTGGTACATGAGGATGGGCACGCGCGCAATGCGTTTGCGTGCGTCGGCGTCGGGCGTTGGCCAGGGGCTGGCGGTTGCCGTAACGGTGGGCGATGCGGTTGGCGTGGTGGTTAGAGGTGCGGGGGGAGGTGGCGCCCGGGTTGCCGGGGAAGTGGGCGTTGCTGGGGGGGCCCCAGTTTTCGGGCGCGATTCAGGGGGCCCTTTGGCGGGCGCGGGGGGGTGTGGCGGCCTTGCGCTATCACATGCGCTGCAAAGCAGCGCAACGCTGCAGATGAACAGAAAGTGGCTCAGTGCTTTTCGGCGCAGCAGATTTGTTAACACGAGCGTTGATTGGCTAAAATACAGTTGATGCTTGCAGCCGAAACACCGCGCTGGATCCGCCGGGTAGTTGGCTATGGTTTTGCAGCATTATTAATATTGATTGCCGCCGCTGCAGGCGCGCTGCGCGCCGGCGCTGCCGACCAGCGTGAGTTGCGCAACCGGATGTGGCGCACAGAGTTTGCACCGAACACTGCAAGTGACTGGCAGATTATCACCGACGCCGGCGTTACTGCAAACTTTGGGGACGGCGGCCTTGTGCTGGCGCTGCCTCACGCCGGTACGCAGGCTTTGATGTTGCGCGCAGGCGCCGTGGGCACGTGGACCATGGTAGTGGATGCTGCGCAAACGGCAGTGGCGGCTGGTGCAATGCATGGCGTGGCATT
>QWRL01000039.1 GCA_003670425.1 Chloroflexota bacterium
GAGGCGGGTCGCGGCGAGGGGGGCTTGGAGCGCCTCGTTGCAATGGGGGTGCTGGAGGAAGTCGCGTGGGAGGAGGGCGGCGCCACAACGGAGCCGACCTTTGGATTGCCGGCACTTTGGATTTCTGAAGACGAGCGCGGCCGTGCCGAGCTGGCCGGCCTCACAGTTGTGGATCCGATCTCGGTGGTGGCCACGCACTTTACGGAAGTGGCGCGCACCAATGCCAGCGCGCTGCTGGACCGGCAGCAGGCACAGGAGCTGATTGCGCGTGTAAAGGAATCATCGCCCGCAATTGTGGACGGATTGATCCCGGAAATGCTGAGCCTGGCTGCGGTGCAAAACGTGATGCGCATCATGCTCTCCGAGCGCCTGCCCATCCGCGACCTGCCAAATATTTTGGAGGTGCTGGCCAACCACGCACCCACCACGCGCGATGCAGACGTGCTGGCCGAAGCCGTGCGCCAGAGCATGGCCAACACCATCACCAATCTGTTTCGCCATGATGACGGGCGTGTGCATGTCTTCACGCTTGCACCCGCACTGGAAGCACAGCTGAAGGAGGCGATTGCCACCTCCGAGCGCGGCCTGGCGCTGAATGTGGCGCCGGCGCTTGCCCAAACTATTTTGCAGCGCACCAGCGCGCAGATGGAGAGCATGGCCAAGGCCGGCTACCAGCCCATCCTGTTGTGCTCGCGTGAAATCCGGCTGGCGTTCCGCCGCCTGATTGAGCGCACGCTGCCCAACCTGGTGGTGATTGCCTATTCTGAAATTGGCTCCAAGGCGCAGGTGCAGGCGCACGGGATTGTTGAGCTGTGAAACCAATGAGCTTTCGCGCGGAGACGATGCCGGATGCGCTGGCGCAGGCACGGGACCAAATGGGGCCGGATGCGCTGGTGCTGACCACACGCAAAGTATTTGACGGGCCGGCGTGGCAGGTGTGGCGCAACCCCGTGTTTGAGGTGTTGGTAATGCCGGCCGCAAGCGCTGCGGCGCAGGCGGCGGAGCAGCCGCTGGCAGCCAAGCTGGCGGAAGACCTGGCTGCGGTGCGCACGGCACTGGGCCGCGTGGCCAGCCAGTTTGAACCGGCACAGGCGCATTGGCCGGACCCCCTGGCCGCATTGCACCAGCAGTTGCTGGCGCAGGAAGTAGACGCTGACCTGGCGCTTGAGATTTGCACGGCCGCAAAAGAAACGCTCAGCGCACGTGCGCTGCAAGACTGCGCTGCGGTGCATGCGTTTGCAGCGCGCCACATGCTGGCACGCGTGCGCACCACGGCGCCGGTGCTGCGCGAGCGGCGCCCGCAAGTGGTGGTGCTGGTGGGCCTCACTGGCTCCGGAAAAACAACGGCGGCTGCCAAGCTGGCGGCGCATGCGCAGCTGGTGCTGGGGCGCAAAGCGGCAATGATTTCGCTGGACACATTTGGCATTGGCGCAATTGCAAAGACGCGCACACTGTCTGAGCTGATGGGACTGCCGCATGCGCTGGCATACAGCGCGGACGAGCTGGCGCACGCGGTGCGCTCGCAAACCAGCGCCGATTTTCTGGTGGTGGATACACCCGCGCGCAACCCGCGCGCTGCCGGGCAGATGGCAGAGCTGGCCGAGCTGCTGAGCCCGCTGCCGGCGGAGCGCATTGTGCTGCTGGTGGCCAGCGCCGCCACCAAAACCAGCGACCAGCTGCTGGCCATGCAGGCTTTTAGTGCGCTGGGGGTTGCCGGCATTGTGTCTACACATCTGGATGAAACGGCTGTGCACGGCGGCATCTACTCGCTGGCGTGCCGCACGGACAGTGCACTCACTTATTTTTCGAGCGGGCCAAATGTGCCGCTGCACTGGGAGCCGGCCAGCGGTGCCCAGCTGGCTGAGTTAGTGCTGGGCGCTGCCCCGGCCAGCAGCGGCTTGCGGATTGCGTGAACCAGCCATGGCAGCCATGAACCAGCAAGAAATTGAAGAGCTGATTGCCGGCCAACTTGAGGGCCGCGATATGGAACAAGCGCTCGGCATGGCGGACGCGGGCATGCAAAGCGGGCCGGACGCGTGGCCCGCGGGCGCTGCTGACGATGCAGAAGCGCAGGCGGAGTTTCCCGGGCAAACGCGCGCCGGCGCTGAAGTGACGCAACCGGCTGCGCCTGCCGCCAAGCAACAGGAAATAGAACTGGTTCAAACTCCATTTTGGATGGAAACATTATTTGTTGCCGCGCGCCTCATACCGCTTTGGGCGTTTCTGATTGCCCTGGTCGCGGGCGTTGCAAATGGCGTGCAGTTGATGATTGCATCAACGCGCGCACTCGTCGTGCTGCTTGTGATTGGCGTTGCGTGTTGGGGCTTTACCCACTACATGAGCGCATTTTTTGCAGAGCACTTTCCGGTCGTTGCCGGGCCAGTCCCCACAACCACCACACAATCTTGGGAAGCCTAACGGCTGCCACATAAAAGGGAACCAAAGTCATGGATGACAAAGAAAATAAATACGAAGACGACATTCACCTGTGGGTGGAGCTGCGCAAAACCAAGCAGGCTTCCATCCGTGACGGCTTGATTGTGCGCTACGTGCCGCTGGTGCATTTTGTGCTTGGGCGGCTGGGGCTAGAGGCCGGGCCGGAATATCAGGATCTGGCCGGGCACGGACTGCTGGGCCTGATTGATGCCGTTGACCGCTTTGACCCCACGCGCGGCACCAAGTTCAGTACTTACGGCATTCAGCGCATCCGCGGCCAGATAGTAGACGCGCTGCGCACAATGGACTTGCTTTCGCGTCCGGCGCGGCGCCGCGTACGCGACATTGAGCGTGCCACGGTGCGGCTGCAAACGGACCTCGGCCGGCAGCCGACGCAAGAGGAGCTGGCGGATTTTATGAAGTTAAATGTGGCGCAGCTTCAAAAAAGCTACGGCGATGCCAGCCGCGTGCTGATTTCCCTGGATGCGCCGCTGCCCAACGGCGAAAGCCTGTACGACACCCTGCCGGACAACGACCCGGAAGTTAACCCCACCGCCGTGATGATGGAATCAGAATTGCACCTGAGCCTGAAGGATGCACTGCAAACACTGCCGGACCGCGACCGCCAATTGCTGTCCCTTTATTACGTGGACGAGTTGACGATGCGCGATATCGGCGAAGTTTTGGGTGTTTCTGAATCGCGCGTCAGCCAGATGCACGCCAAGGCGGTGATCGAGCTGCGCGCCACAATGCAGCGCGCACAGCAGCGGCCAGCCAGCCCGGTGCGCGCGGCGGCAGTACCGCCAGTGCCGCAGCGCCGCGTGTTGCAAGAGGTGACGGCATGAGTGATGCGGTGTCTGCCGGCGAACTGCTGCGCAACACCACATATTTGATGTCGCTGGCGCGGCGCGCAGCGCTCTCGTCGCCGGACGCTGCTGAACGCCAGCGTGCCGTGCAACTGGGCTCGGTGCTGCGCGAGCTGAAGGCGCTGGGAGGTGCAACGCCCGCCGCAGCGCCGGCGGAGGCACTGCGCGCCGGCGAAGGCTTTGACCGGCTGCTGGCAGCCGCGCGCGGCCGCAGCGATCCGGCAGCGCAGCGCCCGGTCGGTGACCCATTGGAGCGCACAACCGTGGCATTGGGCATGGCCCAGGCCGGCGCCCAACAACTTGATATTGCCAAGGCCCTCGGCATGAGCCGGGGCGAAGTAGATGTGATTTTGAATATTGCGAGGCAACAGACATGAAAAACATAAATTCGATTCGACTGACGGTGCTGGCAGCAGTGCTGGTGATGGTGCTGGGCGCCAGTGGGCGGGCAAGGGCTGCGGCAGATGACCAGCTTGTATTTATGACTTGCCAGCCGGACATCTGCAACTTTGGCAGCACGTCATCTGCCGGAACCGCCATTGTGGACCTTGTAGTTGGCTCCGTCAGCATGCAAGCCAACGGCTTGACCGCGCTGACGGCCGAGCACTACGTGGTGTGGCTTACCAACAGAGAATTCACCAACTTTGTTTATGTGGCGGACTTGCCGGCTGCTGGTCAGCTGCCACAAGTTACGGTGGTGCTGCCCAACAAGGATTACACGCACGTAATTATCACGGTGGAGGCGGATGGTGCCGTGCCGGCTGCGCCCAGTGCGCGCCGCGCAATGGGTGGCGAGCTGACGGGCGTGGTGCCCGCGGCTGCAGTGCCTGCCGTGGCGGCGACGGCTGCCCCGGTTGGCAGTTTTGATGCAAATGCGGCCGGCCCGCAAGACTTGTTTCTTTCGTACATGCCTGATGTTTGCCCGGAGGGCGTGCAAACCGGGGTAGGCACTGGCGTTGCAGACCTGGGTACGGGCGAGTTCTCTGTGCAAACCTCGGGCTTGGATGCGGGTGCCGGCCAAAAGCTTTCGCTCTGGCTGCTTGGGCCCAACTTGGAGAATTCCGTGTACATTGCCGATCTGGACGCTGGCGGGCAGCTGCAGCCGGTGTTTGTATCAATTCCGGCTGCCACATACCGCTACCTCATGATCACCTTCGAAGCCGAGGGTGCCGCAGTTCCGGCCACCCGCGGGCCGTGCGCCATGTCTGCGGTCTTTGCCAACGAAGCCGTGTTGGGCACAGCCGTAGTGGGCGCGGCACTGGAACCAACTGCTGTAGCTGAACCAACTGCTGTAGCTGAGGTAAAAGTTGGGACCATCGTTGAAACCGCTGTAGCGGATGGCCGCTTCACGACCCTCGTGGCCGCCCTCACGGCTGCTAGTTTGGTTGAGACCTTAAGCGGAGCCGGTCCTTTCACCGTCTTCGCCCCCACTGATGATGCCTTTGCCAAGTTGCCCGCTGGCACCGTTGAAGGCCTGCTCAAGCCTGAAAACAAACAAGCCCTGACTGACACGCTGCTATACCACGTGGTCTCCGGCAAGGTCATGGCCGCGGATGTAATTGGCCTCACCAGCGCGTCCACCTTGCTCGGCAAGGATGTTGCCATCAAAGTTGACCTGGGCAATGTCTACATCAATGACGCCAAGGTGATCATCACTGACATTGAAACATCAAATGGTGTCATCCACGTGGTCGATACTGTCATTCTGCCTCCCGCGGAAGTCCCCGCCATTGCCGACACCGAACTGCCAGTGAAGCTTCCCGAGACCGGCGCGATCCTGCCGGATGGATGGGCGGGCAGGGGCGTTGGCCTGTTGTTGCTGGTGCTGGGTGTGGGTGTGGGCGGCTCCGCTTTGCGCCGCAAGGTGCGCAAGTCATGACACTCAACCGCGGCATGTACGCCGCTGCCTCTGCCATGAATGCCAACCTTTACCGGCAGGAGCTGCTTTCTCACAACCTTGGGAATATAACCACCGCAGGCTACAAGCAGATAAACACCAGCCTGGATGACTTTGTCAGCTTGAACATCAATAACATTGAGGGCGGAGCGAAGTCTGCCAGCCCGGGGCTGCCGGTAGGCAAGGGCGGGTTGGGTGTTATTGCCACCGGGCCGTACACCGATTTTGCCGAGGGATCATTGCGTGAAACCGAACAGCCGTTTGACTTCAGCATATCCGGCAACGGATTCTTCGCGGTGCAGACACCTGATGGCGTGCGCTACACACGCGACGGTCGCTTTACCCGCGACCTGAACGGGCACTTGGTGACAGCCGATGGCTTCCGGTTGCTGGACGAGAAATCTGAAGACGCGATTGTGCCGGTGCCGTACGCGGTTGGCGGCGGCATGGGCGACACAGTCGGCAACGTTACGGTGACAACCGAAGGGCGCATCATCATCAACGGCAAGCCGGCCGGCATGATTGGCATGTTTGGTTTCGACAATCCCAATGAAGATTTGGTGCGAGACGACAACAGCCCGAACCTGTTTATTCAGGCGACAGAGTCTGTGGCGGCCAATGGCCGGCTGCGGCAGGGCTATTTGGAGATGGCCAACGTGGATCCGGTTGCCACCTTTACCGCAATGACCACAACTGCGCGTGCCTACGAGGCTGCACAGCGCGTATTGCAAATGCAAGACCAGGTGGCCGGCCGCGCCGTAAACGACTTGGGCCGCGTGTAGCCCGCATTGAAATTACTGCAGTCGAGGAAGTACCATGCCATTTACCCCGCATAGCGTTCTGCATACCAATTCCGTGGGCATGATGGCCCGGCAGTTTGAAATGGATGTGACCGCCGACAATCTGGCCAACCTGAACACTCCGGGCTTCATTGCTTCGCGCGCCAACTTCCAAGAGTACCTGTTTGAAAAGGTGCCCGCCAGCCTGATGAACGGGCCTTACCGCGGGCCGGGAGTGCGGCCCAGCACCAGCCTCTCTTATACGCTGGGACCCATGGTACAAAGCGGCAGCCCTACAGACTTGGCAATCTTTGGCCCCGGCTTCTTTCGAGTGGAGATGCCGGACGGCACCACGGGCTACACACGCAACGGCAGCTTTCAGCGCGACGCCGAGGGCAATCTGGTTACTGCTGGCGGGTTGCGCCTGATATGGGGCGGCAAAATTCCCACCGAAGCCAAAGACATTCGCATTTCTGCCGAAGGGGTGGTGGAAGTGCGGGTTGGCGAAGACTGGGAGAGCTCCGGCCAGATTTCGATGGCCACTTTTGAAAACAGCAGCGGCATGGTCAATGCCGGCGGCAGCACTTACACCGCGGACGAGAGCTCCGGCCCGCCGATTATTGGCACACCCAATGCAGATGGATTTGGGTCACTGGTGGCCGGCATGGTGGAGCAATCCGGTGTGAGCCTGCAGAACGAGGTGGCGCAGATGATGCTGGCGCAGCGCGCCTACAGCATGTCCCTGCGCTCACTGCAAACATCGGATGAGATGCTGACGCTGGCAATTCGCATGCGCGGCTAAATTTACGGTAAATTAGGCAATTAATGGCACATTTCAAGTCAAGCATCGCATATAATTGCCGATACCATGGGAGAAGTAAAGCCGCACTAACCGGCCTTCAAAGGAAACAAAAATGGATGTAACCCTAAACCCCGCAAGTTCCGACCCGCGCATTAACGGCTCTCCGTTGGCTGCGGCTGGAACGCAAGCCGTAACCGATGCAGCCGCTACCAGCCGGCCGGCAGTTGGCCAGCTGGCAGCTGACCAGGCCACGCTGTCTGATCGGGCGCGCACGCTCGGCAAGGCACGCGCGGAGTTTGACCGGACCGCGAGCGCCCAATCTGACCGCGTTTCGCAGTTGCGCGCCCAGGTCCAGACTGGTACATACCGCGTGGATGACGACGCGCTGGCGCGTGCGCTACTGCCCGTAGTGAAATGAACCAGAGTTTTGCCAGCCAGCTTGAAGCCGGGCTGGCCGCGGAGTTAGCCGCGCTTGAAAATTTTGTTGACCTGACCATTCAGGAGCGCCAGGTTCTGCGCCGGGACGACCCGGTGGCACTGGACCAAATTGTGCGTGGCAAGGCGCGCCAGCTTGCAGACATTTCCCTCATAGAAGCGCAGCAGCGCGAGCGCCTTGAACAATGGCAGCCCGTTGGCGCACCGGAAGGCGGCTTGCGCCACGTGTCGGATTGGCTGCCATTTTTGGATGAGCAGGCCAGTGCGCGGGTGGGCGGACTGCGGGACGCCATGCTGCGCCACCTGGAGCGCGTGCGCGAGATCAATCACGGCAACCGCGCGTTGATTGAAGATGCGCTGCAGCGCAACACAGCTTTACATGACTTTATTGCCCGGCTGGTTGCAAACCCGCCGACTTACTCTGCTCCCGGCTTGCCCCCTGCGCTGGCCTCGCAGAGCGCTCACTTGGTGGACCTCAGCGGCTAAACACCGCTGCGGATTGCCGCCCCGCGGGGGTGGCGCTCAAACTGAATAAAAAATGGCGAACCTGATCTTTGGTGGAATTCAAACCGCGCTAACCGCGCTGCGCGCACAGCAGCAGGCGCAGCTGGTGGCTGACCACAACGTGGCCAATGCCAACACGCCGGGCTATACGCGCCAGGAAGCAGTGCTGGGCACGCGCAGTCCGCTCTCTCCGGTGGCATTTGACCGCGGATCCGGCGGCGCAATGCAGATGGGGCAGGGCGCGCAGGTGGAGCTTACGCGCCGCATGGCCTATGACTTCTACGATGACCGCCTGCGCACGGAGCTATCGGTGGAGAAGCAGTGGCAGGAGCGCGCCGATGTGCTGCGCCATGTGGAAGCGATGCTGCCGGAAAAAGACGGCTCCGGCATTGCGGACCGCTTAAGCGAGTTCTGGAGCAGCTGGCAGCAGCTCTCCACTGATTCCGCCGACCCGGCGGTGCGCCGCGCTGTGCGCGATGCCGGCGTGCGCCTCTCGCAATCCATCAATGAGCGCGCCGATGGGCTTGTAAACTTCCAACGCTACCAGGATGCGCGCCTCGGCCGGCTGGTGGAAGAAGTGAACCAGGCCGCAGGGCGCCTTTCAAAACTCAACGAGCGCATTGTGGTTGCGTTCAAAGCGGACAACCAGCCCAATGACCTGCTGGATGAGCGTGACCGGCTGCGCAGCCAGCTATCGGAGCTGACCGGCTCCACTTCCTATATACAGAACGACGGTAGTGCAGTTGTATCGATCGGGCGGCATGTGCTGGTGGCACGCGACCGGGCGCAGTTGCTGCAGGCCGTGAACCCGCCGGTGACGGCCGCGCCTGCGCCGCCGGCAGTTCCACCCGCAGCGGGCGGTGCAGCACCCGTACCGGCAGCGCCCGCGCCCGCTGGCACCGTAAGTGGCCATCTGCGCCAGCTGCAATGGGAAGACGGGCAGGCAGCTGAGGTAAAGATGGGTACGATAGGCGGCCTGCTGGTGGGCCGTGACAAAGAAGTTGTGGCGCGCATAAATGCGCTGGAGCGCCTCAGCAACACGCTGCGCAGTGAAGTCAACGCCGTGCACAAGACCGGGTTTGGTTTGCCGCCGGCCAACACCACCGGCCAGGAATTTTTTGTGGGCAACGGTGCTGCGCAGCTGGCGGTGAACCCGCTGCTGGAGGCGAATGTGGGCGGAGTGGCGGCAGCAGCTGCCACAGCTTCGCCGGGCGATGGCAGCCTCGCGCTGAAGATCTCCCAGTTGGAAAGCCGGCTGATGATGGATGCGGAAGGTACGCGCGTGCCCGCCGGCACCGAAGCGCTTGGAGCCACACGCACCATTCAGGAGTCTTGGGCGGATGCTGTGGCCGCGCTGGGCGCAGATGCGGTGCGCGCACAACGGGAACTGGACAGCCATTCCATGATTGTTGAACAGCTTACAACCCAAAAAGATTCAGTGACGGGGGTGTCGTTGGATGAAGAAGCTGCGCGGGTGATGCGCTCGCAGCGCGCTTATCAGGCAGCGGCGCGCGTGCTAACCAACTTTGACCAGATGGCCGAAGAAGTGGTGCTGCGCCTGGGCATGGTAGGCCGCTAACGCCCGCGGCTAAGGGCAGATAACAACCATGCGCGTTACCAACCAGATGATGTATGCGGATGTACTTGCCAACCTGCAAGCACATGGCAAAAAGCTCGCGCGTTTGCAGGTGGAAGCCGGCGACGGCAAGAAGCTGCACATGCCGTCGGACAATTTTGTGGCCATGGGCGATGCGCTAACTTTGCGCGGCGCCATTCAATCCAACCAAACCTACCTGAACAATATATCCACCGCGCGCGAATTTTTGTCCGCGTCCGCCTCGGCGATGGACGGGCTTGCGACCATAATTCAAAGTGGGTTGGCGCTTGTTGTGCGGTCTGCCTCGGACACGTTTGGTGCCACTGAGCGCGAAACGTACGCCAAGCAGGTGGACAACCTGGTGCAAGAAGCAGTCAACGTGCTCAATTCCACGCATCGCGAGCAGTATGTGTTTAGCGGTTTTAAGACCACCACGCAGGCTTACACCGCCGTGGAAGTTCAAAAGGCGATTGGCTCCGCAAAATACAACGGGGACGCTGGATTGCGAAAGGTGGAGATTGAGCGCGGCCAGACGATTTCGATGAATGTGCTGCTAAGCCAGGAGCTGCCAGACTTGAAGATTGCACCGGCGCGCATGCTGTCCACGCTTGTGAATTTGCGTGACGCGCTGCGCAAGGGTGGTGCGCCAGACGTGAATTTTCAGATTGGCGAACTGCAGGGAGATTTGGACGCCACCGTGCGCGTGATTGGCGACGTCGGCGGCCGCTTGCAGCGCCTGACAGCAACCCAGGACCGGCTGGAGAAGGTTCAGATCGGATTGAGCAACACGCTGCAGACCGCCGAAGACCGGCCTATGGCGCAGGCCGTGCTGGCTTTGAAGGAAGAAGAGACCGTGTATCAGGCAGCGCTCGCCACGGCGGGTGCGCTCAACCGCAATACACTCTTCGACTACCTGCGCTAATATGCAAACAACAGCCGCGGGGATTGCGCCGCTAAACGGCGTAGAGGGCGCTACCGCAATTGCGGTGCACTTCAGCGGCGGCTTAGTGGGCTGCGCAGACTGGGAGCACTTTGACGTTGTAACCGACGCTGAACTTTCCCCGCTGTACTTGATCAACTGCCAGGATGACCCCAGCATTGGCTTCATTGGCGCAGACCCCACAGTCTTCAAGCCGGACTTCTGCCTCGAGCTGACGGCGGAAGATGAGGCGCAGTTGGGCTACCCGGAATTTGGCGACCTGCTGGTGCTGGCCATCATTACGCCTGCCAGCAGCCTCGGCAGCACTGCTGAACCATCAACCAGCGCCACCCTCAACCTGCTGGGCCCGCTGGTGATAAACCTGCAGCGCGGCATCGGGCGCCAGGTCATCCAGTCTGAATACACTGCGCATTATCCGTTGGGCGCGTAGCCAGTATGCTGGTACTCACGCGGCGGGTAGACGAGGGCCTGAACATCGGCGGCGAAATTACCGTGCGAATTCTGGCCATCGATGGCGACCGGGTAAAACTGGGTGTGGTGGCGCCGCGCACTGTGACAATTCTGCGCGATGAACTTTGCCAGCGGGTGCGCAATGAGAACACTGCGGCCAGCATTCCGGCCGCCGAGCGCGCCGCAGTTGCCCGCTCGCTAAAGTTTCTGGTGCAGCCGGCTGCCAAAACAGACGGCAGTTAGCCACCGCGTGCGCCGCTTGCGGCGCAGTGCCAACATCGCTATAATTCAGCGCAGCCAGTTGCAAATGCAACGGTGCCGGAAGCAAACCCGGCCGGGTGCGGATTAGCGCCGGAGGACAGTGTGCCCCAAAAATTTATAATTCAAAGTTTTAGGCTGTGTTTGGCATTGGTGCTGCTGGCGGGCTGCTCTGGCGCGGCGAAGAAAGATCCCATCCCGAAGTTCAACAAAGGTGCCCGCATTCGTGTACAACCCCATGATGAGTCCCCCAGCATTATCATGTACTCAGTCTGCATGGTGCAAGAGGGCATAGTGGTGGGTGTGGCCGGGCGCAGCGATGAGACTGTTGTTTTGGATCGCATGTTGCGCTTCAAGGCGCCGGACGGCGAAGAGCGGGCGTGCACCGGCGAAATGTGGTGGTACAAAGTTCAAGCGGGCGAACCCGCAGCAACCGGCTGGCTGATGGAGAGGGACCTCGCCAAATAGGCCCAGGGCCGCATGTAACAACAAGCAAAAACCTCCCGCTTACGGGAGGTTTTTGCTTTTCTGAATGGGACCGGTTGCGCGGGATTAGCGCTTCATGTTCAACAGTTCTTGGATCATCTCGTCCGAGGTGGTAACTACGCGGCTGTTGGCCTGGAAGCCGCGCCGCGCCAAAATCAACTGGGTGAACTCAGTGGAGAGGTCCACATTGGAGCCTTCCACATTGCCGGGCGCCACGGTGCCAAAATTGTCGTCGCCGGCGCGCCCCAGCTGCTGCTCACCGGAGTTGAGCCACGGGCGCAAATTGTTCTGGCCCACATCCAGCAGCCCGCCGGGGTTTACAAAATTTGCCAGCGCCAGCTGGCCGACTTCCTTGGAAAGGCCGTTGGAGTAAAGCGCGTACAGCTTGCCTTCGCCGTCAAACTTCATGCCGGTAACCGTGCCTTGGGGCATGCCGTCCTGTTCGCTCTCGCTCACGGCAGAGGGCTGCGCCAGCTGGTTGATGCTTGAGAAATCCAGCGCCACGGATTGCGCGGCGCTGCCGTTGCTGAGCTGCAGCGTGAGCACACTGGCGGCACCGGTTTTGATGCCACCATTCGTGTCAAACTCCAGCGCGGCGCTGTCGGCGGTCACGCTGGTGACGGTCTTGTCTGTGGAAGCGGGCTTCCATGTCCAGCTGCCCGGCACCGTGCCGCGCGTAAACGTGAGCGTAATGTTGTGCGCTTCGCCAAGCGAGTCATATACGGCAACCGTGCTGGTTGTGGTGCCGGCAGCAGCGGTCAGCACGTCCAAATTACCTTCCACTTTGAGCTTGGTGGTGGCAACGGCTTGCTTGTCCCCCACCGGAATGCGCAGGGCTTGCAGTTGCGGGGGCGGGGGGGTGGCGCCGGCTGCTGCGGCAGCAGCCGTATCGGTGGCGGTCAGCGCATCCGGATCAGCGCCGGCAGCTGCAGTTTCCGTGGCCGGCGCGGGCTGGCCGCCGGGTGCGTAGCCCATTACTTTGTAGCCTGATACGGACTGAACCAGGTTGCCATCGACATCCATTTGCAGCTGGCCGTCGCGCGTGAAGGCCCGCGTGCGTGTGCCGTCGTCGACAATCATGAAGCCGTCGCCGTCAATCGCCACATCCATGGGGCGGCCGGTCTCCTGCAGCGCACCTTGCGTGAACACCTTGGAGATGCTGCCGATGGACATGCCGGCGCCCACTTGTGAGGCATTGATGCCGCCGAGTGCTTCTGTGGGCGGCGTGCCCGAGCGCTTCAGGTGGCTGATGAGTGTTTCGATGTCCACGCGGCTGCGGTGAAAGCCGACGGTGTTAATGTTTGCAAGGTTGTTGGCTACGACATCGGTGTAAGTTTGGTTGCCGGCCAGGCCGGTTACCGCGCTGTAGAAGGATCTAATCATTTTGGGTTCCTTGGCGTTGAAGCGGTTTAGATTGCGGCAACTGTTGGCGCTGCACTGTCCTTGGCGCCTTCGATGTCGATGCGTTCAATTTCCGGCAGCGTGACGGTGCGGCCGGCAACGTTGAGCGTGACTGCGCCGTTGCGCTGCTGCACGCTGCTCACAACACCCTCCACCGGTTCGCCATTCTGCATGGCGTGCACGCGGCGCCCGATGAAGTTTGCGGCCTGCGAGAGGGTTTCGGCGCGCACGCTCTCGAGCATGGATTTGTTAAGCTGGCTCATCTTGTCCGCCATTTGCAGCTGCGAGATCTGCGACATGAAGTCCGAGTCCTTCATCGGGTTCATCGGGTCCTGATAGCGCAGCTGGGTAAGCAGCATTTGCATAAAGTTGTCTTTGTCGCCGCCGGACGCGGCCACCACGGGCGGTGTGCTCGGGGCAGTCGTTGCATAGGGGGTTAATGGAAGAATTGCCATGGGGTCCTCTTTTGGGGTTGATAAAAATGAAACTGGATCAGGATGACGATTGGTTATCAGGCATAGACCGTGCGCAGCGCTGTGTCTGCGAGGGCAGCTGCTGCCGGCGCATTGTCCGCGGATTGGCTGTCTTCGCTTTCCACGCCCACCAGCAGCTGGGCCACCGGCACACCCGCTGCCGCCAGCGCCTTTTCCAGGGCGGGCAGGTGAGCGCGCACCAGGCGCGCAGTTTGCACTTGTTCGGCGTTTAGTTTTATGTGCATGCCGCCTTGCGCTGCGCGCGTCAGGCGCACCCGCAGCGGACCCAGATGCGCCGGCTCAAGCTGCATGTATACGCCGCTCTCGCCGCTCTCGTTCAGGAAGCGCACCGCGCGAATGACGGCTTGCACCGTGGGCGGCAGCGCTTCGCTGTCGGTATCAAGTTCTGCGGCCAATGCGGTGTCGATGGGTGCGCCGCCATTGCGCGTGCGGTCTGCATGCGCTGCGCCATTTGCCCGGCCGCCGATTGGCGCAAGCGCTGCGGCTGGCTCCAGTGGTTTGGCTGAGATTGCCGGGCTGGCTGCACTTGCGGTTTGGGCGGCGCTGCCAGCGCCAGCCGGAAAGGCGGCCTGCA
>QWRL01000004.1 GCA_003670425.1 Chloroflexota bacterium
ATGGTGAGGCGGATTGATATTGACATTAGGGCATCCTTGTCCGGCCGCAGAGCGCGCCAAATATTTCTGTCTACTT
Organism: Chloroflexota bacterium; assembly: GCA_003670425.1. Taxonomy (GTDB): domain Bacteria; phylum Chloroflexota; class Anaerolineae; order Anaerolineales; family UBA11657; genus BD1. The sequence continues at coordinate 77 of QWRL01000004.1, forward strand.
ATTATCGTTCGCGGGGTGCCGGAGCGTATAAACGATGCGTAAAAGCTGCGGAGCCGCAGTGCTCGTGCATGCTGGACTACGCCTGACTTGCCGGCGGGGCTGGCGGAAAAGACTTAGGGTGCCAGCGCCTGGGCGAGGTCTGCAATCAAGTCGTCTGTGTGCTCGAGGCCGATAGAGATGCGCAGCAGATCTTCCGGTGTGGTGGAGTGCGCGCCTTCAATGGAAGCACGATGCTCAATCAGGCTTTCGACCGCGCCAAGGCTGGTGGCGCGTGTAAAAAGCTGCACCCGTGCCGCCACGCGGATGGCGGCAGCGCGTCCGCCATGCACTTGCACAGACAGCATTCCACCGAACGCCTGCATTTGGCGGCCAGCCACCGCGTGGCCCGGATGGTCTGCAAGGCCCGGGTAGTGCACACTAGCCACCCCCGCATGGTCTGATAAAAATTCGGCAATGCGCAGCGCACTCGCCGATTGCGCCCGCACGCGCAGCGGCAGCGTGGAAATTCCGCGCAGCACCAGCCAGCAATCAAAGGGCGCAGGCACCGCGCCGGCAATTTCCTGCAGTGCGCGGATGCGCTCGAAGATGCCGTCCGCCGCACGCGCCACGACCGCGCCGCCCAGTACATCACTGTGGCCGCTGAGGTACTTTGTGGTGGAATGCACCACCAAGTCTGCGCCGGCCTGCAGCGGATGCTGGAGGGCGGGCGTTGCCCAGGTGCCATCTACTGCGCACAACGCGCCGGCAGCATGCGCAATCTGCGCCACCCGTTCAATGTCAACAATTTTGAGCAGGGGATTGGAGGGCGTTTCAAGCCACAGCAAGCGCGTGTTCGGGCGCAGCGCGGCTTGTATCTTTGCCGGATCGCCCATGTCTACGCGGTCAACCTGCAACCCCCACGGCTGCATCACTTCGCGCAGCAGGCGCGCAACGCCGTGGTACAGGTCATCGTGCGCAAGCACATGGTCTCCGGGCCGCAATGCCTGAAACACCGCTGCGCAGGCCGCGCTGCCGGATGCAAACGCCGCTGCACTGGCCCCGCCTTCAAGCGCAGCCAGGCATTCTTCAAGCATTGTGCGGTTGGGGTTGCCACTGCGCGTGTACACGTAGCCGCGCGGGTAGCTGGTGTCTGCTTCGCGCTCAAAGGTGGTGGACAGATGCAGCGGTGGTGCAATTGCACCGGTGGCCGGGTCGATTGTGCGCCCGGCATGCACGGCCATAGTTTCCAGTTTCATGCGCGTTGTTCTCCGGTGAGTGTGATCACGGTGATCTCAGGCGGGCAGTTCTTGCGCAGCGGCAGCATAGCAGCGCCCACTCCGGGGTTCACATACAGCCAAATGCCGCCAACCCGGTGCAGGCCAAGCACATACTTGCGCCCCATGCGGGTGTGCTTTACGGCTCCCAGCCCCGCCAGGCGCAGCTGGCCGCCATGCGAGTGGCCGGAAAGCTGCACGGCGATGCGCCCGTCCGCCGCAGCTTCATCAGCATAGTCCGGCTCATGTGCCAGCAGCACTACTGGCGCATCTGCGGGCGCCGCCGCCAGCGCAGCAGGCAGGTTGGCAAACCCCAGCTGCGCGCAGTCCACGCCTGCCAGCCACAGCTGCGCGCCTTCAACTTGCAGCGCTGCGCCGGAGTTGCGCAGCACCGTGACACCGTTGCGCGCCAGCGCCGCTGCCACAGCATCCACGCCGGCGAAATAATCGTGGTTGCCCAGCACGGCGAACACGCCAAGCTTTGCGTGCAGCGCGTTGAGTGTGGTGTCTATGTCCGGGGAGGTGCCATTGCGCGGGTAGCTGGTAAAGTCCACCAAATCCCCCGTGAACACAATCACATCGGCTTGCAGTGCGTTGAGCTGCGCGGCCACCTGGGCACCGTCCACCCCGCGCACAAAACAACCCAGATGCAAATCAGAAAACTGCGCAATGCGCAGGCCGTGCAGCGCGGCGGGCAAGCCCGGCAGCTGAATACTCTGTTGGTGCACAACCAGGCTGCCCGGCCGCAGTGTGGCGGCATAGCTCTCGCTGTAGCGGCTGCTTCGGTACCATCTGCCAAGCCGGCGCACAATCGGCCGGTAGACCCGCCCCCAAAAATGTAGATGTTCTGGCATGCTTGGAAATTATCGGCAGGTAAAATACCGGCGCCGCAATCAAATTGATAATATCATGCGCGTGGCTTCATTGTCTGCAAACAAAACGGGAGCGCTGGCGGGCGGCAAGCGGTATTGGTTGCTGGCGCTTGTGCTGCTGGCCGGCGCCGCTGCAGCCGCATGGTGGTGGTGGCAGCCGCGCGCAAACCGGCCGGAGACCATGGCGCGGGTGCTCCGGCTGCGTGCGTGGTTTGCGGACCGTGGCACGCACAGTGCATGGGAAGTGCACGCCGGCCAGCGCTGCGCCAACGCGCCGCTGCTAATGCCCACTAACGGCTTCATTGGCTTTGGGTGGGATGACAGTTTTCGCCCCGGCCATCGCCACAGCGGCTACGACATCTTCAGCCCGCTGGGCGTCGAAAATATGGAGCCGGTAGTTGCGGCGCACGCCGGTTATCTGACGCGTGAGCCAGACTGGATCAGCACCGTCATCATCCGCCATCCAGACTTCGACGGCGTGCAGCCGCGCGCGCAAGTTTGGACCTACTACACCCACATGGCCGCCGCCGATGGACAGCAGTCGTTTGTGGCGCCAGAATTTCCACCGGGCACAAAAGAGGTCTTTGTTACGGCTGGCACAGTGCTCGGAAAACAGGGCACATGGTCCGGCACACAGCACCTGCCCACCGGGTTGCATTTGCATTTTTCAGTTGTGCGCAGCAAAAGTGATGGCGGCTATGCCAACGAAACGCGCATTGACAACACATACGACCCCGGGCCGCTGCTGGGCGTGACGGCGGCTGCCGACGGAGTGCTGCGATGCGCGAACTAGCGCCGCTGTACTACATAACCAGCGCGGGGCTGCCAACGCCAAAGGCGAGCAGCGTGCAGGTGATGCAAATGTGCGCCGGGCTGGCAACGCAGGTGCCGACAACTCTGGTGCTGCCGCCCGCGCCAGTACCGCAGCCGGCAGCCAGCTTGATGCGCCATTACGATGTGCCCGCCAGCTTTTCAGTCTGGCGCCTGCCGCGCCGCGCACATGCGCAGCTATGGCGCATGCACGCCGTGCGGCGCGTGCATGCGCAGCAGCGCGGCGCGTGGCTGTGCTACGCCCGCGGTCGGGATGTGCTGGCTGCATGGCTTGCCCTGCAGCTGGGTGCCCATGCAATTTTGAAGTGCATGGCCGCCCCGTCTCGCGGCTGGAGCTGCGCTTGCTGCGCAGCGTGGCCGCGCATGCGCACGGCCAATTGGTGGCCATCTCTGCCGAGCTGGCAGCAGTTTACGGGCGTGAATACGGTATTCCCGCGCAGCGTTTTATCATCGCGGCGGATGCCGTCAGCCTGGCCCGCTTTACGCCGCAGCTGCAGCGCGCAGAAGCTTGCAGCGCATGCGGCCTTGCGCCGGACGCGCGTTATGCCGTGTATACTGGCGGCTTGTACCCTGGCCGCGGTTTGGAGGCGCTCTTCGCAGCGATGCGCTCGCAAAGCGCGCAGCTTGTGGTGGTGGGCGGCGGCGCGCCCGCCGCTGTGCAACACTGGCGCTCAATTGCATCTGCAGCCGGCGTGCCCGATGCCATATTTACCGGTTATCAACCTCCTGCCCAAATTCCAAACTATCTGCAAGCGGCGGATGTGCTGCTGATGCCTTACGGCGCGCGCACCCTGACGCCCAGCGGCGAAGATACCACTGCATTTATGTCACCCCTAAAAATGTTTGAGTACATGGCGGCTGCACGCCCGATTGTGGCAAGCGATTTGCCGGCACTGCGTGGGACATTGCAGCACGAGCGCAACGCGCTGCTGGTTGCGCCGGATGAAGTGGCGCCGCTGGCGGCTGCCATCGCGCGCGCACTGGCGGACTCCGGGCTGGCGGCGCGCCTGGCTGCAGCGGCGCGGGCCGATGTTGCGCAGCTTAGCTGGGAAGCGCGCGCACGCACGGTGCTGGCCGGTGTTGAATACGGGGTGCAAAGTTGAGCCCGGCTGTGATTGCAAGCGCCGCGCTGGCTGGATGGCCGCAATGAATATTCTGGTTACCGGCGGGCGCGGTACCGTGGGCGCGCCGCTGTGCGCGGAGCTGCGCCGGCGCGGCCACAACGTGTGGGTGTGCGACTTGATGCATGCCCCGGCACCCAACTACATGCGCTGTGATATCGGCGATTCGCGCCAGTTGGCGCGCGTGATGGATGCCGCGCAGCCAGAGCTGGTGTACCACCTCGCCGCGGAGTTTGGGCGCTGGAACGGTGAAGACTACTACGAGCGCGTGTGGGCCACCAACGCCATTGGCACAAAGCATCTGCTGCGCCAGCAGGAGGCGCGCCGCTTTCGGCTGGTGTTCACCAGCAGCTCTGAAGTGTATGGCGATTTTGAGGGGCTGATGAGCGAGGCTGTGCTCGCGCAGCATCCCATCCGCCAGCTGAATGACTACGCCATCTCCAAGTGGGTCAACGAGCAGCAGATTATGAACTCCGCCGACCGGCACGCAACGGAGACGGTGCGCGTGCGGCTCTTCAACACCTACGGCCCGGGCGAGTATTACAACGAGTACCGCAGCGTGGCGTGCCAGTTTATCTACCGCGCGCTGCACGGCCTGCCCTATACCGTGTACCTCAACCACCACCGCACTTCTTCATATATTGATGACACGGTTTGCACGCTTGCCAACCTGGCGGATGCGGGCCGTTTTCTTGCGGGCAATGTGTACAACATTGCCGGTGCCGAATACCACGATATCAAGCAGCTATCGGACTTGGTGCTGCGCCTGACCGGGCGCGACGACAGCCGGGTGCAATATGTGGAGCGCGAGGCGCACAATACGCTTAACAAGCGCGGCGACCTCACCAACGCCAGCCGCGATCTCGGCCACGTGGCGCGCTTTGACCTGGCCGCGGGTGTGCCGCTCACAATTGCGTGGCAGCGCGAAGTGTACGGGGTGCAATGATGCAGGCGCAAAAAATTGTGGTGATTGGCACCGGCTATGTGGGCCTGCCGGCTGCACTGCTGCTGGCGCGCGCCGGCCACTCGGTGGTGGGCGTAGACATCAACGACAACATTGTGCGCGCCATCAATGATGGTGTGCTGCATATCAATGAAGCTGCGCTGCAAGCCATTATGGATGAGCCGGCGGTGCGCGCCAACCTGACGGCGCAGGCCACGCCCTGCGCAGCCGATGTTTTTTTCATTGCGGTGCCCAGCCCGCTGGACCAGCGCAAGAAGGTGGCGGACCTGAGCATGGTTGTGGCAGCCGTTGAAGGTTTGGTGCCGTATCTGCGCGCGGGCAATCTGGTGGTGCTCGAGTCCACCGTGCCGCCGCTCACTTGCCGCGAGCTGCTCACGCCCATTCTTGAGCGCTCTGGCCTGAAAGTCGGCGAGAACCTTTTTCTGGCGCATTGCCCGGAGCGCATTCTGCCCGGTGATGTGTTTTATGAAATTGTGCACAACGACCGCATCATCGGTGCGCGCGATGCGCATTCCCGCAAGCTGGCTGCTGCGGTGTACAGCAGCTTTGTAAAGGGCGAGCTGCTTGAGACCGACGATGTGACCGCCGAGCTGTGCAAGTTGATGGAGAACACCTATCGCGATGTGAATATTGCGCTGGCCAACGAGCTGGCTGCAGTTGCGGACACGCTGGGCATCGATGCGCGCGCTGCCATCGCGCTTTCCAACCGCCATCCGCGCGTGAACCTGATGGGGCCCGGCATTGGCGTGGGCGGGCATTGCATTCCCATTGACCCGTGGTTCATCAAGGAAGTTGACCCGGCAAACTCGCGCCTCATCTTTGCGGCGCGCATGGTGAACGACGAGATGCCGCAGCGCGTGGCGGCGCGCGTGCGCCAGTCCGTGCGCGGTGTGCTGGATCCGCGCATCGTTGCGATTGGCGCAGCTTACAAACCAAATACCGAGGACACGCGCGAGAGCCCGGCCGTGCAGGTGGTGGAACTGCTGCGCGCCGATGGATACGAAGTGGCGCATTTTGACCCGCTGGTGAAGGGCATGGCCTACCCGGGTACGCTGGCAGCGGCCTGTGCCGGTGCGGATTGCCTTGTATTGCTGGTGGAGCACACGGTAGTGATGGCAGAGCTGGCAGCCCAGCGCCCGGAAATTGACCGCAATATGCGCACCGCGCAGGTCTTGCGCTTTTAATGCGGCTGGGTTATTATTTGAGCGTATGAACGCAATGTATTTTGGAGGCTACTACTACTTCGGTGCCGCGCTTGCGGCCACCGTCGCTTCGCAGTAAGTAGACTCGAGCCTTTTCGGATGAGTTCACAAGCGCGGAGCAACCCTCCGCGCTTTTTGTTTTGAAGGAGGGGGCGATATGGCAATGATTTGTCGCGGGGTGCGCGGCGCAATCACGGTTGAGCAAAATGCGGCTGAGGATATCCTCAGCGGCACGCGAGAGCTGCTGCAGGCGCTGATTGCTGCGAATGGCATTCTGGTGGAGGATGTGGCCTCTGTGTTTCTAAGCGCGTCACCGGATCTGACAGCCGAGTTTCCGGCGCTGGCAGTGCGCGAGCTGGGCTGGCTGGAGACCGCTGTGCTGTGCACGCACGAGATGCAAGTGCCGCACGGCTTGGAGCGCTGTGTGCGCGTGCTGCTGCATTGGAACACAGAGCGGGCGCTGGGCGAGATCGAACACGTCTACCTGAAGGGTGCGGTGAAGCTGCGGCCGGACCGCGCACCCAAGGGCAAGTGAGCAGTTCGCAGGTTGATTGCCGGTGGATCTGCCGGCAGCTGATTAATGATGCGCAGGCATCCAAGGAGTGATGTGAAATGGTGATCGTAATGCAAGCGGGTGCCACAGCCGCACAGATAGCCGCCGTTGTAGCGCGGGTGGAGCAGGACGGGTTGAAGACGCAGGTTGTGCGCGGCACCGAGCGCAACATTGTGTGTGCGCTGGGTGATGACCGCCTGGTGGACAAGCGCGCTTACGCGGTGCTTGACGGCGTGGAGACTGCAACGCCTATCCTAAAGCCGTTCAAGCTTGCATCGCGCGAGGCGCAGCCGGCGGACAGCACCGTGCACCTCAAAACGCTGCGCGTTGGCGGCCCGACGATTGCGATTGTTGCCGGCCCGTGCTCGGTGGAGAGCCGCACGCAGATGCTGGAAATTGCCCACGCAGTCAAAGAGGCTGGTGCGCATGCATTGCGCGGCGGCGCCTTCAAGCCGCGCAGCTCGCCGTACAGCTTTCAGGGCATGGGCGAGGAGGGGCTGGTCATTCTTGCGGAAGCCGGTGCGGCGACCGGCCTGCCGGTGGTGACTGAAGTTATGTCTGCGGAGCAGTTGGTGCTTGTGCAAAAGTATGCGGATGTGCTGCAGATCGGCGCGCGCAACATGCAGAACTATGAGCTGCTGCGCGCCGTGGGTGCCGTCAAGCTGCCCGTGCTGCTCAAGCGTGGACTGATGTCCACCATTGAAGAGCTGCTGATGAGCGCCGAGTACATCCTTTCATCCGGCAATCCGCATGTGATCTTGTGCGAGCGCGGTATTCGCACTTTTGAGAAATACACCCGCAACACCACCGACATCAACGCCATCCCCGTGTTGAAACATATGACGCACCTGCCGGTGATGCTTGACCCCAGCCACGGCGTGGGGCAGTGGGAGTATGTGCCAGCCGTGGCGCGTGCGGCTGTGGCTGCGGGTGCCGACGGCCTGCTGGTTGAAGTGCACAATCATCCTGATCAGGCGCTTTCAGATGGCGCACAAAGCTTGAAGCCCGAGGTGTTTGCGGCATTGGTGAAGGAGTGCCGCGCTGTGGCTGGCATTATCGGCCGCAATTAATTTGTACAAATTGGAGTCGCAATGATCATCGTAATGCGCGCGGGTGCCTCCCGCGAAGAAATTGACAATGTGGTGGTGCGTGTGGAGCGTGACGGCTTCAAGGCGCATCTGAGTGCGGGTGCAGAGCGCACCATCATCGGCCTGATTGGAGATGACCGCCCGCTCGACAAGCAGCTATATGAAGTGCTGCCCGGCGTTGAGAAGGCCATGGCGGTGCTCAAGCCGTTCAAGCTGGCTTCGCGCGAGTTTTCCGCTGCAGATACTTTGGTGACCGTCAAGGGCGTGAGCATTGGCGGCACGCAAGTGGTGCTGATGGCCGGCCCGTGTGCGGTGGAAAGCCGCGGCCAGCTGCTGGAGACGGCGCATGCCGTCAAAGCCGCGGGTGCACAAATGCTGCGCGGCGGCGCATTCAAGCCGCGCAGCTCGCCGTACAGCTTTCAGGGGCTGGGCGAGGATGCGCTGAAGATTTTGGCGGAGGCGCGCGAGCAGACAGGCCTGCCCGTGATCACAGAAATCATGACGCCCGAGCATCTGCCCATGGTTTGCGACTACGTGGACATGCTGCAAATTGGCGCGCGCAATATGCAAAACTACGAGCTGCTCAAGGGCGTTGGCCGCACCACGCTGCCGGTGCTGCTGAAGCGCGGGCTGATGGCCACCATGGAGGAACTGCTGATGAGTGCGGAGTACATCCTTGCCGCCGGCAACCGGCAGGTGGTGTTATGCGAGCGCGGCATCCGCACCTTTGAAAAATATACTCGTAACACGACGGATATCAATGCCATCCCGGTGCTCAAGCACCTGACGCATTTGCCGGTGATGCTTGACCCCAGCCACGGGGTTGGCGCTACGCGGTACGTGCTGCCCGTGGCGCGCGCGGGCATTGCTGCGGGTGCGGACGGGCTGCTGGTGGAAGTGCACTGCAATCCGGAAGAAGCCCTCTCGGACGGCGGCCAGAGTCTGCGGCCGGATCAATATTCCGAGCTGGTGCGCCAGGTGCGCGTCATTGCGCGCGCTGTCGAACGCAGTTAATCGCAGCGTATTTATTTACACGGGCTTGCTGTGAATTCAATGCTGGCACTGCACAATGCGCGCATCACCATTGCGGGGCTGGGCTTGATGGGGGGCTCGCTGGCACTGGCGCTGCGCGGCAAGTGTGCGCATGTGACCGGTGTGGATGTGGATGCCGCAGCGCGCAGTGCAGCGCTGGCGGGGCAAGTGGTGCCGGCGGTGGAGAGTGACTTGCGCGCTGGCATTGTGGATGCAGATGTGCTGGTACTGGCCACGCCGGTGGGAGTGATCCTGCAGCAATTGCAAGAACTCAAGGCGCACACCGCCGCGCCGCACGCAGCGCTGGTTGTGCTGGATCTGGGGTCCACCAAGACGGAAATTATTGCGGCGATGGAAGCGCTGCCCGCAGCGTGCGACCCGGTGGGCGGGCATCCGATGTGTGGCAAAGAAGTGGCCGGCTTGGAGCACGCGGATGCGGCGCTCTATCACGGCGCAACTTTTGTGCTTGCGCCGCTGGCGCGCACCAGCCCGGCCGCATTGCAGCTGGCGCATGCGGTGGTGGCGGCAGTTGGCGCGCACGCGCTGCTGCTGGACGCTGCGCGCCACGACCAGCTGGCGGCGGCAACCAGCCATGTGCCTTACTTGATTGCGTGCGCATTGATGTCTGCGGCAAGCGCGGCAGCCGTAGATGATGACGCGCTATGGCAGCTTGCGGCCTCGGGTTTCCGCGACACATCGCGCCTTGCTGCCACTTCAGTAAAAATGATGCTGGACATTCTGCGCACCAACCGGGCGCCAGTGCGGGCGGCGCTCAAGGCGCAGCGCAGCCAGATTGACCGGCTGGCCGGGCTGCTGGAAGGCGATGAGGCTGCCTTGGCGCAGTTTTTGCAGAGCGTGCGCAGCGAGCGCATGCTGCGTTTCCCGCCCGCCGGCTAACCCTGAATCTTGTGGCAAGAACATTTGCTGCACTCAAAGCGTAAATGAAAATTCACGGACGCGCTGCCAATCTGTGCGGCCCGGTTGCGCTGGCCGGTGATAAATCCATGTCGCACCGCGCTTTGCTGCACGCAGCCCTCAGCCCCGCCCGCAGCACGCTGCGCAATGTGCTGCGGGCCGGTGTCACCGAAGCCATGATTGGCTGCTTGCAGCGCCTTGGCGTGCACATTGAGCAAGCCGGCGCCGAACTGCATGTGCAGGGCGGGGCGTGGCGGCCGGTGCCGGACGCGCTGCATTGCGGCAACTCCGGAACGACGCTGCGCTTGCTGCTTGGCGCGATTGCCAGCCAGCCGCTGCGCGCCACACTCGACGGCACCGCCGGCTTGCAGCGCCGCCCCATGCAGCGCCTCGCCGATCCATTGCGCCTGATGGGCGCACAAATTGACAACAACTTTGCGCCGCTGACGGTGAGCGGCGGCGGGCTGCACGGCATCGAATACGCAATTCCGGTTGCTTCCGCACAAGTAAAAGCCGCGCTGTTGCTTGCTGCCTTGCACGCCAGCGGCCCCACTACCTTGCACGAGCCCGGCCCCTCGCGGGATCACTCGGAGCGCATGCTGCGCGCACTTGGTGTGGATGTGCGCTCGGATGAAAATGTTGTCACGCTGCATCCGCTTTCTGCGGCGCTGCCCGCCGCGCACCTCACGCTGCCGGGCGACATGTCGGCAGCTGCCTTCATGCTGGCGATTGCCGTGCTCGTGCCCGGCTCTGTCATTCAGCTGCAGGGCGTGGGCGTCAACCCCACGCGCACCGGCTTCCTTGAAGCGCTGCAAGAAATGGGCGCAGACATTCGCATCACAAACCAGCGCGATGAAGGCGGCGAGCCAGTGGCGGACTTGGAGGCGCGCCACAGTGCATTGCGTGCCATTGAGATTGGCGGCGCGCGCGTTGTGCGCATGATTGATGAGTTCCCGATCTTTGCGGTGCTGGCTGCGCAAGCGGCCGGGCGCACCGTAGTGCGGGATGCCGCCGAGCTGCGCCTGAAAGAATCCGACCGCATTACAGTGCTGGCGGGTGAGCTGCGCAAGCTGGGTGTGGTGCTCACCGAGCATGCCGACGGTTTTGAGTTGCATGGACCGCAGGCCATTCGGCCGGCGCTGGTCGCCAGCCATGGGGACCACCGCCTTGCCATGTCGCTGGCGATTGCGGGTTTGCTGGCGCCTGGCACAACGACGGTTGCTGGTGCCGATGCCGTTGACGAATCGTTTCCGGGTTTTGGCGCAGTGCTGCAGCAGCTGGGCGCAGCAGTCGAAGTTGACGGCACCTGATAATTTCTGAGCCATGTCTGCCACCTCGCAAGCACAAGCCGGTGCGGCGCCCACGATTGTGATCCTTGGGCATCCGGTGCATCACAGTGTCTCGCCGGCGATGCAGGGCGCAGCTTTTGCAGCGTTGGGCTTGCCGCACCGCGTGGTGGCGGTGGATGTGCCACCAGCTGAATTGCCGGCGGCGATTGCGCGCTTTCGCAGCGGCGAGTGGGCTGGCGGCAATGTCACCATTCCGCACAAGCGCGCGGTGCTGGCGTTGCTCGATGAAGTGACGGACACCGCAGCGCTGCTGGGCGCCGCAAACACCATCATCAACCGCGGCGGGCGCCTGGTGGGTGACAACACCGATGCGGCCGGCTTCACCGCGGATTTGGACCTCCATGCGGTTGACCCGCGCGGCGCGCCAGTGCTGGTGTTTGGCACTGGTGGCTCGGCGCGCGCGGTGGCGTATGCATTGCTGCAGCGCGGCGCAGCGGAGGTGCGCCTGCTGGGCCGCAACATTGCACAGGGCGCGCAGCTGGCACGCGAGCTGCATGCCGTCACCGGCGGGCGGCTGATAAATTTTGCATGGACGCCAACTGATCTGGGCGATGCATCGCATGGCTGTGTGCTCGCCGTCAACTGCACCCCGCTGGGCCAGACGCCGGATATTTACACCACACCGTGGTTTCAGGTTGTGCCGTTTGGCGGCAAGCCCTTCATCTACGACCTTGTATATAATCCAGCGCAGACGCTCTTGCTGCGGCAGGCGCTCTCGCACGGCTTGCAATGTGCCACCGGGTTGGGCATGCTTGTGCAGCAAGGCGCGCTTGCATTCCAGCGTTGGACGGGCAGCGCAGCGCCCGTGGCAATCATGCGCGCCGCAGCGGAAGCCAAACTTTATGCTTAGATTTATCACCGCCGGAGAGTCGCACGGGCCAAGCGTGCAGGTCATCATCGAGGGCCTGCCGGCTGGCTTGCCGCTCACAGCTGCAGACATCAACCCGGACCTGGCACGCCGCCAGCTGGGCTATGGCACTGGTGCGCGCATGAAGATCGAGCATGATGTTGTGCAAATCCTCGCGGGCGTGATGAACGGCAGTACAACCGGTGCACCGATTGCACTCACGGTTGAAAATGTGGACCACGCCAAATGGAAAGATGTGGCCGTCCCGCCGTTGACCACGCCGCGTCCCGGCCACGCAGACTTGGCCGCCGCCATCAAGTACGGCTATGACGACATGCGCTACAGCCTGGAGCGTGCCTCCGCGCGCGAGACGGCAGCGCGCGTTGCCGCTGCGGCAGTCTGCCGCAAATTTTTGAAGCAGTTTGGAATTGAGATTGGCAGCTACGTACTTGAGATTGGTGCGGTGGCAGCGAATGTTGCGCACATGCCGGTGGCCGAACGCTGCCGGCTGGCAGAGGCGTCTGATGTGCGCTGCCCGGATGCAGGCGCTGCCGAACTGATGCGCGTGCACATCCGCGACATGATGCTGGCCAAGGACACGCTGGGCGGAATCTTTGAAGTGGCAGCCGTAGGCGTGCCGCCCGGCCTTGGCTCGCATGTGCAATGGGATCGCAAGCTGGATGGCCGGCTGGCGCAAGCCATGCTCAGCATCCATGCCGTCAAAGGCGCAGAGGTTGGACCCGCATTTGACAACGCGCGCCTGCCTGGCACGCAAGTGCATGATGAGTTGTTCCGCGAAGGCGAGCGCATTGTGCGGCGCACCAACCGCGCCGGTGGCACAGAAGGCGGCATCACCACCGGTGAGGCCTTGCTGGTGCGCGCAGCAATGAAGCCCATCAGCACCACCCTCAACCCGCTCATGACCGTGGACCTGGCAACGGGCGTCAGTGGCCCAACAACCTACGAGCGCTCGGATTTTTGCGCGGTGCCGCGCGCAGCCGTGATTGGTGAAGCGATGGTGGCGCTGGTACTGGCCGAAGCACTGCTCGAAAAGTTGGGTGGCGACTCGCTGGCAGAAATGCGCCCGCGCTTTGCTGCGTTGCGCACCTCGGCCCTGCCGGACCTGGTGATGGCCAACACGCCCATCAAATTCTGGCCGGCAGAATGAGGCACATGCTACAATGCGAAGCACTGTGGGCCATGGTGCAATTGGCAGCACAGCGGACTTTGGATCCGTCGATCCTGGTTCGAGTCCAGGTGGCCCAGCAACTATGATCGAGGGCGGGGTGCACGCGGCCATTGGCCCGCTGCCACCGCCCTTTTTCATTTCCCCACTTTATAATTTGGCTTGCAAAGCATGAAACTAGCAGCCGTAATTCTTGCCGCCGGGCAGGGCACGCGCATGAAGTCTGCGCTGCCCAAGGTGCTGCAGCAGCTGGCGGGCCGGCCACTGGTGCAGTACGCAGTGGAAGCGGCCCACGCAATTGGGGTTGCCGCGCCCACGCTGGTGGTGGGGCATGGCATGGATGCGGTGCAGGCGGCGGTGGGCAGCCATGCGCGCTTTGTGGTGCAGGCGCAGCAACTGGGTACCGGCCATGCCGCCCTGCAGGCGGCTGCGCTGCTACGTGACAGTGCGGAACTTGTGCTGATCTGGTATGCAGACATGCCGCTGCTGCGCCCGGAGACGCTGCACGCCGTGGTGGAAGCGCAGCAGGCCAACCGCGGCCCGCTCACAATCCTCACTGCCAGCGCGGATGATGCGCGCGGCTTTGGCCGCGTGCTGCGCGACCCCAAGCGCCGCGTGCGCGCAGTAGTGGAGGAAGCGCATGCCACGCGCCGCCAGCTGGCCATGCGCGAGCTGAACGCCGGTGTGTATTGCGCACGCGCAGACTGGTTGTGGAAGGAGCTGGCGCGCCTGCCGGCTTCGCCCAAAGGCGAGTACTACCTGACGGACCTGGTGGGTGTGGCCGTGGCGCAACGGCGCAACGTGGCCAGTGTGCAGCTGAGTGCAACCGACGAACTAATTGGCATCAATACGCGGGTGCATCAGGCTGAGGCGGAGGCTGCCCTGCGCTTGCGCATCAACCAGCAGTGGATGGCGGCGGGTGTGCACCTGCTGGATCCGGCGAGTACTTATATTGAGCCGGGCGTGCACCTCGAGCCGGATTGCGTCATTCTTCCCAACACGCACCTGTGTGGCAATACCAGCGTGGGTGCGCACAGCGCCATCGGCCCCAACAGCATTGTGCGTGACAGCACCGTCGGGGCGCACTGCCGCATTGAATATTCTGTGATTGAGTCGGCGGTGGTGGAAGACGACGTGAACATCGGCCCGTTTGCGCATCTGCGCCCGGGCGCGCACCTGGCGCGCGGCGTGCACATGGGAAATTTTGGCGAGGTCAAGAATTCCTACCTTGGCCCGGAAGTAAAGATGGGCCACTTCAGCTACATCGGCGATGCGCAGATTGGCGCACGCACCAACATTGGCGCCGGCACAATCACATGCAACTTTGGCATGGACCAGAAGAAGCACCGCACCGTGGTGGGCGACGATGCCTACATTGGCAGCGACACGATGCTGGTGGCACCGATAACGGTGGGAGCGCGCGGCCGCACCGGCGCGGGTTCCGTGGTGACGCATGATGTGCCGGCGGACGCGCTGGCGGTAGGAGTACCGGCGCGCGTGATTAAGCGCACGCTGCCGGATGCAAAGCCCGCGGGAGACAGTTAATATGACTTTCATTATTGATGGCCGGGAATTTTCTTGGGGGGTGGGCGCGTGACCGCGGCTGTTGTGCCAACGGCCGACCAGCAAGCAGAGCTGGTGCAGCGCGCCGTGGCGGCGATGGATTGGGCTTACGCGCCATACTCAAAATTTCCAGTGGGCGCAGCCTTGCTGTGCGCATCCGGCCGCATTTATGACGGCGTGAATGTTGAGAACGCTGCCTATTCGCCCGGCGTGTGCGCAGAGCGCACCGCAGCCTTCAAAGCTGTGTCGGAAGGCGAGCGCGAGTTTGTGGCCGTGGCTGTGGCCACGCGCGGTGCGGGTGCACCGTGCGGCGTTTGCCGCCAGGTACTGGCGGAGTTTGGCTACGGCATGACTGTCATTCTTGCGGATGCCGACAGCAGCGTGCGCCTCGTCACCACGCTGGCAGCGTTGCTGCCGGAAGCGTTTCTCCCGCAGCATCTGGTTTAGCTTAACAGCAGCACTGCTAGCGCCGCCAGCCCGCGCTCTGCACGGCAGCGCGCAAATAATAAAACATTTTTCGGGCTGCGGGCGGGCGGTAATTATTTGCATGCGCTGCATGCGCGCAAACAGTGCTGTTCAATTTGTTCGCGTTGGTATAATGCGCGCATGCTGCGCACGCGCACCGTAAGAACCGAAGCGATTGTGCTGCGCCAGCAGGAGTTTGGCGAGGCGGACCGCATGCTGACGCTCTTCACGCCAATGCTGGGGAAGCTGCGCGTGCTGGCCAAGGGTGTGCGGCGCGCCACCAGCCGCAAGGCTGGCCACGTTGAGTTGTTTGTGCGCTCGGAAATGCTGCTCTCGCGGGGGCGCGATATGCATCTGGTGACGCAAGCGGACACGCTTGCGGCACACCGCCCGGTGCGCGAGGACCTGGTGCGCAGCACTTATGCCACTTACTTTGCTGAATTGCTGGACCGCTTTACGCCCGAGGAAGAATCCGGCCCGGCGCTTTACGAATTATTTTCAGATGCGCTCGGCTGGCTTTCGGAAACTGCGCAGCCCGATTTAACTGCGCGTTTTTTTGAGGCACAGCTGCTGCGCCTTGCGGGGTACCAGCCGGAGCTGCGCCGCTGCGTTGTGCGCGGCTGCGCGATTACTGCACGGGCGCAGTACTTTGACCCGCTGGCGGGCGGCGTGGCGTGCCCGCCGTGCGGCACCGGGCGCGCCGGCGCACTTGCCATCAGCCTGGGCGCACTCAAGGTGCTGCGCTTGATGGAAAGCTGCCCGCACTCGCGGTTGCTGCAATTGCGCGTAAGCCCCGGCGTGGCGCGGGAGCTGGAGTTGTTGTTGTTGCGCTATGTCACGGTCGTTCTGGAGCGCAGCTTAAAGTCGGTGGACTTTCTAAATCTCGTGCGGCGCACTGCAGGTGCCTAGCCCGCGGGCAGCCAGCCGCGCACGCTGCAGCAGTTTGCAACGCGCCCAATCCGTTGCTGTGCGAACCCGCTAAAACTCAAGCATGTCATCCAGCCTGACTTTTCAAGAAGTGGTGATGGCGCTGGACCGCTTCTGGGCGCAGCGCGGCTGCCTCATTTGGCAGCCGTACAACCATCAGGTGGGTGCCGGCACAATGAACCCGGCCACGGCGCTGCGCGTGCTGGGCCCCGAGCCGTGGAACGTGGCGTATGTGGAGCCATCCATCCGGCCCGATGACGGGCGCTATGGCGAGAATCCCAACCGGCTGCAGCAGCACTTTCAATATCAAGTGATCCTTAAGCCGGATCCCGGCAATCCGCAAGAGCTGTATCTGGAGTCATTGCAAGCGCTGGGGTTGAACCTGGCCGCGCATGATGTGCGCTTTGTGGAGGACAACTGGGAGTCGCCGGCGCTGGGAGCGTGGGGCCTGGGCTGGGAGGTGTGGCTGGACGGGCAGGAGATCACGCAGTTCACTTACTTTCAGCAGGCCGGCGGGCTGGTGCTTGATCCGGTTGCAGTTGAGATTACTTACGGCTTGGAGCGCATTCTGATTGCGCTGCAGCGCGTGCGTGGTTTTCGCGAGATACGCTGGAATGCCGCCCTGAGCTATGCGGATGTAAACCTGCAATCCGAACAGGAGTACAGCAAGTACTACTTTGAAGTGGCGGATGTTGAGCGCATGCGCGCACAGTTTGATTCTTATGAAAGCGAAGCCAAGGCGGTGCTGGCAGCCGGGCTGGTACTGCCGGCCTATGACAATGTGCTGCGCTGCTCGCATGCGTTCAATGTGCTGGATACGCGCGGCGCGGTGGGCGTCACCGAGCGCGCGCAGTTTTTTAAGCGCATGCGCAACCTGACGCGGCAGGTAGCGGAAGCGTGGCGCGCGCAGCGCGCAGAGCTGGGCCACCCGTTGCTGGTGGATGGCTCCGAGCCGGCAGCCCGGCCGGCCGCGCAGCTGCCGCTCGCAAAAGCGCCGGCCACCTTTTTGCTTGAGATTGGCACGGAGGAGCTGCCCGCTGCAGATGTGGACAGCGCGATCGCGCAGCTGCAATTGCTGCTGCCGCAACTGTTGCTGGCGGAACGGCTGGCGCATGGTGCGATTGTTGTGAACGGAACGCCGCGCCGCCTGGCGGTGAGCATTGCTGGGTTGCCGGCGCTGCAGCCGGATGCGGAGACGGTGGCGCGCGGGCCGGCGGTGAGCAATGCGTTTGATGCTGCGGGGCAGCCCACGCCGGCGGCGCAGGGTTTTGCGCGCGGCAAGGGCGTGGCGGTGGGTGCGCTGCAGCGGCGCAGCATGGACGGCGGCGAGTACGTGGTGGCGCTGGTGCGCGCCACAGGCCAGCCGCTGGCTGTGGTGCTGGCAGAACTGGCGCCGCGCATCCTTGCAGCGCTTGAGTTTAAGAAGAGCATGCGCTGGCGGCCGGGGCGCACTGCGCCGGCGTTTTCCCGGCCGGTGCGCTGGCTTGCGGCAATGATTGATGCGCAGGCGCTGCCCTTTGAGTGGGGCGGCTTGCAAGCGGGCAGCACTTCGCGTGCGCTGCGCTCTGATGCGGCGCCGGGCGGTGAAGTGATTGAGATTGGCGCGGCCGACAGTTACAGCCAGAGCATGCGGGCGCACGGAATTATTCTTGAACATGAAGCGCGCGCCCGCACAATCATGGAGCAGGCGCAGCAGCTGGCTGCAAAGGTGGACGGCACGATTGCGGCGGATGCCGGGCTGCTGGCCGAGGTTGCCAATCTGGTGGAGTGCCCGACCGCATTTTTGGGTTCGTTCGAGGAAGCGTATCTGGAGCTGCCGCAAGAAGTGCTGGTGTCTGTGATGAAGAAACATCAGCGCTACTTTCCGGTTTGGCGGGCGGGCCGGTTGCTGCCGTTTTTTGTGGGTGTGCGCAACGGAGATGCCACAAACCTGGCGCAGGTGGTGGAGGGCAACGAGCATGTGATTCGGGCGCGCTTTGCGGATGCCAGTTATTTTGTGCGCGATGATTTGCGCCACGACCTTGCCGGCTTTCGCAGCCGGCTTGCGCGGCTCACGTTTCATGAGCAGCTGGGCTCGATGCTGGACAAGAGCGCGCGCGTGGAAACAATTGTTGAGCGGCTGGCGCCGCTGCTGCAGCTCGTTAGTGAGCTGCCGGTTGCGCTGCGGGCTGCCCATCTTTGCAAGGCAGACCTGGCCAGCCGCATGGTGGTGGAGATGACGGCGCTGCAGGGCGTGATGGGGCGCGCGTACGCGTTGCGCGCGGGCGAGCCGCCCGCGGTGGCGCAGGCGATTGAGCAGCACTACTGGCCGCAGGCAGCTGGTGACCCACTGCCCGAATCAGCTGCGGCTGCAGCTGTGGCACTTGCAGACCGGCTGGATACGCTGTGCGGATTGTTTGCGCTCGGCCTGGTGCCCACCGGTTCGGCGGACCCGTTTGGCTTGCGGCGCGCTGCGCTGGGCGTGGTGCAGATTCTGCTGGGGCGCACGCAGGCACTGGATCTGCGCAGCGCGCTGACGGTTTGCGCCGCATGCCAGCCGCTGGCGGTTGGCGCTGCGGCGCAGCAGGACGCGCTGGCTTTCATTGCCGGCCGGTTGCGCGGCGTGCTGCTGGAAGCGGGCCACCGCCATGATGTGGTGGAGGCCGTGCTGGCAGCAAAGGCGCATGATCCTTACGCTGCGCAACAAGCGGCGGCACAGCTTTCTGCATGGCTGGTGCGCGCCGAGTGGGCGCCACTGCTGGAGGCGTTTGCGCGTTGTGCACGCATGACGCGAGAACTGGACGGCACAACGCCGGTGCTGCCGGCTGCGCTGCAGCACGCAGCCGAGCAGGATCTGTGGCGCGGCTTGCAGGCTGCGGAGGCCGCGTGTGCGCAGCACAGCAGCGTGGACGGGCTGCTGCGCGCGTTGCAGCCGCTGGCGCCATTGGTGGTGAAGTTTTTTGAGGATGTGCTCGTGATGGATGAAGATGCGGCGGTTCGCAGCAACCGGCTGGGATTGCTGCAGCGTGTGGCAGCATTGGGCACCGGCATTGCAGATCTATCAAAGCTGGAGGGTTTTTAGTGGCCGTTACTCCAGCGGCAAGCGGGCTTTGCAACCGGCCGGGCTGGGCCTTTGCATGCTGATTGAGTTCGGGTGCGCGGGCTGCGGCTGCGCTGCGCCAAACTAATGTCAAATCTCAACGCCATCAGGGAGCGCATTGACATCGTCGAGCTGATTGGCGAGAGCGTTAAGCTGCGCCGCTCCGGGCGCGGCTACAGCGGGTTTTGCCCATTCCACCCCAATGAGAAGACGCCGTCCTTTTATGTGTGGGCCGACACGCAGCGCTGGCGCTGCTTCGGCGCATGCAATACCGGCGGGGATGTCTTCGAGTTTGTTACGCGCCGCCAGGGCCTTTCTTTTTCTGAGGTGGTGCAGCAGCTTGCCAAGCGTGCGGGGGTGGAGCTGGCTCCGCCCAACCCGCGCGCGGCCCAAGAGTCTGCAGTGCAAGACCGGCTGCGCACCGTATTGGCTGCCGCCGCCAACTTTTATCACAATGCGCTGCTGAACAGTGCGGCTGCGCGCAGCGTGCGCGAGTATTTGGAGGGGCGCGGCGTAACACCCGCCACCCAGCAGCGTTTTGTGCTGGGGTACGCGCCTGACAGCTGGGATGCCGGCCTGAAGTTTTTTCGCGAGAGCGGCTACGCAATCGAGGACCTTGCGGCAGCGGGTCTGGTCAACCAGACTGATGAAGGGCCGCCGCGCGACCGTTTTCGCAACCGCCTCATGTTTCCCATTCGCGACCGCGACGGACGCACAGTTGGGTTTGGCGCACGGGCGCTGAACCCGGCGGACAACCCCAAGTACCTCAACTCGCCGCAGACGGAGCTGTTTACGAAAGGCGCATTGCTGTACGGTCTGGACTTTGCGCGCAAGGCTGTGCTGGAACAGCGCGAAGCAGTGCTGGTGGAAGGCTATATGGATGTGATTGGCGCGCATCAGGCCGGATTTGTGAATGTGGTTTCGCCGATGGGAACGGCGCTCAGCGACCGCCAGCTGCAGTTGGTGCGCAGCGGCAATCCGCGCATTGTGCTGGCGCTGGACGCAGACGCCGCCGGCGGGCAGGCCGTGCTGCGCAGCCTGAATGTGGCGCGCGAAGATGGCGACCGGGAGGAGACGCCGGCGTTTGATCCGCGCGGGCTGGTGCGCAACGAAGCGCGTTTGAAGCTGGATATCCGGGTTGCCGCGCTGCCGGCGGGCATGGACCCGGACGAGTTGATTGCGAAAGACCCCGCTAACTGGCGCGCGATAGTTGCCAATGCGCAGCCGGTTGTCGATTTTGTGATGAGCACACTTGCCGCCGGACGCGACCTGAAGAGTGCCAAGGTAAAAGCCGAGTTGAGTGATGCACTGCTGCCCATCATCCAGGATGTGAGCCATCCAACAGAGCGTGGCGCCTATATCCAAAAACTGGCGCGCTTGCTGCAAGTAGATGAGCGCACTTTGGTGCAGGCTGCCAGCCCGCGCCAGCTGCGGCCGCGTCCGTCCACACCCGCCACAGCGCCAGCGGCTGAGTCTGCCACCAGCAGCCTGAACGCACTTGAGACCCACTGCCTGGCTGCACTGGTGAATGCGCCCGCGTTGCTGGCGCTTGTCAACCGCCAGCTGCGCGAGCTGGAGCTGCAACTGCCGGTGCTGGGGCGCAATGACTTTGCCGAGACGCAGTACAGTCTGGTCTTTGGGCAGTTGAGTGCCGCGCTGGAGCAGCTCGATCAAGAGCCACTGGATTATTTGAATGCACAGATTGAACCCGCACTTGCCGAAACATTGCAGGCCTTGCTGGAGCACGGCCGGAAAATGGCGTCACCCGAAGAGCGCGTGCAGCGCGACTTGGTGGATTCGGCGGTGCGCCTGCGCCAGCGCACCATCCGGCAGCGCCTGACGGAGCTGCAGTTTATTGCAGAGCAGGATGGCGCTGCGCCGGATGTTGGCGCACAGAACCCGGAACATGATGCGGGCGCGCTCACTGGCGGACTGCAGCGCATCCAAAGATATCTGGCGCCGGTTTCGCGGCGCGACAAAATTTCCGGTGCGCTGTAGACTTTGTTTCTGCACATGAAACCCAAAAAGTCCGCCCCGAAACCCAAGCCAAAGCGCCCGGCGCAGGCGGCTGCAATTGCGGCTGCCGGCGCGGCTCCAAGCGCAGCCACAGACGCAGCGGATGCGGCGCATTTGTGGCTGCGCCGCGCCAGCGCCGGGTTGGGCGCAGGCAACCTGAATGCCGCGGCCGATGACTTGCTGGAGGCGGACGACGACATTGAAACTGATGATGAACCGGACGGCGCAGGCAGCGAGGCAGAAGAAGAAGCTGCCGTGCGCGAGGCCGCATTGGCTGCTGCCGACGACCCGGTGCGCATGTACCTGCGCGAGATCGGCCGCGGTGATTTGCTGACGGGCGAGCAAGAGTTGTGGCTCGCGCTGCAAGTGTCTGCGGAACACTGGTTCGCCAAGATCAAAGCGGAGGGAGTTGATGGGCGCGGGCCGGCAGCCAGCGACAAGGTGCTGCTGCTGCGGCTGTGGGCTTCCATTACTGCGCAGTGGAACGAGCTTGCAGCAGAACGCAAGCGCGCACAGGGGCCGCCATTAAGGATTGCGGATGTGCTGGCCGAGGCCACAAGCTTGCGCAGCGGGCCGCGCTTGCCCGAGCGTTCGATGGTGCGTGCGTGGCTGCACAACGGCCGCTGGGGATCGGACCCGGCTTGGGACGCAGTCGCTAAAAGTTTGCTGTATGTTTTGCGCGGGCTGTATTTGCTGCCGCTGAATGTGCGCGTGGAGCTGGCCAGCAAGCTCAAGCGCGCGAGCAAACTGCCGACGGCTGAGGTGCTGGCGGCAATGCTGCCCACACGCGGCGTTGTGCTTTGGGATACAGCTGAGGTGCAGCGCCGCTCTGAACAGGCCACAGACACGATGGTGCGCAGCAACCTGCGGCTGGTTGTCAGCGTGGCCAAGCGCTATTTCGCCAGCGGCATCTCGATGCTTGACCTGATTCAAGAGGGCAACATTGGCTTGATGAAAGGCGTGAAGAAGTATGATCCGGCCCGTGGCTTCCGGCTCAGCACTTATGCCACGTGGTGGATCCGGCAGTCCATCACGCGCTCCATTGCGGATCAAGCGCGCACCATCCGCATCCCCGTGCACATGACCGAGGCCATCAACCGCATCAACCGCGCGCGCCGCGCCCTAACGCAGCAACTGGGCCGCGATCCGCGCAATGAAGAGCTGGCACTGGATATCGAGGAGTTCACGCCCGCCGAAAAAGACGCGGTGCGCGATGCGTGGGCGCACAAAGGCATCATGGAGCCGGGCTTGATGCACAAACTGGATTTGGCTGCCCGCAAGATTTCCAAAACAATCCAGCTCACCGAAGAGACGTTGTCGCTTGACACGCCCACAGGCGATAAAGACGCCGGCGGCGAATTTGGGGATACTCTGGCCGATGAACGCGTGCCCACTGTAAACGACCAGGCAGTTGAAAGCAACATGCGCGATGCGATGCGCCAGAGCCTGGGCGCGCTGCTGGATAGCGAGCGCAAAGTGATAGACATGCGCTACGGCCTCACGGATGGCAAAGCCCGCACCCTTGAAGACGTTGGCGCCACACTGGGCCTTACCCGTGAGCGCGTGCGCCAAATTGAAGCCAAAGCACTGCGCAAGCTGCGCAACCCAAGCCGCAGCGGAGGGTTGCGCGAGCACCTCACATAAGCTGGAAAGCGGGCAATCCGCCCGCAATTGGCAGCAGATTTGTAGTTTGTGATAAACTACACACACGTCCGCGCGCCCCAATCCCAAGCGTTTTTACCCCGGCTAAATCTCATGCCAGTCCAGCAGCTTATCCAAGATTACTTGCCAGTTGGTATTTATTTTGCGGTTTCCGTTGGATTAGCGGGCCTGATTGCATTTTTGGGGCACATGCTTGGCCCGCGCCACGATACGCCGGAGAAACTCATGCCATACGAGTCCGGCATGACCCCGATTGGCGCGGCTGTGCGCCGGGTGCCGGTGCGCTATTACCTTGTGGCGGTGCTCTTCATTTTGTTTGATATTGAGGTGGTGTTCTTTCTGCCATGGGCGGTGGTGCTGCGCAAACTGGGCATGTTTGGGCTGCTTGAGATGCTGGTGTTTGTGGCGATATTGCTGGTGGGCTATGTGTACGTATGGAAGCGCGGTGCGCTGGAGTGGGAATAAAGTTTTTGCTGGAACCTGGAGCGTAATATAAATGGGCGCTGAACAAAAGCTGGGCAACATGGGTGTGGTCACTACTTCACTGGAGACAGTGGTGAACTGGGGCCGCGCTGGCGCTATCTGGCCCATGTTATTCGGGCTGGCGTGTTGTGCAATGGAGATGATTGCGACGCAAGCCGGCACGTACGATGCCTCGCGCTTTGGCATGGAGCTGATGCGCGCCTCGCCGCGCCAGGCGGACTTGATGATTGTGGCCGGGCGCGTGACGCGCAAGATGGCACCGGTGCTGCGCCGGTTGTACGATCAAATGCCGGATCCCAAGTGGGTGATCAGCATGGGCGACTGCGCGTCCTGCAGCGGCGTGTTTAACAATTACGCATTGGTGCAGGGCGTGGACGAGGTGGTGCCTGTGGATGTTTACATTGCCGGCTGCCCGCCGCGGCCAGAGGCGCTGATTGACGGCTTCCTAAAACTGCACGAGAAAGTGCGCGGCGAGAAGCTGGCGCGCTGGGCTTAAGTTCAGGGTTTAACTGTGAGCCATTTAGAACGGACTGTTAGCGCGCTGCAAGTGCGCTTTCCACATGGCGTGCTGGCTGCGGTTGAATTTCGCGGGGACCTTACGCTCCAGATTGACAGCGCCAGCCTGCTGGCAGTCTGCCAATACCTGCGCGATGAGCCGACACTCGCCTACAACGTGCTGGTTGACATTGGCGCTGTGGATTATTCGCCGCAGGAGCCGCGCTTCGCACTCTTCTATATTGTATGTGCGCTGGTGCACAACACGCGCTTGCGCTTGAAGGTATTGCTGCCCGGCACCGAGCCGGTTGCGCCAAGCATTACCGGCATCTGGCCGTCGGCCAACTGGCCCGAGCGCGAGGCCTTTGACATGATGGGCATTGGCTTTGACGGCCACCCGGATTTGCGCCGCATCTTGATGCCGGCGGACTGGGAGGGGCACCCGCACCGCAAGGACTATCCGCTGGGCTACGAAGAAGTGCAGTTCACATTTAACAAGCGCGAAATTGACGCGCGCAAAAAATATGCGACCAGTTAGCCGCACGGCAGCAACCAAATGAGCCAGGTTCGCGAACTTGAAACCACGGTGGAAGAGCTGAAGCATCTCTTCAGCCCGCGCGCAGCCACCGGCGAGACCATGCTGCTAAATCTTGGGCCGCAGCATCCCAGCACGCATGGCGTGCTGCGCCTGTTGCTGGAGCTGGACGGCGAAGAGGTGGTGTCTTGCATTCCGGATGTGGGCTTCCTGCACACCGGCATTGAGAAGAACATGGAGGCCAAGACCTTCCTAAAGGCGCTGGTGATGACGGACCGCATGGACTACCTCAACAACATGGGCAACAACCTGACGTATTGCCTGGCGATTGAGAAGCTGTGCGCAATTGAAGTGCCGGAGCGCGCGCAGGTGCTGCGTGTAATCTGCGCGGAGTTGCAGCGCATTGCCTCGCATCTGGTTTGGCTGGGCACCTCCGCGATTGACCTGAATGCCAGCAGCATCCTCATCTACTGCTTCCGCGATCGCGAGCGCATCATGGACTTGTTTGAGTTGATCGGCGGACAGCGCATGATGACGTCCTATATTCGCCCGGGTGGCGTGTGGCGCGATGTGCCTGCCGAGTTTCCCGAAGCGGTCGAGTCGTTCCTGGACTACCTTCCCAAAAAGCTGGATGACTACGAGCGCCTGCTGGACAAGAATCCGATTTATCTGGCGCGCACAATTGACATTGGAATTGTGGATGGCGATGAGGCGCTGGCGTGGGGCATGACGGGCCCGGCGCTGCGCGGCTCGGGGGTGAACTTTGATGTGCGCCGCGCAATGCCATATTCCGGCTACGAAAACTTTGAGTTTGATGTGCCGCTGGAGACCGGCTGCGATGTTTACGCGCGCTATCGCGTGCGCATGCGCGAGTTTCGCGAATCGATCAAGATCATCCGGCAAGGACTGCGCCTGCTCAAGCCCGGTCCCTTCATTACATCTGACCGCAAGTTTGCGCCGCCGCCGCGCGCCGAGCTGGGCCGCAGTATGGAAGCGGTGATTCATCATTTCAAATACTGGACGGATGGCTTTCCTGCGCCGGACGGCGAAGTTTATGTGGCCACCGAGTCGCCGCGTGGCGAGCTGGGCTGCCTGCTGGCGGGCGATGGCGGACCGAATCCGCGCCGCGTGCATTTCCGCACGCCTTCGTTCAATACGCTGCAGGTGCTTTCTTGGCTGGGCAAAGGTTACTTGGTAGCTGACCTTGTTGCAATTATTGGCTCGATTGATATTGTGCTGGGCGATGTTGACCGCTAACAGCGCCACTTGAATTGAAAAGCGTATAGCGAATATGATGAGCCTGCAGCAAAAATACCCGGACGAAGTGGCGGCGATCCTGGCGCGCTACCCCGCTGACAACAAGCGCTCGGCGGTAATGCCGCTGCTGTACCTGGCGCAGCGCGCAGAAAATTATGTGCCGGCGGCTGCGCTGGATGAAGTGGCCGCGTTGTGCGAAATTGCGCCGACGCAGGTGGCCTCGATTGTGGGTTTTTACACGCTGTATTACGACAAGCCGGGCGGCCGGCACCGCATTCAAGTTTGCACAGACTTGCCGTGTGCCTTGCGCGGAGCTGACGATTTCGCTGCCAAACTGTGCGCGCATTTGGGCGTGGAGATGGGCGCCACCACCGCAGATGGCAAGGTGACAGTGGAGGCAGTGATGTGCCTCGCTGCCTGTGACCGCGCGCCAATGTTTCAGGTGCAGAACGGCGCTGGGCTTACGTTTCACGAAAACCAAACGCTGGAGAGCGTGAAGGCCCTAGTGGCCAAATTACAAGCGGAATAGAAGGAGCATATACAGTGACAGAACATGTAGTCTTGCGCCACCGGCAGCCCGGCTTGGAGAATATCAACCAGCTGGCTGCGTATCAGGCCAGCGGCGGCTTTGAAGCGTACCGGACTGTTGTGACCAGCATGACCCCGCAAGCTGTGATTGATTTGATCAAGGCCAGCGGATTGCGCGGCCGCGGCGGTGCGGGTTTCCCCACCGGCGTCAAGTGGTCATTCCTTAGCAACCGCTTTCCGCGCTATGTGGTGGCCAACTCTGATGAGTCCGAGCCCGGCACTTTTAAAGACCGCGAGATTATGGAGCGCAACCCGTTCCAGTTTCTTGAGGGATTGATGATTGCGTCTTACGCCGCCCAAGCCAGCACCGCTTACAACTATTTGCGCGGCGAGTTTTGGGAGCTGGCTGCGCGCCTGGATGCGCAAATTGCAGAGCTGCATGCGGCCGGCCTGCTTGGCAAGAATGTGCTTGGCACGCAGTATTCACTGGCGGTGCACAATCATCTGGGCGCGGGTGCGTACATTTGCGGCGAAGAGAGTGCGCTGCTCGAATCGATTGAGGGCAAGCTGGGGCAGCCGCGCCTCAAGCCGCCGTTCCCCGCCGACCGCGGCTTGTACGGCCAGCCCACTGTGGTGAACAACACCGAGACGCTGGCAAATATTCCGCCGATTGTGGCGCGCGGCGCGGAGTGGTACCGCACACTGGGCACAGAGAGCAGTCCCGGCACCAAGGTCATGTGCCTCTCCGGCCATGTTGCCAACGCCGGCAACTATGAAGTGCCGTTTGGGATTACCTTTCGTGAATTAATCTTTGGCCTGGCCGGCGGCATCCGGGGCGGGCGCACGCTCAAGGCTATTCTGCCAAGCGGGGCATCCGCCCCCATTCTGGCAGCCACCGACAAGGTGCTGGACACGCGCCTCACTTACGAGGATGTGGCCGCGCTGGGATCGCAGCTCGGTTCTGCGTCCATCATTCTCATGGACGAGACGGTGGACATGAGCTGGGTGGCGCTCAAGACCACGCACTTCTTCAAGCACGAGTCCTGCGGCAAGTGCACGCCGTGCCGCGAAGGCACCTATTGGATGACGCACATTCTGGACCGCGTGCAGGCGGGCGGGGTGCAGGCCACGGACCTGGCTTTGTTGAGCGATGTGACGCAACAGATTGGCGGAAAGTGTTTGTGCCCGCTGGGAGATTTTGCGACGAGCGCTGTGGTCTCGAGCCTCAAGTTGTTTCCGGCTGACTACGAGCAGCACCTGATGGGGGCGGCTGCCGTGCCTGCCAAGCCCGCTGCGCGCGCCAAAGTGGCGCAGCCTGTAAGCTGACGCGCACTGCGCAAACTAATTCTGAAAGTAGAAACTATGACTGCGCATTTTCAAGACAGCATCAGCAGCCATGCCTGAACCAGTTTCCTTCTTTGTGGATGGGCAGCCGGTAACGGCTGCGCCCGGCACGATTGTGGTGGATGCAGCCAAGACGGTGGGCAACGACATCCCCGTGTTTTGTTATCACCCCAAGCTGGATCCGGTGGGCATGTGCCGCATGTGCCTGGTGGAGATTGGCATGCCGCAGCGCGATCGCGCCACCGGCGCTGCCGTGCTGGATGAAGACGGCCAGCCCAAGATAGCGTGGCTGCCAAAATTGCAAACTGCATGCACGACTCCAGTGGCGGCCGGCATGCATGTGCGCACAACAACTGATGCAGTAGAACGCGCGCGCAAAGATGTGGTGGAACTAATTCTTACTTCGCATCCGCTGGACTGCCCGGTATGCGACAAGGGCGGCGAGTGCCCGCTGCAGAATTTGACGATGCGCCACGGCCCCGGCAGCTCGCGCTTTGTGTTTGACGAGAAGATCAAGCTGGAGAAGCATGTGCCGCTTGGCGACCTGATTTATCTGGATCGCGAGCGCTGCATTCAGTGCGCGCGCTGCACGCGCTTTCAGGAGGATATTGCCGGCGATCCGGTGATCGGCTTTGACCAGCGCGGCCGCAGCCTGCAGATTGTGACGCACTCCGATCCCGGCTTCGACAGCTATTTTTCCGGCAACACTACTGACATCTGCCCCGTGGGTGCGCTGACCACTGCAGATTTTCGCTTTGGTGCGCGCCCGTGGGAGCTTAAGCATTCCGATTCGATTTGTACGCATTGCCCCGTGGGCTGCAATCTGCATTTGAATACGCGCCGCTCCGGCGTGGCCGGCGACTTTGTAATCAAGCGTGTGATGCCGCGCCAGAACGAGCTGGTGAATGAAACCTGGATCTGTGACAAGGGCCGCTTTGGCCAGCACTTTGCCACCAGCATTGACCGCCTGACGGTGCCGCTGGTGCGGCGCGGCGGGCAGCTGGTGGAAGCCACGTGGGATGAGGCGCTGGCAGCAGTTGCAGCGCGCATGCAAGCAGCGCCGGGCGCGGTGGCTGCGCTGGCGGGCGAGCGCCTGTCCAATGAAGACTTGTTTGCGCTGCGGCGCTTGATGGAAGGCACCGGCGGGCGGGTGGCGCTGTGGCCGGGCGCCATGGGCGGCGGTGATGTTGTGCAGCAAGTGGGCGTTGGTGCAGGCACCGACATTGCGCGCGCGAGCGGCGACACCGCAATTGTGCTGGTGGCGACTGACCTGGAAGAAGAAGCGCCAGTATGGTGGCTGCGCGTGCGCCAGGCCGCCACAAAAGCCGGCGCCACGCTGGACAAAAGCCGCGCACAATTGATTGTGCTTAACGGGCGCAGCACAACTGCGGACTCATGCGCAACACATGTGGTGCGCTATGCCTACGGCGCAGAAGCTGCCAGCGTGACGGCGCTGACGGCAATGGCAGCGCAAGTGCGGGCGGGTCAGGCGCCGCCAGCGGGCGTGACGGCTGAAATCGCCGGCGCTGCGCAAGCACTGGCTGCCGCCAAAAATATTATTGTGTTCTACGGACGCGATGGCTTGGGATACGCGGGCTCAACGGCCGTGGCGCAAGCGTGCGCAAACCTGCTGATTGCCACCGGCAACGGCGGCCGCCACAACAGCGGGCTGGTGCCAGTGTGGCCGCACAGCAATACGCAAGGTGCGTGGGACATGGGTGTGCGCCCCAGCGGCCTGGGCGCAGCCGAGTTTGCGGCGGATGCTGCGGTGGTGATTGCAGCCGGCGCCGATCCGTTGGGTGATGGCGAGCAGCTGCCGGGCTCCACGTTTGTGGTGGCGGTGGAGTTGTTTGCCACGCTGACGGCGCAGCGCGCTGATGTGGTGCTGCCGGCGCGCGCGTTCACCGAGCGCGAGGGCACGCTCACCAGCGGCGAGCGCCGCGTGCAGCGCTACTATCCGGCGCTGCCCGTGCGCGGCCAGGCGCGCGCAGACTGGCAAATCTTTTCGCAGATTGGCGAGCAGCTGGGGCTTGGCAAGAGTCCGGTTTCGGCAGCAGCCGTCATGTTGGAAATTTCCCGCAGCGTTGCGCACTATGCCGGCATCAACTATCAAGCGCTGGCCAATGTGGAAGCCCAATGGCCGGATGTGGGCGGCAGTGATTTGTACTACGGTGGCACGGCATTTCAAAACAACGGCGGGCTGGGTGTGCAAACACCGACGCTGATAGAGCGCGGGCAGGCGGTTGCGGCGCTGGCCGTGGCTGCCGCTGCTGCGCCACCGGAAGGACTGCGGGCCGTGCCGGTTGCGGTGCTGTATGACCGCAGCACAACATTTGTGCGGTCGGCTGTGATGGGGGCGCACATTCCCGCGCCGTATGTGGAGCTGAATGCTGCGGATGCAGCGCGCATGCAGGT
This sequence comes from Chloroflexota bacterium, assembly GCA_003670425.1. GTDB lineage: Bacteria > Chloroflexota > Anaerolineae > Anaerolineales > UBA11657 > BD1. The sequence goes on from QWRL01000004.1 coordinate 30,059, forward strand.
GGCTGATGGTGCGCGCGTGCGCTTGCAGGTGCAAGGGCGCAGCGCAGAGCTGACGGCACGCGTAAACGGCCGCGCCCCGCTGGGCGTGGTGTTGGTGCCGCAAAGCTTGGGCGGGCTGGTGCTGCACAGCGCGCAGCCGGCAACAGTGGAGCGGGCCTGACGGCCGGCGCAAATAATATGGCTTGGCAGGAAATTGGTTTCATCGCGCTCGAAGCAGCGATCAAGAGCATTCTGCTGGCGTTTGTGCTGCTGACGGCTTTTGCGTACATGACGTTTGCCGAACGCAAGGTTGCCGCGCTGATGCAGGTGCGCAGCGGCCCGAACCGCGTGGGTCCGTGGGGCTTGCTGCAGCCGGCTGCGGACGGTGTCAAGGCGCTCTTTAAAGAAGAGATTGTGCCGGCGGGCGCCGACCGCGTGCTGTTTATTGCTGCGCCGATATTGGTGGCAGTGCCGGCGCTGATCATCATGGCCGTGATTCCGCTTGGCCCGGATATGGTGCTCTTTGGGCGTCCGATGCGCCTCGCAATCACTGACATAAATGTCGGGACGCTGTATGTGCTTTCAGTGGCATCGGTGGCGGTGTATGGAATTGTGCTCGCCGGCTGGTCATCCGCCAACAAGTTTTCGATGATGGGCGGCATTCGGGCCACTGCCCAAATGGTGAGTTATGAGCTGGCGCTCGGCCTTTCTTTTGTGGGCCCGATCATGCTGGCGGGCTCATTGAGCCTGCGCGATATTGTGGTCGCGCAGCAGCAGTCGGTTTGGTATGTGGTGCTGCAGCCGCTGGGCGCGCTGCTGTTCTTTGTGGCTGCGCTGGCCGAGGTCAACCGCGCGCCGTTTGACATGCCCGAAGCCGAGCAGGAGCTGACCGCCGGTTACTTTACCGAATACTCCGGCATGAAATTCTCGCTGTTCTTCATGGGCGAATACATCAAGATGATTGCGGTGAGTGCGCTGACTGCTACGCTGTTCTTCGGCGGTTATCTTGGGCCGATGGTGGACCAGTATCCGCTGCTGGGAATTGTGTATCTGGGGGGCAAGACGCTGGCGTTCCTGTTCCTGATGATTTGGATCCGCCTGACGCTGCCGCGCATGCGTTACGACCAGTTGATGGCGTTTGGCTGGAAGCGCATGCTGCCGCTGGCGCTTGCCAATGTGGTGATAACCGCGGTGGCGCTTGTACTGGCGCAATAGGGGGCTGAATGTTTATTGAGATCCTTAAGGGCCTTGGCACAACGCTAAAGCATTCGTTCCAGCCGCGCATCACACTGCAATACCCGGAGGAGAAGCGCCCCGTTCGGCCGCGCTTCAAGGGCCGCCATGAGCTGAAGCGCTATGACAACGGGCTGGAGAAATGCATCGGCTGCTCGCTGTGCGCTGCGGCGTGCCCGGCTGATGCAATTTTTGTGGAGGCTTCCGAGAACTCTGATGCAGAGCGTTACTCGCCCGGCGAGCGCTACGCGCGCGTGTATGAAATCAACATGCTGCGCTGCATCTTTTGCGGCTTTTGCGAAGACGCCTGCCCCACTGAGGCAATTGTGATGGAACACGAGTACGAGCTTTCGTTCTATGACCGGGCGAGCGCCATTTACACAAAGGACATGCTGCTGGTGCCGCCGGCGGGCGCACCGGACACGCCGCAGCAGGTGGCGCCGGGCAGCTTCAACCGTTCCATTCCGGACATGCATAACCCGGACTGACATGACGGCTGCTCCCCTAATAATCTTTGCGGTTTTGGCGGCGGTGGCCGTGGCCTCCGGGCTGGCCATGATGCTCAGCCAGAACGCGGTGTACTCGGCATTGTTTTTGGTGATTAACTTTACGGTGGTTGCGGTGCTGTTTCTAATTCTTGGCGCGCCGTTCATTGCGATGCTGCAAATTACCGTGTATGCCGGCGCGATCATGGTGCTGTTTATATTTGTGATCATGCTGCTGGGCGGAGAGCGCCTGCCGGCGCCGCAGCAGCGGCTGCGCTGGCAGCAGCCGCTGGCGGTGGTGCTGGTGCTGGCGCTGCTGGCGCTGGCCGGCTACGTGTTCGCGCAGGGCGCTGCGCCGGCCGCAGTGCTGGCTGAACCGCAAGATTATGGCAGCCCGGCAGCGCTGGGCCTGCTGCTGTTCACAAAGTATTTGTTCCCGTTTGAATTTACATCGTTGCTGCTGCTCGTTGCCATGATTGGCGTGGTGGTGCTGACGGCAGTGGAGGAGCGCCGGCGCCGTTTGCCGCGCGCGTCGCGCCGCACATGATCCCGGTCAACTACTATCTGGCGCTTTCGGCGGTGTTGTTTGGCATTGGTGCGCTGGGCGTGCTGGTGCGCCGCAACGCGCTGGTGATTTTTATGTCGATTGAATTGATGCTGAATGCGGCGAATGTGGCGTTTGTTGCGTTCTCGCGCCAGTTTGGCGAGCTTGACGGCCAGATCATGGTGCTGTTTGTGCTTACGGTTGCGGCGGCGGAAGTTGCCGTGGGCCTGGCGATGATTGTTGCCATCTTTCGTACGCGCGCGTCCATCAACGTGGACGAGCTCAATTTGCTGCGCGGCTAAGAAGCGGGCCATGTTTGAACTTGCCCCGCTGGTGCTTGCGTTTCCGATTGCCGGCGTGCTGCTCAATCTGCTTTTTGGGCGCTACTTAAACGAGCGCTGGATCAGCATCATTGGCGTGGCGGCGGTGGGCGGCGCATTTGGGGTTGCCGTCCTGCAGGCGCTGGCGCTGGCCGGCAGCGGCTACCATGCGCATCTGGCGCTGCTGGCAAACTGGATCGAAGTGGGACAGCTGCAGGCACCGTGGCAGTTGCGCGTGGACACCCTGTCGGTGACCATGATGCTGCTGGTGACGGGCGTGGGCATGCTCATCCACATTTATGCCAGCGGCTACATGCATGGTGATGCGCGCTTTGCGCGTTTCTTCATCTACCTCAACCTTTTTATCACCGCCATGCTGGTGCTCGTGGGCGGGGACAACTACCTGATGCTGTTTGTGGGCTGGGAAGGCGTGGGCCTGTGCTCGTTCTTGTTGATTGGCTTTTGGTATGACGCCGGCGAGCCGAGCGCTTCGGCGCGCGTTGGCGGCGAGCCGCAGGCGGGTGCGGGCAATGCGCGTGCCGGGCGCAAGGCGTTCGTGGTCAACCGCATTGGCGACTTCGGCTTGCTGCTGGCAATGTTCATGATCTTTTGGCGGGTGGGCTCGCTGCAGTTTGATGCGGTGGCGGATTATTTTTCTGTGCAAGGGGCTGCAGCCGGCGGGCTGGCAACCGTCATCACGCTGCTGCTGCTGGTTGGGGTGTGCGGCAAGTCGGCACAGATTCCGCTGTTCGTCTGGCTGCCCGACGCGATGGCCGGCCCCACTCCCGTTTCCGCGCTTATTCATGCAGCCACCATGGTCACAGCGGGCATCTATCTTGTGGCGCGCTCGGCGGTGATGTTTGAGCTGGCGCCCGTGTCGCAAATGGTGGTGGCGCTGGTGGGTGCGACGACGGCGTTCATGGCAGGCACGATTGCACTGGCGCAATATGACATCAAGCGCGTGCTGGCGTATTCAACCATCAGCCAGCTGGGCTTCATGGTGGCGGCGGTGGGGCTGGGCGGCTATGTGGCCGGCATGTTCCATCTTCTGACGCACGCGTTCTTCAAGGCGCTGCTGTTTCTTTCGGCCGGTTCGGTTATTCATGGCGTTGAGCACGGTGCGCATGCCACGCATGCGCATGTGGATGTGCAGGATATGCGCGTGATGGGCGGCTTGAGAAGCAAGATGCCGGTGACGTTTTGGGTTTATCTAATCGGCGCGCTGGCGCTGGCTGGCGTGTTTCCCCTGGCGGGTTTTTGGTCCAAGGATGAGATTCTTGCGGATGCGTGGCACGTTGGCATGGTGGAGGGGCACTGGCATGGTGTGCTGGTGTACGTGCTGCTGGCGCTGGCGGCGCTTTCCACTGCGCTGTATATGACGCGCCAGATCATCCTGGTGTTCTTTGGTGCGCCCCGTTCTGAGGCTGCTGCGCATGCGCATGAAAGCGCGCCACTGATGACTGCACCGCTGGTGGTGCTGGCACTGCTGTCTGTGCTCGGTGGTTTGCTGAACCTGCCGGGCTGGCACGCGCTGGGTACGTGGCTGGAGCACACACACGAGTTCTTTCAAACCGGCGCGTTCAACGCGTTGGTGGCTGGCATTTCCACGCTGGTGGCGCTGGCCGGAATCGGGCTTGGCTACCGCGTTTATTTTCTGGCGCCACGCACCACCGCGGATGCTGCAGACGCGCTGCAGCCGGCGCTGGGGCCCATGTTTGGGTTTCTGCGCGGCAAGTGGTTTGTGGATGAGCTGTACGACGCTGTGATCGTGCGCCCGTTTGAGCGCGGTGCGCGCAGCCTGGCCTTTGCGCTGGATTGGAATTTCTGGCATGACGGCTTTCATAACTCAGTGCTGGCGGCGGGCTTTCGCATGCTGGCAGCATTTCTTTCCGGACCGGTGGACAAAACCGTCATTGACCGCCTGTTCGACGCTCTGGCGGGCGCCGTCCGGGTGGTGGGCAGCCGCAACCTGCAGCGCTTGCAGACCGGTTACGTGCGCAACTACGCGTTGGGCGTGGTGCTCGGCGTAGTGGCCGTGATGGGTTACTTTGTGAGCCGGAGCATTTAGCCCCGCAACGCTGCATCAAAGCATGAGGCATTCTTCATAATGGAAATTCTGAACTTTTTATCCTCCACCCTTTTGCTGGTGGTTTTCTTTCCGCTGCTGGGCGCAGTGGTGTTGCTGTTCATCAACCGCGAGCAAAAAGATCTCATTCGCTGGCTGGCGGTTGTGTTTTCGCTCGCCACCTTTGCGCTGTCGCTGGTGATGCTGGCGCAGTTTGATGCGCGTGTGCCCGGCGAACAGCTGACTGTGGTTGTGCCCTGGATTCAAGTGGGCTCCAGCTGGAACATCAATTTCCATTTGGGCCTCGATGGCATGAGCATCCTGCTGGTGCTGCTCACCACGCTGCTGACGCCGATCGCAATCTTCAGCTCATGGACCGCCATTCAAGAGCGCGTTAAAGAATACATGATCTTTTTCCTGATGCTCGAGACCGGCATGCTGGGCGTGTTCCTCTCGCTCGATCTGTTTTTGTTTTACATCTTTTGGGAATTTACGCTGGTGCCGATGTATTTTCTGATTGGGATCTGGGGCGGCTCCAACCGTATTTATGCCGCGCTGAAATTCTTTCTTTATACGATGGCTGGATCCATCTTGATGCTGGTTGCCATCTTGTGGCTGGGTATCTACCAAGGCACATTTTCTGTGCCGGAGCTGGCGGCGCGCGGCGGCATCGATCCCGGCATGCAGCGCTGGCTGTTTCTGGCGTTCGCGGCAGCCTTTGCCATCAAGGTGCCCATGTGGCCGCTGCACTCCTGGCTGCCGGACGCGCATGTGGAGGCGCCCACAGCCGGCTCGGTGATTTTGGCTGGTGTGCTGTTAAAGCTCGGCACCTATGGCTTTCTGCGATTCAACCTGGCGCTCTTTCCTGATGCGTCCTTGTATTTTGCGCCGCTGATGGCAACCCTGGCCGTGATCGGCATTGTGTACGGGGCAATCGTGTCCTACCCGCAGCGCGATGTAAAGAAGCTGGTGGCGTACTCATCAGTGAGCCACTTGGGCTTTGTGATGCTGGGCTTGTTTGCGCTAAATACCCAGGGCATTCAAGGTGCTGTGCTGCAGATGGTTAATCACGGTCTTTCCACTGGTGCACTGTTCTTGCTTGTGGGCATGATCTACGAACGCCGGCACACGCGCGACTTGGGTGAGTTCGGCGGTTTGTGGACGGGCATGCCCGTGTATGGCACGCTGATGTTGATCGTGGTGCTGTCTTCCATGGGCCTGCCGGGCCTGAACGGATTTGTGGGCGAGTTCACTATTCTGCTGGGTGCGTTTGGGTCGGAGGCGCTGGCTTCACCGGTTTACACAATTGTTGCGGCGTTTGGTGTAATTCTGGCGGCGATTTACTTGTTGTGGATGTTTCAGAAAATGTTTCTGGGCCAGATTACCAACCCCAAGAACGAGAATCTGCCTGACCTCAACTGGCGCGAAGTGCTGGTGCTGGTGCCTTTGCTGGTCTTGATTTTTTGGATTGGCTTGTACCCGCAGCCTTTCTTTAATTTGATCCAGTCCTCGGTGGGCGATCTTGCAAACTCGTTTAGTGCGGCCGGCATTGCCGCGCGCTAGATTGTTGCGGCAGCCTACAGTTTGGCAGTTGCGCCGCCTGCGCCAACGGATTTAGCAGCATGACTTTTCCGGATTTGAATCTGGCAGCAGCAGTGCACCTGTTGTTCCTTGCAGGTTGGGCGAGTGCTTTGCTGCTGGTGGATCTGTGGATTCCCAAAACGCACAAGACTGTAACTGGCTGGCTGGCGTTTGCGGGACTTGCAATTGCGCTGGTGCTGGTCAGCGCGCAGCAGGGCTCGCGCCAGGCAGCTTTCGGCGGTACGCTTGCCACTGACGGCTTCTCCACGCTGATGAACTTCATCTTCATTGGCGCGGGCATGCTGTCTGTGTTGATGGCGCTCAACTACCTGCGCCAGCACGATCTTGAGCGCGGCGAGTTTTACCCGCTGCTGCTGTTTTCGATTGTGGGCATGATGGCCATGGGCATGGCAAAAGACCTGATCATCGTGTTTTTGTCGCTGGAGCTGTTGTCCATTCCGCTGTATGTGCTGGCAGGCTTTGGGCGCCCGCGCATTGAGTCGGAGGAAGCGGGCCTCAAGTATTTTCTGCTGGGGGCTTTTTCATCTGCGTTCCTGGTGTACGGCATTGCGCTGGTCTATGGCGCGACACAGGCCACCAGCTTTGCCGGCATCGGTGTTGCGCTGGATGCAGGGCGCGCGGGGTCGCCATTGTTGCTGGCAGGCGTGGGCCTGATCATGGTGGGCATGGGCTTCAAAGTGGCGGCTGTCCCCTTCCATATGTGGACGCCGGACGTGTATGACGGTGCGCCTTCGGTTGTGACGGCATTCATGTCGGTTGGCGCGAAGGCGGCCGGCTTTGCTGCCCTGGTGCGGGTGTTGTTTGACGCGCTGGCGCCGCTGGCTGCAGAGTGGGGTGTGGTGGTGGCCACGCTGGCTGCCTTGAGCATGGTGCTTGGCAACGTGGCTGCGATTGCGCAAACATCCATGAAGCGCATGCTCGCATACTCCTCCATTGCGCATGCGGGCTATGTGGCCGTGGCCGCCCTGATTGATGCGCAGGGCGCCCAGTCAAACTTTTCGGCCGGTGCTGCGATTTTCTATTTGGGGGCTTATGCCCTCACTAATCTGGGTACGTGGGCGGTGGTGCTGGCGGTTGAGAAACCGGAGCGCATGACCACGGATGTGGCAGACTACGCTGGCCTCGGCCGCACCCAGCCCGCGCTGGCCGCAGCCATGACACTCTTTATGCTGTCGCTGACGGGGCTGCCGCCATCGATTGGGTTTGTGGCGAAGTTCTATGTGTTCCGGGCAGCACTGGAGGCGGGCTATACGTGGTTGGTGCTGCTGGGTGTGGTTACAGTTCTGATCTCTGCCTACTACTACTTGCGCGTGATCGTAGTGATGTGGATGAAAGAAGGCTTGGGCGAGGCTCTTCTGCCGCGCGCGCTGAACTTCACCATCTGGTTTACCGCTGCCGGAACGCTCGTCTTTGGCATTGTGCCGGGCCCCTTAATGCGTTTCGTCGAAACCTCGGTGCGCGGAATTTTCTAACAGGCTGCAGGTTTGGAGGAGTGTAATTGCGAGCCCGTCCGAGTGACGGGCTCGTCTTGTTTGAGGGTAAGCAAGCTGCGTTGTCTGATGATCAC
>QWRL01000040.1 GCA_003670425.1 Chloroflexota bacterium
CCGGCCCAACACCGCCCAATGGGTCTACCGCCAGGCCAACAACCAGGCTGTGGGTTCGATCACCTGGGGCATTGCCGGCGGTGCGGACGTACCAGTGAATGGCGACTTCGATGGCGATGGATTTTCAGACCCGGCCGTGTATCGGCCCGCTACAGCCCAATGGTTTGTGAAGGGCTCATTCAATGACGACTTCACTGTAACCACCTGGGGGCTGGCGGGCGGCTCCGACGTGCCCGTACCGGCCGACTACGATGGCGATGGCGTCACGGACCGGGCGATTTTCCGCCCCTCCACGGCGCAGTGGATCATCCGCAAATCATCCACGGGCACAGCACAGGTGGAAACCTGGGGTGTGCAGCTGACGGCCGGCGAGGTTCCAGTGCCCGGCGACTTTGATGGCGACACGAAGGCAGACGTTGCAATCTATCGCCGCTCAACAGCGCAGTGGATTGTGAAGCGCTCATCTGATGGGGCGACCTCTGTAAACACATGGGGCGAAGCCGGCGGCGCCGACATCCCGTTGGTGGCAGACATGGACGGCGACAAGAAGGCGGACCGCGTGGTGTACCGGCCCTCAACCTCCCAATGGTTCTCGTATCTCTCGCTCACCGGCGCAGCCAGTGCGGTGACGTGGCGTGCAGCGGGCACCACCGCTGTGCCAGTGGTGGCTGACTTTGACAAGGATGGCCAGCGCGCCAAGGCAGTCTTCCGCATCTCAACCGGGCAATGGTTTGTGAAGTTGACCAGCTTTGAGGACGGCGACTATCGGCAGGCATATGTAGTCACATGGGGCGAGGCTGGAAGCCGGGACTACCCGCTGCCGGCCCCGGACTTTGATGGCAACCAGGTGCCCAATTAGTACAGCGACAAGCACATCGGCTGTGAGCGCCGGAGCCTTGCAAGGTTCCGGCGCCCACACCGGCGCATTAGTGAACATTCAAACGGACCAAGACAGGAGCATCCTTTCAGGAAAAGGAGACTAGTATCATGATAAAGAAATCAAAAAATCAACTATCGGCTGCCAGCCGGCGCGTAGGGCGCTGGGGCTTGCGTCTCATTGCGGCGCTCACGCTTGCGCTGGGGCTTACAACGGCCTTCGGCGCAGCCGCGCCGGCCTTTGCCGCACCAGGCATTCCGGACCCAGGCCTCATAAACCTGCCCGGCATCAGCGGCATCTCGTATCCCGGCCACTCCGGTGTGCATCGCACGCTGATCCTGTTGGTGCAGTCTGCTAACCAGGCAAGCTTGGGCACCAGCGCCAACAGCTGGGTGCAAAAGTTCTTTGGTCCCACTGACAGCGTAAGCCACTACCTCAAAGAAGTGTCTTACAATCAATTGAGCCTGATGGGCGGATACGAGGCCCACGGTGCTGCAAATGACGGTGTTGTAGGCTGGCTTACGATCGCCAACACGACCACCAGCTCCGGCACGGTAGTTCCTTTGAACCAAAGTTCTAAAAGTCTCCATGGCGTAGCAGCCGAGAGCATCGTAGCAAATGCCATCAACGCGTCAAACGCCTACGTGAACTACAACGACTATGACCAGAACAGCGACGGCATCCTGACCGTCAACGAACTGGAGCTGGTGGTGGTAGTGGCCGGTTATGAAGCCGAGTACGGCACGGTGTGCGGTACAACTGCCATCAACACAGTCTGGAACCATCGCTCCACTCTGGCCACAGCAGTGACGGTGGATGGCACAAGCGTTGGCACCAAGGGTTACATGATTGCCGGCGAGCGCCACTGCAGCGCCACGGTGGCTGAGCATGATGCCACCATCGGCATCTTTGCCAAGCTAATGGGCTACAACCTCGGCATGCCGGCAATGTATGACACAGACAGCGCGGCTACGGTGCAGGGCTACGGCTTGGGCGTCTATGACCTGATGGGCAGCGGCTTCTTCAACCGCAAGCTGCCCAACACCGATGAAGGCATGTGCAAGAGCACCACTGCCGCAACATGCGTGGCAGGCGACATCAACAACTACAAGGGTTCGTCGCCGGCGCACCCGTCTGCGTTCCTCAAATGGTATATGAACTGGGTAACACCCGAACGCATCTCCGGCACGCAGAATGTGGCGCTGGGCCAGGTGGAAACCAACAAGCGCATTGTGCAAATGCGCGAGAATCCGCAAGGCTTGGACTGGAACCGGGATGTAAGCATCGGCCGCAGCGACGGCACTAAACAATACGGCCAGGGCGAGTACTTCCTGATGGAAAACCGCCAGCGCGTTGGCTATGATGTGGGCCTTCCCGGCTGCGGTCTGCTCATCTACTCCGTGGCTGAGACGGTAAACAGCTCCGGCACAGTGGCGATGAATGATGAAGCCCACAAGCTGGTAGATTTGGTTGAGGCAGACGCCCTCTCCCATCTGGACAGCATATCCAGCGGGAATTCCGGAGACGTCAATGACTTTTACCCGGGCGGCACTGCCAACCGTACGTTCAACAGCACTTCTTCGCCAAACAGCAATCTTTATGGCGGACGGGCCAGTGGCGTTAGCGTAACCAACATGACCAACCAGTGCCTTGCCACAATGTCCGCAGATGTAGCCGTCACAAATGAGGCCACCTTGCGCAAGGTAACCCGGGAAGAATCCGCGGGCAGCACAATTGTTACCGAGGGCAGCAGCACCGGCACGGACAGCATCACCATATCAATCAACACCCAGCCGCTCTCCAGAGTTTCCGTGACGGTCACCGACATCTCTGCCACCCGCCAGGTGCAGATAACCACCGGTACCGCGGAGCAGATCCTCGCCGGAACGGTCAGCACGGTCGTCACCAATACAGTGACGCTGTTCTTCGACAATTTCAACTGGACCATACCGCAGCAGGTGAACTTCACTGCGGTCAACGACTCCACGGCTGAAGGCGACCACAATGCGATTGTCACCTTCGCAGTGCAAAGCAACGACCTGGACTTTAACGGCTTGCTGGTGGACAAGATTCGCATCAATATTGTGGACAACGACCCCGGTGTGCTGCTCACAAATACTGACGGCAGCATCGATGTGCAGGAAGGCGACACCGGTGGCGACACCTTTACACTGCGGCTGATGACACAGCCCACCTCGCAGGTCTCTATCACAATGGGCGACAGCTCGCAGCTGACTGTAATGCCGGTCAGCCTGCTGTTCACCTCAAGCAACTACTCGTCGCCGCAAACCGTCACCGTAAGAGCGGTGGACGACGCCACGGTTGAGGGCACGCACACCGGCATGGTTACCTTCCTAGCGGCCAGCTCGGACAGCAACTACAATGCTGTGACAATCGTTGGCCTATCTACTGCGGCATCCGGGTCGAGCACGCTTGCACGCATCCGTGACAACGACACGCGCGTGAGAATCACGGAGTCCAACGGCTCTACCAAGATGAAAGAGGGTGGCAGCGACACATATACCATTGTGCTCACAACGCAGCCCAGTGCAGAAGTAAATGTGACCCTGACCGTCAGCGGGCAGGATGTGGGATTGGTGCAAACCACACTCACATTCACCTCCGTCAACTATGCCGTGCCGCAAACCGTGACGGTGAACGGCTTCCGCGACAACTTTATCGAAGGCGCGGAAACCTTCACTATCTCGCACCGCGCCTATAGCACGGATACAAATTACCAGCTCCAAGGCAGTGGGAACAGTACTACCAGCATCGACACCGTTATTGTGCGGGTACTGGACACAAACGGCGCAAACGCGGGTGCAGACTTTGACGGCGATGGCCGCTCGGACCATGCCGTGTACCGCTCCACAAGCGGGGAGTGGTTTGTGCGCAACTCCTCTACCGCGGCAGCCAGCGTAGTTACATGGGGTGAGGCGCGCGCCGGCAGTTCGCATGAGGTGCCTGTAACCGGGGACTACGATGGCGACGGCAAGGCGGACCACGCCGTCTACCGCCCGGCCACGGCGCAATGGTTTGTGCGCCAGTCTGCAGACCAGACCGCAGCCGTAATGGTGTGGGGCCTGGCGGGTGGCGGAGACATAGCCGTCCCGGCAGACTTCGACGGCGATGGCAAGACCGATCGCGCGGTCTACCGCCCGAGCACGGCACAGTTCTTCGTCTACCTCTCCAGCACCGGCAAGGTGGCGGATGTGGTGACGTGGGGCCTCGCCAATGGCGGCGATGTGCCGGTGCCGGGTGACTATGACGGCGACGGCAACACTGACTACGCGGTGTTCCGTCCAAGTACGGCGCAGTGGTTCATCAAGAAGTCCAGTGACGGCCTGGCGCAGGTAACCACATGGGGCACGGCGGTGGGCAGTGGCACGGCGCATGACATCCCGCTGGCGGCAGACTTTGACGCTGACGGCAAAACCGACTTGACCGTATACAAGCCGGCAACTGCGCAATGGTTTGTGCTGAAGAGCAGTACTTCCTCGGTACAGGTAAGTACCTGGGGGATTGCTGGCAGCACAGACATACCGATGATTGGCGACTATGACGCCGATGGCAGCACCGACCTGGCGGTGTACCGGCCCACCACGGCGCAATGGTTCATCAAGCAGTCCAGCGATGCAGTGCCCATGGTCACAACCTGGGGTATTGCGGGCGGAACGGACTGGCCAATCCCTGCTCCGGAGTTCACAACAGACTTCGATCCGTACTACTAACACGGGAAAGGCGGGCAGCCGGTGCGGCTGCCCGCCCCACCCTTTGGTTAGAAAAAGGGGCGGGCTGCCAACCATGGCAGCCCGCCCCTTTTGATTTGTAATTAGCGATCACGCCGATGGCGGGCGCGCAGCATGCGCAACCGCGCCTTGTGCATCCGCCCTCGCAATGCAGCGCACAACATATGCGGACTGTTAGCTGGATTGCAAGCGCGAACCGCGCGCCCGTTCACGCCGGATTAATCGCGGCTTACTAAATCGTTTACGGAGGCGCGCCGCCACAAATTCTAAACTCTGAGCCATGCAACTGTGCAGCAAACCAGCCCCGCGCAATCGGCAACCACTCCCGCACCATGGATAACGCACTTTCCGTTGCGCTCATGCGCGAGCTGCAGGCGCTGCTGGCCAATGGCAACAGCGCGCCGGACACGCCGCTGCTGCTTGATGTTTTGTTTTCCTACCGCCAGTTGCTCGGCCGTCTGCCGGAGTTTGACGGTGTAGACGCCTTCCGCGACCGGCTTGCGGGCTGCAACCTCTTCGACTACGTGCGCTCCTTGCTCAGCGCGCCGGAGTTTCAAGCGCGCATCTATGACATGCCGGACTCCGACCTCGCAGTGATGGCGCAGCTGCCCGACAACCTGCGCCTGTGGTTTTATTTGAAGGATCGCACCGTGGGTTTGCAAATTGCGCTGGGGCGCTACGAGCCGGAGGTGCTCGGCGCACTGGCTGGCTTGCTCAAGCCCGGCATGCACTGCGTGGATGTGGGCGCCAACATCGGCCTGTTCACTGTCTTGATGGCGGCTGCGGTTGGCCCGGCGGGCGGCAGTGTGCATGCCTTCGAGCCATTCCCCTCTGCGTTTGCGCTGCTGGAGCGCAACTGCGCAGAGAACCAGCTGCAGCATTCGGTGCAGCTGCATGCGGCAGCGTGCCACGCAGCCAGCGGCAGCATCACCATCTTCTCAAACCCAAATCCCTTCGGCAACATGGGCCACATGTTTACGCCCCACCACGCAGGCGCCAGCATCACCACCGGGATGGTGGCACTCACAGTGCCGCAAGTGGCGGTGGATGAAGCCGTGCCGGCGGACAAGCGCATCGGGCTGGTGAAGATTGACATTGAGGGCGCCGAGCCGCATGCCTTGCGCGGCATGCAGCGCATCCTGCAGCGCGACCGGCCAGTATTGCTCGCGGAGTTCAACCCATACTGCCTGCGCAACATGAACGAATCCGACCCGGCCGAATACCTGGCTCAACTGCGCAGCTACAACTACCGCGTGCTGGATATGGCCGACTACTTGCGCGGGTCCGACCAGCAGTTTGAGTACCACCCCACTGCCGGTGAGACTCTTACGCAGCTGGTGTGCCTGCCAAACTAAAGCATGCAGCCCAACCGCTTGCCAACACCCCCCGCACTCCCAGCAGCAGCCGGCCAGCTTCCCGTCATCTGGGAGTCGCCCATCTTTGATTACACTGGCTACGCCACCGCCTGCCGCACCGCTGTGCTGGGACTGGCACGCGGCGGCACACGCTTGCGCCTGCTGCCCAATGACCTGCACTCGGATGAATGCGAGGGCCTGAACCCGCAAGACAAGCAGCTGCTGCAAAGCCTGACGCAGACCGCTGTATCGACCGGCATTGGCGTGTGCTACGAGCAGCCCATCCGGCCCGGCACCACCTTTGATGTGTTTCGCGCGTTTCGCGAACGGCACCCGAACCTGCACAAGTACGTGGGCGCCACAAAATTTGAGACCAACAACCTGCCCGCTGCCTGGGTGCACGCGTGCAATGCAATGGACGAGGTGTGGGTGCCTTCGCGCTTTGCACAAGAGACATTCATGCGCGTCGGCGTTGCACCGGAGAAGCTCCAGATAGTTCCAGAGGCGATTGACCTGAGCTTGTTTCAGCCGGGCAATACCAGCCCCCTGCCCATTGCAAACCGGCGCACTTTTAACTTCCTGAGCGTGTTCCAGTGGAGCGTGCGCAAAGGCGTGGATGTGCTGCTCACAGGCTACCGGCGCGCGTTTCAGGCGCAAGATGATGTATCGCTGACGCTGCGCGTATACAGCGGCGACGGCCAGTCTGCGCGGGCACCGTTGATGCAATTACTGCGCGAGCTGAACTGGAAAGAAGGCCGCGACCCCACCATCATTTTGCTGGACAGCTACCTGCATGCGGACCAGATGCCGGCGCTGTTTGCAGCTGCCGATGCTTTTGTGCTGCCCACGCGCGGCGAGGGCTGGGGCCTGCCGTACATGGAAGCGATGGCGATGGGCGTGCCATGCATTGCCACCCGCTGGGGCGGCTCGACAGAATTTATGACTGACGCCAACTCGCTGCTGCTGGACATTGACGGGCTGGTGGAAATGGATGACCCCGAGTTTCTGCATCACAACCCGCACTTCCGCGGGCACCGCTGGGCCAATCCGTCCGCCGAGCACCTGGCGCACCTGATGCAGGCGCTGGCAGCCAACCCGCAGCGCGCCCGCGAAATTGGCGCACGCGGGCATGCGGACTTGCACCAAAATTGGGGGCCGCCGCGCGTGGCAAAAGCCATCGCAGCCCGGCTGCAAGCCCTCAGCGCGCAGCCCGCGCGCCGCGCCCACAGCAGCGCTGCCGCCACCACCCTGCTTAAAGATTTGCCGGTCACATTTCAGTCGGCCATTTTTCATTTCGGCGGCTATGCATGGCGCGGACGCAGCGACATCACCAGCCTGCACAACGCGGGCGTACCCGTGCGCGCGGTGGATCTGACCGCCAACACTTTTTACATCAACCAGCTGAGCGCAAGCGAGCTGAACGCATGGCGCACGCTGGAGCGCCGGCCGGTGCGCAAAGGCGTTTTTGTTGTGCACAATGTGCCCGTCTCCAACCGAGGCGAGGCGGTGTTTCCAAAGCTGCGCCAGCGCAACCCGGGCTACAACGCCTACGTGGGATTTGTGGCCACGGAAGTGGACGGCGCGCCCGCCGACTGGGTGGCGGCGTGCCATGCGATGGATGAAACCTGGACGGTGAGCAAATTTGTGCGCGATGCACTGGTGCGCTCCGGCCATGATCCACTGCGCGTGTTTGCAATGCGCCCGGGCATTGACGCCAGCCTGTACAACCGCGCATTGCTTGAGGCGCTGCCGATTGCGGGCCAGCGCGGCTTTACATTTCTGTCCGTGTTTGAGTGGGCGCACCGCAAGGGCTGGGACGTGCTGTTGCGCGCTTTCTTCTCTGCGTTCTCTGCAGCGGATGATGTGTGCCTGGTGCTGCGCGCCTATGACAGCCATAGCAGCGCGGCACTGCACGAGCGCATTCAGGAATTTGCGCGCACGCATGGCTTTGACACCGGCCGCCTGCCGCATTGCATTGTGCTCAACGAAGACCTGCCGACGAAGGACCTGCCGCGCCTGTACGCAGCCGCGGATGCATTTGTGCTGCCGTCGCGCGGCGAGGGCTGGGCGATCCCGTGCATGGAGGCCATGGCTGCCGGCCTGCCCACAATTGCCACCAATTTCGGCGGCCAGCTGGATTTTATGAATTCAGATGTGAGCTACATGCTTGACTACAAGCTTGCGCCGGTTAGCGCGGCGGGCTGGAACGAAAACGAAAATACTGTGCAATACAAGGGCTTCAACTGGGCCGAGCCTTCGGTTGAACATTTGACTCGAATTATGCGGGACGTGTTTGAAACCCGCGCAGCTGCCGCCCGCCGCGGACGGGCTGCGCGCGCCTGGATTGCACGCGATTTCACGCCCGAGACTGGCGCAAACTGCATGCTGCCCCGCCTGCGTGCACTGGCGGCGAGTGCTGCCGGCGGGCGTGATTTTGCGGCACTGCGCACGGCGATGGCGGCCCACAACTGGCCGGCGGCCGCAGAGCTGGCCGTGGCTGCGCGCGCTGCGCAGCCGTTTTCTGGTGACGCATACATGCTTGCAGCGGACTGCGAAGTGGAAGCCGGCCACACGGCACAGGCGCTGGAGCTCTACCGCGCTGCGGCGCTGCGCGGCAACGGCCTGGCCGCCCTGCGCCGCATGGAAGCATTGGGCAAAGTTGGCAGTAAAGTTTCCCAAGTTGCGCAGTTGGGCAGCGGCAGCTGATGCTGACCCCGCGCCACCAAATGCGCATCCGCACGCAGCGCATGCGGCTGCTTGAAGAGCATGTGCTGCGCACCCGCCAACCCGCAGCAAGCCCGCAGCTGCCGCGTTTGCCCGCGCCCGTTGTGCCCGTGGCACTTTGGCACAACATGCTGTGGTGCCTGGCAGTGCAGCAGCAGCCATTGATGGCAGACGCACCGGCCGCCTCCACAACCTCCTGACCCGCCCGCCAAAAATTTAGCTTTACGCGCGCTTCAACGCCGGCTTACGCCGGCTTTATGGAGTGAATGTCGGGCGCGTGATTAAATCCTGCCATGGAGCTTTCCATCAGCCCCGTGGCTTGCTGGATTCATGTGGCGCTCGCAACGCCATTCGGATTCCGCGCAATCGCCAGCGGCAACGCACCACCCGGCATGTGCACATGCCTGTAAACGCTAATCCCAACGCACACTTGCACAGCAAGTGGTCTGCGCCGCTGCTTTGCTTTGACGGCTACGCAACAGTGGCACGCGCGAGCGTGCAAGCGCTGGTGCGCAGCGGCGTGCAGGTTGAAGTTGAGCCATTCAACACCGACCCGAATTACATGCGCCTGCTGGACGCACAGTCTGCCGGAGATTGGGCGCAAATTCTCAAGCAGCGTGTGGGACCCGGGGTGCACGTAACCTACAACCTGCCCGTCTCACCCACCGATCAGCAGAATGTGTTTGCCACGCAGCGCTTGCAGCATCCCGGCCATCTGGCCTACGTGGGCGCATCCATGCTGGAGACGGACCGCGTGCCCGCCAGCTGGGTGCGCGCCTGCCAGTCCATGGATGAAATTTGGGTGCCCACGCACTTCAACCGCGATACGTTTGCAGCTTGTGGCATTGAAGCCCACAAGCTGGCCGTGGTGCCGATGGGGCTGGACATGCAGCAGTACAACCCGCTCAAAGTGCAGCCACTGGAAATTAATGGCCGCAAGGGCTTCATGTTTCTATCTGTGTTTGAGTGGACCCTGCGCAAAGGCTGGGATGTACTGCTTGCCGGCTACATAAAGGCGTTCAGCGCCAGTGATGATGTGTGCCTCGTCATCAAGGCGCACGGCGGGCGTAAAAAGGTTTCCATTCGGCAGCAGGTGGACGAATACCTGCGCACACTCGGGCGCTCCCCGGAAAGTGCGCCTTCCATCATCGTAATCAGCCAGAAACTTTCGCCGGTGGAGATGCAGCGCCTGTACCGCGCGGCGGATGCGTTTGTGCTGCCCACGCGCGGCGAAGGCTGGGGCCTGCCATACATGGAAAGCATGGCGCTGGGCGTGCCCGCGATTGCCACGGGCTGGAGCGGACACACTGAGTTCATGACGGCGGAGAACAGCTATCTGCTGGACTACCAGCTGTCGCCCGTCTCCGAGGCGGCCTGGCGCGACAACCGCAACTCTGAAATATACAAGGGGCACTACTGGGCCGAGCCGAACCTGGATGACTTGATTGCAACTATGCGCGCGGTGCATGCCAACCCGGCCGCAGCGCAGGCGCGCGGCCAAATTGCGCGCGCCCATTTGGAGGCGCACTTTAACTGGGATGCACCCGCGCGCGCCATGCTGCCGCGCCTGCGCGCGCTCACAGAGCAGCAGCCCGCACACCAGCAGGCCGTGCGCCCGCAGCCCATGCCCGGCAGCGACACCCGCCCGGCCAGCAAGTGGGCAGCACCGCTCTTCACTTACGGCGATCAGGGCTGGCTGGCGCGCAGCTTTGTGCGCAGCCTGGATGCTGCGGGGCACGATATTGGCGTGCGCACGCTGGGCAAAGACCCGGAGTTTCTGGGCAAGCTTTCCACGCCGGCGCGCATGCGCTGGGATGTGATGCAAACGGCCCCGGACCAGCAGGCTGTGTATGTGGCGCAGGCACAGCCCACAGTGGGCCTCAGCCCGCAAAATGTATACGCCGAGCTGCGCCGCAACAACCCCGGCCATCTGGCGTATGCGGCCGTTGCGTATGCGGAAACCGAGCAGGCGCCCGCGCATTGGGCGCAGTACTGCAAATCCATGGACGAAATTTGGACGCCGGGCGAATTCAGCCGCGCCGCGCTAATTGCCGGCGGCGTGGAGCCGCAGCAGGTGCACGCCCTGCAGCCCGGCATCGACTGCCGCCTTTACGATCCTGCGCGCACCGCGCCGATTCAAATTGACGGGCAGCAGGGCTACACCTTTCTATCCGTTTGCGAATGGACATTGCGCCAGGGCTGGGACGTTTTGCTGCGCGCCTACGTGCAAGCCTTCGACCGCAGTGACAACGTGTGCCTGCTGCTGCGCCCGCCGCGCGGCGACACACTGGGCACTGCATACATTGAGGAGCAGCTGGACGCGTTCCTCGCCACGCTGGGCTGTCCGCGTTCGCAAGCGCCGCGCATCATTGTGCCCAGCGGCTTCCTGGGCGAAGAAAACTTCCCCGCCCTGTACGCATCAGCCAACGCATTTGTTTTGCCCACCCGCGGCGATGCGTGGAGCGTGCCGTTGATGGAAGCCATGGCGATGGGGCTGCCAACGGTAGCCACGGGCTGGGGCGGCCACACGGCGTTTATGCTGCCGGATAACAGCCACCTGCTGGATTATGAACTGCTGCCCGTTTCCGACGCAGCGCGCTCCGAAGGCCAGGGGCTGGCAATGTACCAGGGGCTGCGCTGGGCCGAGCCGGATGCCGCCCAGCTGGCACGCACCATGCGCACGCTGTTTGAAAATCCGGAAGCCGGCGCACAGCGCGGTGCACTGGCGCGCCAGCACATGGCGGCGCACTTTACGCCGCAGGCCACTGCCGCGCAGCTCGGCGCGCGCATTGCGGCGCTGCATAGCCGGCGCCCGGCAGCAGCCCACCCGCTGGCAGCGCGCAGCCAGCACCCGGCCGCAGCCAGCAACGCCATGCGGGTGCTGCTCGTTGGCCACCCGGACTCGCCCATCAATCCCGGCCCGGAGACTAGCGCACTGCTGGCACAGCGCGACAGCCTGCGTGCCGCCGGCATGCAAGCCGATGTATCCGTGGACTGGCGCCCCGACGGGCGCGCATACGACGTGGCGCATGTGCATGGCATTCAAGCGCCGGATGTCACCGCGCAGCAAATTCACGCGCTGCAGGCGGACGGCGTGCCGGTAGTGCTCTCGCCGCACCACTGGGACCAAAGCGAATCGCTGTGGGCGGAGATGGCGATTGGCAAGATGCTCTCAGAGAGCAGCGAGGACACTGACACGCGCGCCTACTTGCGCCGCATCGGCGAGTCATCACTGCTGGTGGAAGGCCGCACGCGCTACAACTTGAACCCGGCCAGCCTGGTGTACCTGCACGACCAGCGCGATGTAACCAACCTGGCGCGCCATCTTGCGCCAGATAGCTTTGCCGAACTGGCGCTGCTCAACCGGCAGCTGGCGGCAGCGCATGTGCCGGCCACCGTTGTGCGCGCCGGCGTCCCCGCCCAAGCGCAGCCGGCTGCGCCGGATGCCTTCACAGAGCGCTACGGCATGCGGGACTTTGTGATTGTGCTTGGCTCTGTGGAGCCGCGCAACAACCAGCTGCTGCTGCTGTATGCGTTGCGCAACACAGATCTGCCGGTGGTGATTGTGGGGCCGGTGCCCTACCCGGAGTATCTGCGCAAGTGCGAGCAAGCCGCCGCGCCCACTACGCTGTTCCTGGAACGCCTGCCGGCTGGCATGCTGCATTCCGCGCTGGCAGCTGCGCGTGTGTTTGCCCTGCCGGGCTGGTGGCAGTCCGCGCCCAGCGCCGCACTGCTGGCAGCACTTTCCGGTTGCAGCATTGTGCTGGGAGACCGCGGCGGCGAGAAGGAATATCTGGGCGCAGATGCGTACTACTGCGATCCCGCCAGTGTGCAATCAATTGGCGCTGCCGTCTTGCGCGCGTATGCCGGCCACGGCGAGCGCACAGCGCAGCGCGCCGCACTCGCGCAGCGCATTGCAGCGCAATATTCCGCCGCCCTTCAGGCTCAGCAGCTTGCGGAGCTGTACCGCAGTGTGCAGGCAGACAGCATGCAGAACCCCGCCGCAAATGCCAAGCTGGCCATTCAAAGCACGGCAAAAATTGCGGAGCTGGACGGCTACCATGTGGAGGCAGAAGCTCAGCTGCTGGCTTTGCTGCAGGCGGACCCGGCCAACACGGCGGCCGCGCGCCAGCTGGCACGCTTGCACCTGCGCCACGGGCGCCTCACGGAAGGCGCTGCAATGCTGCAGCAAACACTGCGCGGTGACCCGCATGATTTTGACAGCGTGCACCGCCTGGGCGCTGCGCTGCGCCAGCTGGGCCGGCTGGATGAAGCCGCAGCCTTGCTGGAGAGCGCACTTGACTTCAACACCGGGCGCACCGAGCTGGTGCTGGTGCTGGCCCAGGTGCGCGTGGATCAGCGCAAGTTTTTGGAGGCAGAGAAGCTGCTGGCGCAGCTGGTGGAAGATCTGCCCAACGACCCGCATGTGCTGGTGGCGCAAGGCGATTGCGTGCTAGCCCGCGGCAAAGCCGACGATGCGTTGTTCTGTTATGAGCGCGCGCTGCACAATGTACCCAACTACAAGCCCGCTGCACAGCGCCTGCTGCATTTGCAAACAGCGGCCGCTGCACGCTCCGACGCAGTAAATCTGGGCGGCGCGGTTGCAGCAGCCACGGCCGCAGCCGCTGCGGAAGCGCTGATCCTGCGCCAGCTGCAGGATGCGGACCTGACCACCGTACTGCATCAGCACAAGCCGGAGCTGGACCGCAACTTTGTGCGCCTGATGCGGCTGGTGGCGGAGACGGCGCAAGGCGACGGGCGCGGTGCGCTGGCTGCGCAGCTCTTCAAGCTGGCGGACGAGATGGTGCACATTCACGGCCCGCGTGTGCGCGAACTGGACGACACAAGCACAAGCGCCGACGCGCTCTTTGGCGCCGTACAGCAAGCTGAAGAACTGCTGACAGCGCGCGACATAGCCGGCGCGCATAGCGCCCTGCGCAGCGCACTGCAGCTTGCGCCGGATGACACCTGGCTCAGCGTGGCCAACGGGCTGGCTATGATTCGGCAGGCAGACTTCGCAGGCGCGCAGCGCGCCTTTGCCCAAGCCGTGCTGGTAAACCCGCGCTTTGCGCCGGCGTACGCCCGCCTTGCGGGCAGCCTGCTGGAGCTGGGCCGCACGCACGAGGCCGGCCAGGCCGTGCAGCGTGCGCCGGCTTTGGACCGCCCACATCCGCAGGCGCC
>QWRL01000041.1 GCA_003670425.1 Chloroflexota bacterium
ATACCCCCCGCGCCCGGACCCAAGCCGACAATCGTGATCAAAATATCGGAGCTCATGGACACTCGGCAATTGTAACTTCACCAAGCTAACGTAAGCGCCTATGTAAAAACAAACTGCCGGTTGGAACCGGCAGTTTGAGCACTAACGCTTTGTGTAAGTGGGCGCCTTGCGAGCCCGCTTAAGGCCCGGCTTCTTGCGCTCCTTCTCGCGCGCATCACGGGTTAGCAGCCCGGCCTTGCGCAGCTGCGGCCGCAGCTCCTCGTTAATCTTGAGCAGCGCACGCGCAATTGCATGCCGCGATGCATCGGACTGGCCAGTTATCCCGCCGCCCA
The DNA here is from genome assembly GCA_003670425.1 of Chloroflexota bacterium. Lineage (GTDB taxonomy): Bacteria > Chloroflexota > Anaerolineae > Anaerolineales > UBA11657 > BD1. Next base: position 333 of record QWRL01000041.1, read on the forward strand.
GCACCACAATCGTTATATCAAACTGCTTTTCCGTCCCGGTCGCCCGCAAAGGCGAAACAGCGGAGTCGTAATCACCCAGCCGGTCAAAGTATTCACGGCCCGGCAGATCATTCACGGTCATCTTGCCCGCGCCGCCCGGGAACAAACGCGCCCGCGCAGTACTGCGCTTGCGCCGTCCCACACCTTCGTAATATTGCTGGTCAGTCATGTAATTAATCCTCGCGCCAACTATACCGGCATTGCCGTCGGCTGCTGCGCAGCATGCGGATGTTCCCCGCCGCAATAGATCTTCAGCTTGTGCAGCATCTGGCGCCCCAGCGGCGTTTTGGGCAGCATGCCGCGCACGGCCATCTCAAGTGCGCGTTCGGGGTGGGTCTCAAGCAGGCGCCGCAAGGTTATTTCCTTCAGCCCGCCCAGATAAAGGGAGTGCCGGTAATATTTTTTCTGATCAAGGCGGTCGCCGGTCACAATAACCTTCTCAGCATTGATGACAACCACAAAGTCCCCCGTGTCCAGCGACGGACTAAACATCGGCTTGTGTTTGCCGCGCAAAATTACCGCAATGCGCGTAGCTAGACGCCCGAGCGTAAGCCCGCTGGCATCAACCACGAACCACACGGGCTCCACCTCACTTGATTTGGTTGCGTAAGTTTTATACACCACAATACCTCAATACTCCACTGCTACAAGACTCAACCCATGCGCCGGCGCAGCGCTCCCGGAAAGTTTCCGGTCGCAGGCTGCCAGCCGTCTCTCAATTTCTCCCACAGGCCATGCCCCCCAACCAACCTGGCACAGCGAACCCACAATGCTTCTAACCATGCGGTACAAGAAGCCGTCTGCCGCAATCTCAAACAAAAGCACAGCACCATCGCTAGACCATGCCGCGCGCGTCACCGTGCGCACTGTGCTGCCGCCACCTTCTGGCGCAGTGCCAAATGTTGCAAAGTCATGCTCGCCGAGCAGCGCATTCGCGCCCGCGCCCATCAACTTCACATCCAGCTCCGGCCACGCATTCCAGTGGCTGCGCGCTGTGCGCGGCAGTCGCACGGCCGCGTTATAAATCTGGTACTCGTACCGCCGCAATTTCGCAGCGAAGCGCGGATGAAAATCAGCACCCGCGACCTCAACTTTCTGCACCGCAACATCCAGCGCCAAGTGTGCATTTATCGCCGCACACAACCGCTCCGCACCGTGCACCCAATCCAAGTCAAACGCAATCACCTGCCCGCTGGCATGCACACCACTGTCTGTTCGCCCGGCAGCCAACACAGTCACGGCTGGTTGATGGCTAATTCTCCCAAGTGCCGCCTCAACTTCTCCCTGCACGCTGCGCCCCGCGGCCTGCCTTTGATACCCGCAAAAATCCGTGCCATCATAGGCCAGCAGCGCCCGATAGCGACCCATTCCGCCCGACGGCTACTCCTCTACCAGCTCGAGCAACACCTGCTTCGCAGCATCGCCCCGCCGCGCCTCCAGCTTCAGCATCCGCGTATACCCACCGGCGCGGTTCACGTAGCGCGGCGCAATGTCGTCAAACACTTTCTTGGCCAGCGCTTGATCGCCGATGCGGCTGATCACAAGCCTGCGGGCATGCACCAACCGCACGGCGTCGCCGGTTAATCGCCCGCGCTTGGCAATCGTGATAATGCGCTCAATTTCGCCGCGCACTGCGCGCGCCTTGGCTTCGGTTGTCTGAATGCGCTCGTGCTGAATGACATCCTTCATCAAACTGCGCCGCATGGAGTTGCGGTGCGCAGCACTCTTATTCAGCCGCCGCCCGGCAATACGATGCCTCATGACGGAGTTTCCTGCTCAGGCGATTCGGTTGCGAAGAACTCGGCATCCACCAAACCTTCCAGAACGAGCTTGTCACGCAGCTCATCGCGCGACTTCTCGCCAAAATTCCGGATCGACAACATAGCATCCGGGCTCTTCTTCACATAATCCACCAGCTCGCCAACGGTATGAATACCAGATCGCTTAAGCGCATTGAACACGCGCACGCTAAGCTGCAGCGTGTCAATGGAGCGCTCATAAAGCTCGCCCACACCCTTTACCGCCACCGCTTCATCAGTCTCAACGCCCGCCATCATCTCCTCGGTGACGCCCGAAATCTCACGCAAGTGATGCATCAGGATCGCCGCACTGCCGCTCATGGCATCCTCGGGGCTGATGGTGCCGTCTGTCCAAATTTCCATCACCAGTTTGTCAAAGCCAATGTTCTGGCCGTGGCGCGCGCTCTCAACATCCCAGTTCACCTTGCGCACGGGGCTGAAGACTGCGTCAACCGGAAGCTCACCAATTGGCAGGCGCCCGCGCTCCTCGCCGACGGAGAATCCGCGCCCGCGCTGGGCAGAGAGCTCCATGTCAAACTTCGCCCGCTCTCCATCCATCGTAAATAAATATAGCTCGGGGTTGATGATCTCAACCTCCGGCGGGCAAATAATGTCCGCCGCAGTTACTGTGCCCTCGCCGCGAACTTTCAGGTACAAGCGCGCCACCGCGCCTTCCAGCAGCTTCAAGCGCAGATCGCGCAGATGCAGCATTACCTGCAGCATATCTTCGCGCATGCCCGGCACCGCAGTGAACTCATGGTACGTGTCACTAATGCGCACCGAGGTAATCGCTGCGCCATCCAGCGAAGAGAGCAGCACCCGCCGCAAAGCATTCCCCAGCGTAATGCCATAGCCCGCCTCGAGCGGTCCGATGCTGTATTTCCCATAATTTCGCGCCACACGGTCGCGCTCAATTTTTGGAGTTGCAAAACCACTTATAGTAATCAATGATCAATCCTCCCGCTGCAAGCCTTGGGGCTTAGCGCGAATAAAACTCCACAACCAGCTGCTCATTCACCGGCGTGTCAATCTCGTTGCGCAGCGGCAGCTGCAACACTTTGCCGTCCAAATCAGAAATATTGCGACTCAGCCAGCCGGGCGTGGAGCGCACCTCCGCCAAGTCAGACACCTCTTTGAAATAGCCGTTGGCGCGCGACGACTGGCGCACGCGCACTACATCACCGGCATTCAGCTGCACGGACGGCACGTTGATGCGCCGGTCATTCACAGTGAAGTGGCCGTGCGAAACCAAGATGCGCGCCTGCGCACGGCTTTGGGCGTAGCCTAGCCGGTAGACAACATTGTCAAGGCGCGTCTCCAGGAGTTGCAGCATGTTCACGCCGGTGACACCGCGCATTGCGGCAGCCGCCTCGTAATAATGCTGGAACTGGCGCTCAAGCAATCCATAGGTGCGCCGCACGCGCTGCTTGGCGCGCAACTGCAGCAAAAAGTTAGAATCGCGCTTACGCTTGAATGTTGACTGATTGCCATGCGCGCCCGGTATAAACGGGCGCTTCTCAAACGCACACTTCGGCGTCAGACAGCGCGAGCCCTTCAGGAAGAGCTTCTCACCCTCTGCGCGGCACAACCTGCAAACCGGACCTGTATACCTTGCCATGCTAAGCCAAACCCTCCTGAAATTAAACGCGCCGCCGCTTGGGCGGCCGGCACCCGTTATGCGGAACGGGCGTGGTATCAGTGATAGACCGCACTTTGATGCCCAGTGACTGAATCGCACGAATCGCAGACTCGCGCCCCGGTCCGGGACCCTTGATGAAAACTTCAACTTCCAGCATGCCAAGCTCTTTGGCGGCCTTAGATGCCTCTTCGGCTGCAACGCGCGCGGCGTACGGCGTACTCTTGCGCGATCCTTTGAACCCGGTTTTGCCGGCGCTGCCCCATGCCAGCGTGTTGCCCTGCTGGTCCGTGAACGTTACGATTGTGTTGTTGAACGTGGCGTGCACATAAGCACGCCCGCGCGGAACAACACGCTTCTCGCGCTTGCGGCGCGCAGGTTTGGATTGTGATTTCATTTACCCTAATTCCCCCGTGCTACTTGCGTGCACCACGCTTCTTGCCGCGCCCGGCCACCGTCTTCTTGGTGCCCTTGCGGGTGCGCGCATTGGTGCGCGTGCGCTGGCCGCGCATTGGCAAATTGGTGCGGTGCCGCCGCCCGCGGTAGGAGCCGATCTCCACGAGGCGCTTGATATTAAGCTGCACCTGACGCCGCAGGTCACCCTCCACCTGCAACCCGTTGCTGGTGATGTATTCGCGCAGCTTAGCCTCCTCCGCCTCAGTCAAGTCCTTGACACGCGTGTCCGGATTTATCCCGGTCGCAGCAAGAATTTTGTGTGAAGTGGAAAGTCCGACACCAAAAATATAGGTCATGCCAATCTCCACGCGTTTGCTGCGTGGAAGCTCGACGCCCTCAATTCGTGCCATAGTTCACCTTTATGCTAGCCACTGCTGCGCTTAACCCTGGCGCTGCTTGTGGCGCGGGTTCTCGCACACAATAAACACGCGCCGCCGCCGGCGCACAATTTTGCACTTGGGGCAGCGGGGCCGCACCGAAGCTGAAACTTTCATAATCCGCCATCTCCTCTATCCGGGCTCCAATCACTTAGAGCCGCGTAAGTATTTCTGCATCGCCATCCTGTATGGCAATGGTATGTTCAAAATGCGCCGTCAGCCGGCCGTCCTTCGCAGCCACGGTCCACTCATCATCCAGCAGCTGCGTGGCGTAGTGCCCCGCGAGCACCATCGGCTCCATCGCAATTGTCATGCCCGTCCGCAGGCGCAGCCCCGTGCCCGCCTTGCCGTGGTTGGGAATGTGCGGATCTTCATGCAACTCGCGCCCCACTCCATGGCTGGTGTGCTCGCGAATGACATTGAAGCCATGCGCTTCCACCACCTTCTGCATCGCGGCGCCAACATCGCCGCTCTGGTTTCCGTTGCGGCTCGCTGCTATCGCCGCATACAATGCCTGCTCGGTCACCTGCAACAACTCGCGCGCCTCCGCGCCAATTGTTCCCACTGCAAACGTCCACGCCCCGTCGGCCACCCATCCATCTAACAGGGCGCCGCAATCAATTGTCAAAATGTCCCCGTCTACCAGGCGGCGGGTGCCTGGGACACCGTGCACCACCTGCTCATTCACAGACATGCAGGTGTACCCGGGGTACGGCTTGCGCGCCTGTGCCGGCTGGTAGCCAATAAACGGGCTGGTTGCGCCTTGCCGCTCCAACACCTGCCCTGCCAGCTGGTCCAATTCCAGCGTCGTTACACCCGGGCGCACCTTTGCACCCACATCTTGCAGCAATGTTGCCACCACCCGCCCGGCGCGCCGCATGCTGGCAATCTCTGCGGCGGTCTTGATCACAATCATGCGGGCCGCAGCTCCCGTGCTGCAGCCACAATCAACTGCAACACATCGGCAATCGCCAGCTCGCCATCAAACTCCCGCAACACCCCGGCCTTCCGGTAGTACTCCAGCAGCGGGGCGGTGTTCGCGTAATACTCCGCAATCCGCCGGCGCACTGTGTGCTCCGCATCGTCCGGCCGCTGCTCCAAGTCCGCTCCCTCCGGGGGCGGGTTGTACTTCACATGATAAATGCGCCCGGTGCGCCGGTCAGTCCGCCGCCCCGTTAAGCGCTCCACAAGTATTTGGTCGCTTACTTTTATGTAAGGCGCCAAACTTATCTTATCGCCCGCCTCTGCCAACAGCCCGCTCAGAGCCTCGGCTTGCGGCAGCGTACGCGGGAAGCCATCCAAAATTGCACCGCGCACACAGTCCGGCGCACGCAACCGCTCGCGCACCAGCTCAATCGTTAGCTCATCCGGCACCAGCGCCCCACTCGCCAGAACTGCCTCAACCCGCTTGCCAAGCGCAGACCCGGCCCGGATGTTATCCCGAAACAGGTCGCCTGTTGAAATATGCACCAGCTCCAACAAGCGCGCCAGCTCTTTAGCCTGCGTGCCCTTGCCCGCACCCGGCGGGCCAATCATCACAAAATAAAACGGCAAACGCCAGCGCCCCTAGCGCACCAGCAGCGTCTCATCGTATCCGCGCACCTTCAACTCCGCTTCAAGGCCAAAAAACATTTCTTTCACCACACCCACCACAATCAGCAGGCCAGAGCCAATCGCAAAGAATGCGTTGCTGCCAGAGCTGAAAAACAACACACCCACCAACAGCGGCAGCACTGCCACCGCACCAAGCAGAAGCGCGCCCGGCAGAGTGATGCGGCGCAGCACCCGGTTCAGATAGCGTTGTGTGGCAGCACCGCGCGTAACGCCCGGCACCTGCGCCCCGGCACGCTTGAGGTTCTCGCCATAGTTCTGCTGCTGAAACAACACATCTGTGTAGAAGAACGAGAAAATCACAACCATGCTGAAATAGATCAGTATGTAGCCCCAATTGCTCTGGTCAGCAAACAAATTTTGCATACCGACGGCAAAGTTGCGCACCCAAGCGTACTGGCTGCCGGTGAAGAACTGCGCAATGATGGCCGGGAAACTCAGGATGGCCGACGCAAATATGATCGGGATCATGCCAGCCATGTTCACCAGCAACGGCAGTGTGCCGCGCACAGGCATAGACTGGCGCTGGCCGATCCGCCGGCCGGGATACATTACCGGCACATTGCGCCGCCCCTGCGTCACAACCACAATTGCAAACACAGTCAACGCCAGCAAGCCAAGGAAAATGGCCAGCGCCAAATACCGCGTCGCTTCGTCCGCCCACAGTTGCCCGACACTTTGCGGCAGCCGGCTCACAATGCCGCTAAAAATAATCAATGAAAGGCCCTGATTGCGAATGCCATATTCGGAAATCAACTCGCCCAGCCAGATCGCAAACATAGTCCCGCCTGTCATCGTAATCAGGGTAGTCGCGGTCGGCAGCGCCAAAGCAGCCGTAAACCCAAAGTTCGGCAGCACTTGGATACCCGACGACTGGAACAACCTGATTTGGCCGATGGCATTCAGGCTGGCCATGGGAATTGCCAAAAAGTAAGTCCAGCGCTCCATGAACTTGCGCCCCTCAGCAGGATCGTCTTCAACGCGCTGCTTCAGTGCCGGAATAATCGGTACAAGCAGTTGCAAAATGATTTGCGCGGTGATGTAAGGGTAAACGCCCATGGCAAGCACGGAAAAGTTGGACACCGTGCCGCCGGAAAGCAGATCAAACAAACCAAGCAAATTGCCAGCCCCGGTTTGAGACTGCAGAATGCGCGAAATCGCAGCGCGGTCCACACCGGGCACCGGCACATGCGCCGCCAACCGATACAGAATCAACAAACCAATGGTCAGTAGAATCCGGTTGCGTAAATCACGCGCCGTCCAGAGCCGGCGCAAACCTGCTGTGCGCATTTTAGATTCCGATTCCCTTACTCAGCCACGCCAATTTCGCCAAGCGGCAGTACATCAACCGTGCCGCCAGCGCTGCGAATGCTTTCTGCAGCGGCCTCGGAAAACCGATGCGCACGCACATTCAGCGCCTTGAGCAGCTTGCCGCGGCCCAGCACCACAATCGGCTGCTGGCGTGGGTCCTTGACATATCCGGCAAAGGCGAGCGTCACCGGTGGCACATCTTTGCCCGGCAGCTCCAGCGCTTGCAGCTGGTCAAGATTGATGGCGGTGTAATGCACCTTGTGAATATTTGTGAACCCGCGCTTAAAAGGCAGCTTGCGCACCAACGGCAGGTTGCCGCCCTCACGATACAACCGCCCCGCCGTTCCGCGGCGCGCGCCCGCACCTTTGGTGCCGCGTCCCGCGGTCTTGCCCTGCCCGGCTGCGTGGCCACGCGCAAGGCGCTTGCGCTTGTGGCGCGACCCCGGGGCCGGTTTAAGATCATGCAACTTCATTACAACGAGGCTCCTGCCTAGGCTTCCTGGATTTCGACCAGACGCGCAACTTTGGATAGCATGCCGCGCAGCTGCGGCGTGTCAGCCAGCTCCACGGTGTGATTCAGACGGCGCAATCCGAGCGCCCGCACCGTCGCCTTGTGGCGCATGGAAAACCCAATTGCGCTGCGCACCAGCGTCACGCGCACACTTTTAGCCATTCGGTTCAACGCGTTTGCGCGCCCAAACTGGAGACACCTGGGAAACATCTTTGCCGCGCAGCAGCGCAACGTCTTCCGGGCGCTTCATTGTCAGCAACGCCGCCATGGTTGCGTTGACCACGTTGAGTGTGTTGTTGCTGCCCTGGGATTTGGTGAGCACGTCTTTGACGCCCGCGCACTCCAGCACAGCGCGCATGCCGCCGCCCGCAACCAGTCCCGTACCGGGCGATGCCGGCTTCAAGAACACTTTCGCGCCGCCATACTGGGTGGTGATCTCATGCGGGATGGTGGTGCCAAGCAGCGGAATCTTTTTAAGGTTTTGCCGCGCCCGCTCACCAGCCTTCTTTAAGCTGTCTGGCACAGCCCGCGCGCTGCCGATGCCAACGCCCACGATGCCCTTCTGGTCGCCCACCACCACAACGGTGCGGAAGCTAAAACGCCGCCCGCCCTTTACCACCGTAACTACGCGCGAAATATCAGCAATGCGCTCTTCATAATCTGAAGGCCGCTCTGGCGGCCGCTTCCCTTGTGGACGTCTGGTCATGGTTTCTCCTAAAACTCCAAGCCCGCAGCCCGCGCTGCATCAGCCAGCGCCTTCACGCGCCCGTGGTACTTGTAGCCACCACGGTCAAATACTACCTTTGCAATTCCCGCCGCCTTGGCGCGCTCTGCCACAGCACCGCCAACCGTTTTGGCCTGGTCTGTTTTGGGCTTGCCGGCAACCGCATCGCGCAGCGCCGGGTCCAAGGTTGAAGCCTGCGCAAGCGTCTTTCCGGTTGTGTCGTCAATGACCTGCGCATAAATGTTGCCCAGGCTCCGGAACACGTTGAGGCGCGGCATGGCGGCAGTGCCGGATACGCGCTTGCGCACACGGGTGTGCCGCCGCTTTCGCGAAACTGATCGAAGTGGCTGTGCCATGACTTACTTTGCCTTGCCGGACTTGCCGGCCTTGCGGCGCACCTTCTCACCGAGGTAACGCACACCTTTGCCTTTGTAGGGTTCAGGCGGCCGCCAAGCCCGCAGGTTGGCAGCTGTCTGCCCAACCAGCTCGCGGTCTATCCCCCGCACCGTAATCGTGCGCGCCTTTAAGTCCACTTCAAAATCAATCCCCGCCGGCGGATCGATCCGCACCGGATGGGAATAACCGAGCATCATCACCAGCGTCTTGCCCTGCAGCTCGGAGCGATAACCGACGCCCTCAATCTGCAGCACCTTGTGCCAGCCCGCGCTGACACCCAAGACCATGTTGTTCACAAGCGCCCGCGTGGTACCGTGCAATGCCCGCATTGACGGGCTGTCATCAACCCGCGCCACTGTCACGGTGTTCTCGGCCAGCGACAAAGATACGCCCTCGCCACACTGCAGTGAAAGACCACCCTTCGGACCGCGCACATCAACCTGGCGCCCGCTGACAGCCAGCTTGACACCGGCCGGTAAAACAATTGGAGACTTGCCCACGCGCGACATTTCTGCAGCTCCTACCAAATCCGGCAGATAACTTCACCGCCCACGCCCAACTTGCGCGCGCGCTGGTCCGTCATCAACCCCTTGGGGGTAGAAATAATTGCAATGCCCATTCCCGAAAGCACCCGGGGCAGCACGGCCTTGCCTGAATAAACGCGCATGCCCGGACGGCTAACGCGCACGATACCCGCAATTACGGGGCGGCGCTTGCGCCGCTCGCCCACATAGCGCAGGCTGACACGCAGCGTCGGAAACATCTCCGGCTCGGTAACAACATCAAAGCCATCGATGAAGCCCTCGGCCTGCATAATCTCAGCAATCGCCACTTTCATTCGCGAGCTGGGCATGCTGGTGGCTGGATGCCCCACCGCCACAGCATTGCGAATGCGGGTCAGCATATCGCCGATTGGATCACTAATAGTCATTGTGCTGCGGCCCCTACCACGATGCCTTGGCTACACCGGGAATCTGACCCTCAAGGGCCAGCTCACGGAAACAAATCCGGCACAATTCAAAACGGCGGATGAAACCACGCGCACGCCCGCACCGCCGGCAACGGCTGCGCACACGCACCTGAAACTTGCGCTTGGTCTCGCGCGCGATGTTGGATTTCCTGGCCATCAGCTCACCCTTGCCTTGAATGGCATGCCCATGAGTGTCAAAAGTCTCCTGGCTTGCTCGTCACTAGGCGCGCTGGTCACAATTGTGATTTCCATGCCGCGTTGCTTGTCAATTTTGTCGTAATCAATTTCCGGAAATATCAGCTGGTCGCGCAGCCCCAGCGTCCAGTTACCCCGTCCGTCAAAACCTGTCGGCGGCAGTCCGCGAAAATCGCGCAGCCGCGGCAGCGCCACGTTGATCAACCGGTCCAGAAAATCCCACATGCGCGCGCTGCGCAGGGTCACTTTGGTGCCGATCGAGCGGCCTTCGCGCAGCTTGAAGTTTGCAATGCTGATGCGCGCCTTGGTTACCACCGGCTTTTGGCCGCTGATGATCGAAAGATCACCAACCGCCGCGTCCACCATTTTTGCGTTGTCCATCGCTTCGCCCATGCCAATGTTGATCACAACCTTCTGAACGCGCGGAGCCTCCATCACATTCGCGAAGTCAAATTCACGCATCAACACCGGGGCAATCTCGGTGCGGTATTTTTGTTTAAGGTTTGGCATCTTTTTTCAGAATCTATGAGCAATGCGCTATTTGTCCAACACGGTCTTGCATTTTTTGCAGGTGCGCTGCACCTTTCCATCCGCGCGCTGCGTGCCAAGGCGCACCGCGCTGTCACAGCTGGCACAAACTACCATCACATTGGAGATATGCAGCGGGCCTTCAAACTCCACGATGCCCGCAGACAGCGGCCGCTGCCCGCCCGTCTGCTGCTGCTTCTGGTGCTTCTTGCGCATGTTGACGCCCTGCACCACCACCTGGCTGCGCACGCGCAAGATCTTCAATACCTGACCGCGCTTGCCGGCATGATTGCCCGCAACCACTTCCACTAAATCCCCGCGCCTGACTGCCATCTAAATCGACTCCAATCGAACCTAAATTACTTCGGGCGCCAGCGAAATAATCTTCATGAAGCCGCGATCACGCAATTCGCGTGCCACCGGCCCAAAGATCCGCGTGCCCTTCGGATTGGTGGTCTCGCCATCGAGCAGCACCACGGCATTGTCATCAAACTTAATGTGCGACCCGTCACTGCGGCCGTACTCTTTGGCGGTGCGCACAATCACAGCCCGCACAATCTCACTCTTCTTCACGCCACTGTTGGGGGTTGCCACTTTTACTGCGCCAACCACCATGTCACCCACAAAGCCATAGCGGCGCGTGGACCCGCCCATCACACGGATGACCATAATCTCGCGCGCACCAGAATTGTCGGCCACCCCAACGTAAGACTCTTGTTGAATCACGGCAATAACCTATTTGGCCGCCGGGCCAGAATGCAGGATGCGCTCCAATGCCCAGCGCTTCTGCTTGCTGATCGGCTGCGACTCCACAATCACAACTTTGTCGCCAACCTTCGCAGCGTTTTCCGCATCATGCGCCAGATAGCGCACAACCCGCCGTGTAACTTTGCGGTACAGCGGATGCACCATTGTGCGCGCCACGGTAACCACAACCGTCTTGTCCATTTTTCCGGCACTGGCCACTGTGCCCGTAATCCGCCGCCGCAAATTTCGCATCAGTCGGTTCCCCCGCCACTCTTCAATTGCTGGTCACGCAGCTCGGTCAGCATGCGCGCCACTTTGCGCCGCGTCTTTCGGAAGCGCGAGACATCCGTGAGCTGCCCGAAGCGCAGCTGAAAGCGCAGCTTGAAAAGCTCCTCGCGCGCGTCCGCAATGCCAGTCTGCAGCAGTTGCGCATCCATTCCCTTGATCTCTGCCTCAGCCATGGTTACAGCCTATGCCCCAAAACTGGACTCGCGCATCCGGAACTGCGTCTTGATCGGCAGCTTGTGCGCAGCCAGGCGCATCGCCTCTTTGGCCAGATCTTCCGGCGCACCCGCCAATTCAAACATCATGCGCCCCGGCTTCACAACTGCAACATAATGGTCCACACTGCCCTTGCCCTTGCCCATGCGCGTCTCAGCCGCCCGATGCGTCACCGGCTTGTCCGGAAATATCCGAATCCACAACTTGCCGCGGCGCTTGAGCGCGCGCATAATTGCGCGGCGCGCAGCCTCAATCTGGCGCTGCGTAATCCAGCCCGGCTCCAGCGCCTGCAATGCGTAGTCGCCAAACTCAATCGTCGCACCGCGCGACGCGCGCCCCGTCATGCGGCCGCGCATTTGCTTGCGGTATTTAGTGCGCTTGGGCAGTAACATAACTCGTTAGTCCCCCTGCTTGGTCGCAGGCGTTTCGCTCTTCTCGGCGCTGCCATCAGCCGACACCGTGCCTGTGTAAACCCACACCTTCACGCCAATGCCGCCATAAGTGGTCGGCGCGGTCGTCCGTGCGTAGTCCAGGTTTGCGCGCAATGTCTGCAGCGGCACGCGCCCCTCGCGCACCCACTCACGCCGCGTCATGTCTGAACCATTCAAGCGGCCGGACACCATAACCTTGATGCCTTGCGCACCAACGCGCATGGCCTGCGCCACGGCGCGCTTGAGCGCACGCTGATGGCTAATGCGCCGTTCAAGCTGGCTCGCCACGTTCTGGGCAATCAAAGCCGCATTCAAATCCGGCGCCGTGATTTCGGCAATATCCACTTTGACAGGCATGCCACAAGTCACCGTCAGCTCTTCGCGCACCTTCTTGATGGTTGCGCCCTTGCTGCCAATTAACACACCCGGCTTTGCCGTGTGCACGGTCACGTGCACAAGGTTCGGAAAGCGCTGAATATCAACCAGCGCAATTGCCCCGTGCGCATACTCGGTGCGAATCTTCTCGCGGATCTTCAAGTCTTCGTGCAGCTGTTCGGTATAACGCCGCCCCTTGGCAAACCAGCGCCCCTGCCAGTCCTTGACAATCTTTAATCGGAACCCTACCGGATGTACTTTTCGGCCCATTGCAAATATTTTCCTGCTATTGCCTAACGCTCGGCTTCCGCAAGCTCAACCGTAATATGCGAAGACCGGTGCTTGATCGGCTTCATCCGTCCGCGTGCTCCGTAGCGCCGGCCGCGCCGGCTCGGCCCCTCATCAATCATGATGGTCTTTACCAAAAGATCCGCGCCATTCAAGCGCATGTTGTTTTCCGCATTCGCCACAGCAGAGCGAATGACCTTGCTCACAAGGCGCGCAGCAGTTTGCGGCATCACGTTCAACATTGTGATTGCCTGCAGCGCACGCGTGCCGCGCACAAGATCCGCCAGCAAGCGCGCCTTCTGCGCAGATCCCGGCACCTTGAATGCATAAGCCCGTGCAACAGTCTCCGCCATGGCCTTAGCTCTTCACCGCGCTCTTGGTCTCATGACCCTTGAACGTGCGCGTCGGTGCAAACTCACCCAGCTTATGCCCGACCATATTTTCGGTAATGTAAATTGGCACATGCCGGCGGCCGTCATGCACTGCCACCGTATGCCCCACAAGCTGCGGAAATATCGTGCTCCGCCGGCTCCATGTGCGCACAACCAGCTTTTCGCTT
>QWRL01000042.1 GCA_003670425.1 Chloroflexota bacterium
GAGCGGTTTGTTCACCGGCGGATTATAATCAGCGCAGATCTGTTTTGCATTCGCGTACCACTCACTCCCGCATATTTTTCAACCAGCGGCGCTGTGCCATTTGTGGCAGCCATCCAGCGCAGCGCAGGCTCAGCCATTGCTCCTAAGTAATCCTGACCCGTTCTATCTGGGCTCGCTGCTGCTGAGCGTGGTGATTGCCATCAGCGTGCACGAGTTTGCGCACGCGCTGGCTGCGGACTTGCTGGGAGACCGCACGCCGCGCCTTGACGGGCGCCTGACCCTCGACCCGCGCAGCCACATCGACCCGTTTGGCGCCATTTTGTTTTTGCTGGCGGGCTTTGGCTGGGGCCGCCCGGTGCTCACCAATCCGCGCAACTTCCGTACGGGCTTCCGCACCGGCATGGCGCTGGTGGCGGCTGCCGGTCCGTTTTCCAATCTGGTGCTGGCGTTTATTACAGCGCAATTGCTGCGCTCCGGTTTGCTGGCGCGCTTTGTTCCGTGGGATTGGGTGGCGGGGTTTCTCTATATTTTCATGGGATTGAATGTTGTGCTGCTAATTTTTAATCTGCTGCCCGTGCCGCCGCTGGACGGGTTCAAGGTGGCATTGGGGCTGCTGCCGGACAACCTGGCAGACATGCTTTCCGGCGTTGAGCGTACGGGTCCGCTGCTGCTGATGCTCTTGGTGCTTTCCGGAAACTTGACGCAGCAGTTTGGTTTTACGCCGCTGGGCTTGTTGATGAATCCAGCGCGCAATGCTGTGATGCAGCTGCTAGGCATGTGATGGCAGCGAAGGCGTTTGTGTACATTGTGCGCTGCGCGGACAACACGCTGTACACCGGCTGGACCACTGATGTGGAGCGCCGCGTGCGCACGCACAACGCCGGGCGCGGTGCGCAGTACACGCGCCGGCGCATGCCGGTGGAGCTGGTGTATCTGGAGCCGCAACCCAGCCGCGCGGACGCCATGCGCCGTGAGGCAGCCATCAAGCGCTGGCCGCGCAAACGCAAGCTGGCGTTGGCGCATCCGAGCCCCGCGCGCAAGCGGCGCCGCAGTTAGCGGCGCTGGCTTGAGGCAGCTGCTGGCGCGCTTGCGGCCGTAGCGCTGGCCCTTTGGTTCCCGCACGCAGCTGGCGTGTGCAGTTTAACAATGGCAAGTTTGCAAGCAAACTTTTACAGGGGTTGGCTGCAGAATTGCGCGTATGTTTTTTGACTGCGGGAGTTCATAACTAAAAAATGGAGCGCTGCAAAATTTCTGACGCGGACGCACTGGTGCGCGCCAGCCGGGCGTTGCGCGCCGGCGGCTTGGTGGCGCTGCCCACCGACACAGTCTACGGCGTGGCGGCTGTGGCTTTTGATGCGGTGGCTGTGGCTGCGCTCTATGCCGCAAAGCAGCGCCCGCTGGAGAAGGCCATTCCAATACTGATTGCGGATGCAAGCGGACTGGAACAAGTGGCAATTGAAGTGCCGGCTCTGGCGCGGCGCCTGGCAGCAGCCTTTTGGCCGGGTGCCCTGACGCTTGTGCTGCGCAAGCATGCCGCATTGCCGGAGCAAGTTTCGGCCGGGCCCACATTGGCGGTGCGCGTGCCGGCGCATGCATGGCTGTTGCAGCTGCTGGCAGCGGTTGGGCCGCTGGCTGTGACGAGTGCCAACCTGTCCGGCAGCCCGGCGCTGCATGCGGCTGCGGCAGTGGATGCGCAGTTGGGTGCGCGGCTTGCGATGTTGGTGGATGCCGGCGCGCTGCCGGGTGCGCCGCCGTCAACAATCGTGGATTGCATGGCGCAGCCGCCGCAAATTTTGCGGCAGGGGGCAATCAGCAGCGCAGCCGTCCACGCTGCGTGTTACCCCGCCTGACCAGCGAAGCGATTAACCCGGCGGTGCGTCGCTGGTAATTTGCTGCAACGCGCGCAGGATTACCGGATCGTACTTGTCGTTTACCTGATCCCACACGTCCGGCACGGCAACATCCGGCTTGACGCCGCTGCGCCCAATGTCCACGCCGGCCGGGTTGATGTACGAGGAGATGGCGTAATACATTTGGCTGCCGTCCGGCAGTGTGCTGGTGTTGTAGCGCATCACTTTGCCGGGAGTGGGCTGGCCGACCAACACGGCACGCCGCGAAGCCTGCAGCGCGGCGGCAAAAATCTCAGACGCGCCTTGCGTCTCCGCACCCACCAGCAGCACCAGCGGAACTTTCTGTGTCCCGCCCACATCCTGTCCGGTAACTGTTAGCGGGGTCTGCTCGCTTGTCCCCGATATTTTTCCCATGGGGCCGTTGCCAAATATTGCCAGCAGTTCCAGCAGCGGCCAATCATCCGCAGAGTGGGCCACGCGCAAATCCAGCAGCAAGCCGTTGGAATATTTGCCGGCCATGGATTGCAGCGCAGCGGGCAGCGCGGTTGCAAGCTCGTTGCCCGCTCCCACTGGCAGGCGCAAAAATCCGATTTGTGATGCACCGAGTGATCCGCCGCGCAGTTGGTCCGCGGCCGCCAGCCGGCCGCGCGTCACATCAACTGTGCGGCGCGCACCGTCTGGCGCGCGCACATCCAGCGACACAACGGAGCCCGCTGGCCCGCGCACGCGCTGGATTACGTCCAGCCCTTCGGCGGCCAGCACCGGCTGCCCGTCCACGCTCAGAATCGCGTCATGCGCAGCGAGGCCCGCAGCCTGCGCCGGCGATTTTTCGACCACGGCCAGCAGCACGATGCGCGGATCGGGCTCCTTGAGCACGGACACGTAGGCACCAATGCCTTCATAGGAGATGGTATTGGCAAGGTCTTCTTGAATGCGCTTGGCGCGCGAGCGGTAGGTGACGGAGCCGCCGGGGAACGGCTCCGTGAGCGCTTGCATCAAGCCGCTAAATTCGGTCTCGGACAAGTCCGCATAGGCTGCTAGGCGTTTTTCAGCGCGCAGTTTTTCAAAATCAAAGCCCGCACTGCCCTGATATAAGTAGCTGCCCTGCAAGTTATCCCAGAAGGCATCGTAAGTTCTTACGTGCCGGTCTGCAGCTGCGCCGGCAGGGACGGGCGTGGGCGGCACGGCTAACGGGCGCGTGGAGCAGGCAGCCAGCAACACGGCCAGCAGCAGCAGCCATGCAGTGCGGCTGCAGCGCTCAGGCATTGTCAACATCCGGCTGCACATCCGGCGCACTGTCCGGGCTGTAGCGTTTGGCGTAGAGCAGCAAACCGAGCACGCTAACAAGGATACCAATACCGAGGCCGGTTTGCTGCCACACGCCAAGGTAGGGCAGGCGCCGCGGTGCGTTGTGCGAGCCGATGCCGAGCACATCTGCGAGGCTGGAGAAGGCAGAGATGACGAAACCGGTGGCGATCAGGCGCACCCCAATGTCTTCGCGCAGGAGCCGCGGTGCGCCGCGATGGCGCTCGGAGTACGCCCAAAGTGCGGCGCCGGCATTCACCATGCCCAGTCCCCACAAGGTAACGGCCAGCTGCAGCACGCCAACGCCGGGCTTGGTGTCCAGATTGATGATCGCCGGAAAGAGACCGAGGATGAAAATAAAAAATCCAAAGATCACGCTTGCCACTGCGGCACGCGTCATGCGGCTCAGCTCAATGCTAGGCGTGGCTGGCGGTTCAGTACTCATGCGGGCAGCCCGCGCTGCAGCAGGCGCAGCCAGTTGCCCTGCAAAACATTTTTCTCGTCGGCGGCGCTGTAGCCCAGTGCGCGCAAGGCCGGCCCAACTTGGGCGAGGTCTGCAACGGTGTCAAGCGGATCTGGAATTGAGTCGGCGCCAAAGCCGCCGTCAAAGTCTGAGCCGATGCCCACATGCGTACAGCTGCCCGTGAGCTGGCTGATGTAGTCGGCGGCTTCTGCCACGCGCCCCACTGGCACCACTGCCTTGCCATCGGCCACGGTCCACGCAGATTTAAGGAAGCGGTTGTAAGGCACAACGCCAATCACGCCGTCACGCTCTGCCAGGCGCACAATGTGCGTGTCCGAAAGTGCGCGCTCGGGATATTGCAGCGCAGCGATGGCGCGCGGATTGGTATGCGAAGCCAGCAGCACGCCGGGATAAATATCCAAAGCCTGCGCCACGCCTTCATCTGACAGGTGGCTGATATCCAGCATGAGCTGCTGGTCTGCCATCACATCCAGCAATGCCACGCCCGCTCTTGTAAGCGGACCGGGCTGGCCGGTGCCGCCGGCGTAGCGCGTACTGCTCCACGCTGGGGCAATGATGCGCACGCCCTGTTCCGCCCAGTACTCGGCTTCGCGCGGCTCACGGATGGGGTCTGCACCTTCCATTAATAGCACAAAGCCCACGCAGTGCGCGTCCGGCTCGGGCTGCTGCCAGGATGCGGCCACCGCCTGCAGATCGCGTTGATTGTGCACGAGGCGCACCTGCGCATGCTCGTCTGCAAAGCGGTGGTAGTAATCCAATTGCAATTGCGCCATAACATGGGCTTCAGCTTGCGTGCGGTAGGTGTGCGGATCCATGTCGGCGCTGCCGTTGCGTGCCGGCTCAACAAATATGGTGGCGCAGATGATGCCAATGCGCCCCGCAAGCCATTGCGGCAGCCCCAGTGTGGCGCGTCCGTTGTTGGGCGGCACATCGCGCGCTGCTTCCTCTGCCCGGATCTCAAGCGCCGAGCGGCTGTAATCGCGCCCAAGCGCCAGTGCATTCCACGCAATGTCTTCATGCGCATCAACGATGAACATTGCTGAATCGTATGTGCAACGGTGCTGATTGTCAACGCAGGGTGCGCAAAACGCGGATGCTATACTCGCGCGATGATAGTGGCCGGGGTAATGGCAGCTGCGTGCGCATTGTACGCGCCGCCGGGAGTGCTGCTGTACCTTTGGTTGCGCACCCGCGGTTTGCAGTTCATTCCGGCGCTGGGGCTGGGTTTGGCGCTGCTTACCGTGTTGTATGCGGCCCTCGCCAGCGCAGCCGGCTATCATTTTTGGCGGCAGTTTGCGGCTACGCTGCTGCTGGATGGCGCGCTGTTGTGGCTGGCGCTGCGCGGCAGCGTGCGCCTGCGGCTGCCAAAAGCGCAGCCGTGGCAGCTGCTGCTGGTGGCCGCGATCGGCAGCGTTTACCTGGCACCCGCGCTGCTGATACCGGTGCCGTTTGACACCGATGCGCAAGGCTTCGGCCTGCTGATTGCCACGGTGCGCGCCAGTGGCTCGATCACCACGCTCGCGCCATTCTTCCCCAACATCAGCTGGTTTTATTCCCCGGGTTACTTCTTGCTGGGCGCGCAGCTGGCCGACCTTACCGGCGCCCGCATTCACGAAGTGATGCTGGGCCTCTCGCATGTGCTGGCGCTGGGCGTTGTGGCCGGCGTGGGCGCGCTGGGCCGCAAGCTTGGCGGCAGCACCACGGGCTGGTGGGCAGCCGTTGCGTGTGCGGGCGGGGTGGCGCTGTTCACCACGCTGCTTGATGGCGCATACACAAATGTTTACGGCATCTGGTTGATGGCCACGTTCTTGTGGCTGCTGGACTTTGCACTTGCGAGTGCGGAGCGCTGGCGCATTGGGCTGGCTGGTGCAAGCTTGGCAGCGGTGCTGCTTGGCCACCCGGACAGCATCATTCATTTGTTGATGGGGTACCTGCCGTTTTATGGCGCCGCATTGCTGGCGTTGCCGCGCCTGAGCGGTGCGCAATACCGGCGCCTGGCGTTGTGGGTGCCGTTGGCGGGCGTGGCATTTAGCCTGCCGTGGCTGCTGCGCGTGCTGCCGCTTGTGCCACTGATTGAGGTGCACGAGCGCCAGGCGCCGCAGCTGCAGCATTTGCTGTGGCTGGCGGGCTTGAACGGCGTGTGGCTGCCGCTGGCGGCGCTGGCTGGAGTTTGGTGGGCGCTGCGCCGGCGCCACTGGCTGGATGTGTGGTGCGTGGTTTGGCTGCTGCCAATTGTGGAGCTCTCTTCGTTTGGCAATCTAAATCAATGGTCGCAGCGCACTGCACTGGATCCGCTGCAAGTGCTCTACCCGCTGGGGATCGCGTGGCATGCCACCATCATCCCGCTGCCGCTGCTGGCGGCGCGCGCCTTGCAGCCGCTGGGTGCTTGGATTGCGCGCGCGGGCAACTGGCAGCGTTACCTCACGCTCAGCCTGGGCGCGCTGCTGGCAGTGCTGGCGCTGGGCATCGGCTTGCAGCAGCAGCTGGTGCAGTGGAGCCACGGCCGGGTGATGGCCATCACCGGCGCACTCGCCACGCCCGCAGACATTGCAGCCTACGATTGGCTGCGCGCCAACACGCCGCCCACAGCGCTGCTGCTGAATTACCCGGGCCGCTTTGAGGGGCAGTGGGCTCCCGTGATTGCGGAGCGCCCGGCGGTGTTCATCCGCGACCAGTTGTTTTACATTGGCGCCAACGGGCTGCGCAGTGTGCAGCCGGCGCTTGAAGCGGCCTACATGAATCCGGATCGGCCCGCGGCGTGTGCGCAACTGCGCGTGCAGGCCATTGCCTATCTGGTGGTGCCGCAGGCGCTTGCGCACCCGGAGCGCTGGCAGCAGCAGCTGCGCTGGCGTGCGCCGGCCGTGTGGGCGCAGCGCCCGCGCTTTGAAGCCTCTGCCTGCCTTGCACTGCGCGCTGATTTTGACGGCGCACAAGTGTGGCAGGTAATCGGCGCATCATGACGATGTGCCAAACGGCCAGCCTTCACAATGAAGTTTGGGGCCCGGACAATAATTTGAAATTGCGTTGTGCAGGCAGTTGATGCGCATTCTGCACATCATTCCCTACTTTTATCCGGCTTGGGCCTACGGCGGCACCTGCCGCGCGGCTTGGGAGCTGGCGCGCGCGCTGGTGCGCCATGGGCAGCAAGCAGTGGTGCTCACCACCGATGCGCTTGACGCGCAGCAGCGTGTTGGTCCCGCGTTTGAAGTTGTGGAGGGGGTTGAAATTCATCGCGCTGCAAACATTAGCAACCGGCTGGCATGGTCGCGGCTCTTCTTGCCGCTTGGTTTTCGCAGCCATCTGTACGCAGAAGTGGCGCGGGCAGATGTTGTGCACCTGCACGAGTTCCGCTCCTATCAAAATGCTGTTGCGCTGCCAATCATTGAACAGCAGCGCAAGCCGTTCGTTGTCACGCCGCAGGGCAGCCTGCCGCGCATCATGGGGCGCTACGCACTTAAGGCCGTGTATGACAGGCTGTACGGCCAGCGCATCTTGCGCAAGGCTGCCCGCTTGCATGCGCTTGATGACATGGAAAGCCGGCAGTACATCGCGCTGGGGGTGGCGCCGGCGCGCATTGCCATCCGGCCCAACGGGATAGACCCGGCGGAGCTCCAAGCGTTGCCGGACCCGGATGCTTTCCGCACGCGCCATGGCATAGCTGCGCAAACACCGATCGTGTTGTTTCTGGCGCGGGTCAACCGCATCAAGGGCGTGGATTTCTTGGTGCAAAGTTTTGCGTTGGTGCACAAGCAGATGCCGCAGGCGCTGCTTGTAATTGTTGGACCGGACGACGGCTACCTCGGCGAAGTGCAGCGCCAAGTGCATGCACTCGGCATTGCGGATCACGTGCGCTTCATTGGCTATTTGGATGGAATTGAGAAGCTCGCCGCGTACCGGGCCGCAAGCGTCTATGTCCTGCCTTCCACCTACGATATTTTTGGAATTACCCTGCTGGAGGCGCTGGCTTGCGGCACACCGGTGATCGCCACTGCTGGCGTTGGGTTTGCAGATTTTATGCGCCAAAATAATCTTGGGGCAGTTGTAAAGTTTGGCGACACGCAGGCACTGCAAACAGAAATCGCGGCGGTGTTACAGCGGCCGTTGCCGGAGCTGGCTGCCCGGTCGGCGGCTGGTCGGCAGTATGTGCTGGAGAACTTTGCGTGGGACAACATTGCGCGCAATTGGCTGCAGGTTTACGCTGACTGCGCTGTGAACTAGCCATGTGCGGAATTTGCGGATTGCTGCAGGTGGGCGGCGGCGCGCCGGTGAATGCGGAGCTTTTGACGCGCATGCGCGACCTGATTGCGCATCGCGGCCCGGATGATGCCGGCAGTTATGTGGCGCCGGACGGGCGCGTGGGCCTGGCCAACCGCCGCCTTTCAATCATCGATCTTTCTGCCGGCGGCCATCAGCCGCTGGCGAATGAGGATGGCACGGTCTGGATTGCGTTTAATGGCGAGATCTATAACTACCGTGAGCTGCGCCCGGCGCTGCTGGCGCGCGGGCATGTGTTCGCGTCGCAAAGCGACACCGAGGTCATTGTGCATTTGTATGAGGAGTATGGCGCGGACTGCGTGCAGCATTTGCGCGGCATGTTTGCGTTTGCAATCTGGGATGCGCGCCGGCAGGAATTGTTTCTGGCGCGCGACCGTTTGGGCGAGAAGCCGCTCTACTATGCGCATGCTGATGGCAGTTTTATGTTTGCGTCTGAGATCAAGAGCCTGCTTGCCAATCCGGCGCTGCGGCGCAAGGTGAAACCAGAGGCGCTCTACCACTACCTTACCTTTCTGACGCCGCCTGCACCGGACACGCTTTTTGACGGAGTGCAAAAACTTGCTGCCGGGCACTGCGCCTGGATTGCCCGCGACGGCAGCGTGCGCGTACACGAATATTGGAACATGTTTGCCGGTGGGCCCGCACCGGCCAGCCCGGGCGATGTGCTGGACCAGCTGCGTTCCACACTGCGCGAGAGCATTGCGCTGCGCATGATTTCGGATGTGCCCTTCGGCGTGCTGCTTTCCGGCGGCATCGACTCCACAACAAATTTGGCGTTGATGACCGAGTTGCTAAAGCAGCCGGTGCGTTCCTTCTCCATCGGCTATGCGGGTGCCGGGGTGGAGGAGTACAACGAGCTCAACTTTGCGCGCGCGGCTGCGCGTGAGTTTGGCGCCGAGCATCACGAGGTGATCATCGGCCGTGAGGATCTCATGCGCTTTTTGCCGGACATGATTTATCACCAGGACGAGCCGATCGCGGACCCGGTTTGTGTGCCGGTGCATTATGTCTGCAAGCTGGCGCGCGAGTCCGGCACCAAAGTGGTGCAGGTGGGCGAGGGCGCTGACGAATTGTTTGGCGGTTACGCGCACTGGATTGCAGCGCTGCGCTTGGAGCGCACGCTGTGGCCAATGTTTGGCAGCCTGCCGGGATTCATGCGCCATGCGGTTGCCGGAATGGCGCGGCCGCTGCTTGGCGAGCTGCGCCATGAATACCTGCGGCGCGGGGCTGCGCATGAGGAGTTATTTTGGGGCGGCGCGATTGCATTTGGCGAGGCGGGCAAGCAGGCGCTGCTTACCGAAGGATTTTTGCGGCAGGTGCGCGGCTTGTCCTCGCATGATCCGGTGCGTGCGCAGCGCCTGCAGTTTGAGGCCACCAGCCCCAACCGCGACTACCTGACGTGGATGAGCTATCTCGACTTGCGCATGCGCCTGCCGGAACTGCTGCTGATGCGCGTCGACAAGATGTCCATGGCAACTTCGGTGGAAGCGCGCGTGCCGTTTCTCGACCACGTGTTTGTGGAGCAGATGATGCAGCTGCCGCAGCATGTAAAGCTGCCCGGCCTGCAGCCCAAGCATTTGCTGAAGCAGGCCGTGCGCGGCATCATCCCGGATGCGGTTATTGACCGCCCAAAGCAGGGGTTTCGCGTGCCCGTGCGGCAGTGGCTGGCTGAAGATTTAGGCGTACTGGCGCACGATTGCTTGCGCGGTTTTTGCCAGCGCACAGATTATTTCCGCTGGCCGCGGGTGCAGGCGTTGCTGCGCAGCAACAATGAACTCTCGTGGTACTTGCTGAACTTTGCGCTCTGGCATGAGCTGTGGATTGAAGGCGTCCCGCGCGATGAGCTGCTGGTTGCGCGGCAGCCTGCGCGGGTGCGGTAATCCTGTGGGTTAACTCAGGCGGGCCCGTACATGCACTGTGTTTTGGGCTCAAGCGGGCAGGCAATGAAGGGCAGCTGCACCCGCATCAAAATGTAGGTGCTTGCAATGAAGAGCATCACAATTACGCCAGCCAGCACCAGCCGGCGCTGCTTGCGCCCAAGAATTGCAAGCAGGCCGCCAGCCAGCAGAATGCTGGCCGGCATTGTAGCGGGCAGTCCATAGCGCGCTCCGGCAAAAGTTAGTAGTTGGGTGCGGTTTGGCCACACATCCGCCCGTATAAACACCACGCCCCACAGCACTGCGCAGGTGCCGACTAACAGCAAGAGGTGCTTGCGTTCTGGTGTGCCGCGGGTGCGCCACAAGGCGAGCAACAAGCCTGCCAGCGCCAGCAGCGTCAGGCCGGCGAAGGGCAGCAGCTGCAAACGGGTAAGGCCCGGCTGCGTGCCGCCAAAACTGGACCAGTACATGCTGAAGATCCATGCCGGCAGTTCCGCCAGGTACACCTGGCTGGTGCGCTGCCATGACAGCAGCCCCCACAGCATTTGGTTGGGCTCGTAAGCCTGCAAGCGCACGAAGCGGATGCGCGGCCAGCGTTGTTCGGCCGAGCCATTGCGCAGCAAGTTTGTAAACTGCACACCATCCCAGCTGCCGGAAGTTGCGGCGGCACTATTAAATTGCGGCGGCACCAGCGGGTTGAACTCGCCCGGCGCAACCACCAGCTCATCATAAACAGCATTGCCTGCAAGCCCCGGGTGCAGCACCATTGCCAGATGCTCAGCGCCGGGGTCAATGCGCATGCTGCGCGCCCGAAACTCCCATTCCCCGGTTGCAGGCAGCTCCGCGCTGGTGCTGCCCAGCTGGTCTTCAAGCGCCGGAAACTTTAGCGCTGCGCCGCGCGGGGCGCGCACCCAGCCGCCGACTGTTACCAGTTTGCCGCGCAGCTGCCGGACCGTACTCTCAGGCAGATATTGCACAATGCCATCAGCCGAGTCGTTGTAGAGGCGCTCGCATAAGTCATCCGGTGCGCACATCAGGTCATCGCGCACCAACCCCTCTGCATTGTCATTGCGGGTGGCCAGCATGCCAACGGCGCCAGAGTGCGCGGATGTGGTCAGCTGCGGCGAGCGCAGCGGACGGTGGCGCAATACCAGCGCGCCATTGTTGATGAACCAGTGCGCCGGTGCCAGCAGGTCCACCGGCTGCAGCGCAAGCATGGCAACGCCAACTGCCGCGAGTGCAGACAGGAGGGCACGGCGCCGCAGTGCTGCGGGCAGCGCTGCCAGCAACCAAATAGCCGCCAATGGCGCGCCAATCCACGCCGATGTTTTGGTTGTGAAGCATGCCAGCAGCGCCAGCGCAGCAGCTACTCCGCGTGTGGCGCTCCAGCCGCGCGCATGGATGCTGGCTAATGCCCACAGCAGCATGCCCAGCGCACACGCCGCACCAACATCAGCGTTGGTTCCGGTGCTCAAGTCCGCCAGCTGCTGGTTGAAGCCGGTGAGGGCGGCGGCGCCAATGGCCCAAAGCTTGCGTTTTGGAAAGAGCTCGTGCGTAATACCGTAGGTGGCCACGGTCATGAGCAGGCCCAGCAGCAGCGTCGCAGTGCGGCTCATGAATGAGGCCAGCTGATCCGATACAGGATTTACAACAGCGATGGGCAGTGCAGCCCATGTGTAGTAGGCCACGCCGCGCTTGGCATGCAGCCAAAAATAAGCGCAGGGACTCACTTCTGGATGTGCGGGATCGGCGTACGGCGGCGGCACCTGCCGCCCGAGCAACGTATCGCGAATGGCCTGGCCGAGCGCGCTCTGCTGCTCGTTGTACGCGTGCGGCAAGCCAACTGCGTGGCGCATGCAGCCCGCAGCCATCAGGCGCGTCACGCCAAACTGCCAGTACTCATCCACGCCAAAGCCCAGTGGTACAATGGCGATGCGCAGCAATGCGATTGCAGCTTGCGCCACGAGCAGAAGCGTCAGGGCGCGCAGCGCTATGCGGTTTTGCATCGCGCGCAGTGTAACGACCCGATAACCCCTTGTCAACGACCGGCACAAAAGGCCGTACGCGAGCAAACGTGCGATGATGCCGGTGCGGCTGGCGGCGCTGATCTCGCATCCCATCCAATACTTCGCGCCGCTCTATCGCGAGCTGGCGCGGCGCCCGGACATCTCCCTCACAGTTTTTTTTTGCGCACGCGGAAATGTTGAAGGCAGCTTCGACAGCGGCTTTGGCCGCACCGTGCAATGGGACACGCCCCTGCTTGGCGGCTATTCTTCGCGCTTCATGCAAAATTTTGCACTGCGCCCGGATCCGCAGCGCTTTTTGGGTGTTGTCAATCCCGCAGTGGTTGGCCTGCTGCGGCGCGGGAAGTTTGACGCGCTTTGGCTGCCTGGAGGTTATGGTGCAAGCCATTGGCTGGCGATTGCGGCGGCGCGCACGCTGCACATGCCCATCCTGCTGCGCACCGAGTCAACTAAATCCGGCAAGCACGGTGCGGCCCATATGATGAAAGCTGCCTTGATGCGCAATATTGCCGGCGCACTTTATATCGGCAGCCGCAACCGCTCGTTATACGAGTCATTTGGGGTGCCGGCGCAGCGCATGCACTTCGCGCCGTACTCTGTAGATAACCGGTTCTTTTTGCAACAGGCAGAATTATTCAGGGGCCAGCGCCTCCAGCTGCGCAAACGCTTCGGCATTGTTGGCGAAGGCCCGTGCATCCTGTTTGCCGGCAAGCTGATTGCGAAGAAGCAGCCGCAAGCCCTGCTGCAGGCGTTTCAGGCGGTGCGCGCAAAACATGCGTGCACGCTGCTGTTTGCCGGTGACGGCGAATTGCGCCCGGTTTTGGAGGCGCAAGTGCGGGATGCGCAAATGATGGATGTTCATTTTGCGGGCTTCCTCAACCAAACTGAAATTGGCGCAGCCTATGCGTGTGCCGACATTTTTGTGCTGCCCTCCTTATACGACGAGACTTGGGGTCTGGTGGTGAACGAAGCCATGAACTTTGGGCTGCCGGTAGTGCTGAGCGATGCGGTGGGTTGCGCGGACGACCTACTGCGACAGCGCGAAAATGGTTTCGTTGTCAGTGCCAGCCGCTTTGGAATTGAAGGCGCGGACGCAATCGCGGCGTTGGTGGCTGACGCGGAACTGCGGCGCGCCTATGGCGCGCGCTCGCGCGAGATCATTGCCCAGTGGGATGTGCCGCATACGGCGGACGGGATTGTGGCGGCAGCGCACTCTGTTGTTGGTTTCAATGCGCCGCACTGATGGGCTGGTCTGCGAAAATCATGATCTGGTTTAGCGCGCTGCGTTCGTCAGCTGCGCTGGATTGTGCAGCCACACCACAATAGCTGTGACTTTTCTTTTGGGCTTGTTCACCCAAGTGGGTGGCAGGGGCGGTGTGCAGGCGGTGTCCGTGCAGCTGGCGCGCCGGCTTGCGGCGCACGCACAAACTAGCGCAGCGCAGGTTGAGTTGCTGGTGTTAAACGATGCGCCCGGCAGTCTGCATCCGGTCTCTGCCGCGCTGCGCGGATTTGGTCGCGACTGGCGCAAATTTTCGCTGGCAGCTTTTGTGGCGGGCGTGCGCGCATCAAGCATCTGGGTGGCGCATGTGAATCTTGCGCCGCTGGCCTGGCTGGCATGCCTGCTGCGGCCACGGCTGCGCTATGTAGTTGTGGCGCATGGGGTGGAGGTCTGGGCGCTGCGCTCCAGTATGCAACGGGCTGCTTTGCGGCGGGCGGACATCGTTGTTGCTGTGAGCGTATACACCGCCGGCAGGCTGGTGGAACTGCATCGAGTGTCTGCCGCAAAAATTGTGGTGATACCCAATGTGCTGGCTGATGGCTTGCCGCCGGCGCCAGCCGGCGCCGCTGACCACAACTTGATATTGTCGGTTTC
>QWRL01000043.1:0-10123 GCA_003670425.1 Chloroflexota bacterium
AGCCACCCCAACCGGCGTTCCAAAATAACTCGTTGGGCGTTAGTAGTGCGTCAGACTGAACTTACTGCGCTTGCGCCTCACAAGACGTGTGTAGTTCCTATTTCCGCAAGTCAGCATCTAACCTAGGGGCTCTAGCGAAGGTCGCCCGGATAAATTGTCAGGTTCAATTTCAGCCTGCACTCGCAGATGCTCGTAGCCATCTTCGCAAAAAATTCGGCTGCATGTTATCCTTCTTGTGTGGTCAATATGCAGGCTAACACAAATTCTGCAGTACGGAGTTGCAACAGTGCGATCAGTAATTGACAGCCATGTTCATTTTTGGCAGCCGCAGCGGCTGCGCTACCTGTGGCTTGACGAAGTGCCGGCTATCCGGCACCCATTTACCCCGCATGAGCTTAACCAGGCCACGCAGGCGATCGATCTGCAAAAAATTGTTTTTGTGCAGGCCGACTGTGTGCCGGAACAGGGTTTGGATGAGGTGGAGTGGATTACCGAGCTGGCCCGCAGCGAGCCGCGCATTCAGGGCATCGTTGCCTTTGCGGCACTTGAGCAAAGTGCGGATGCCAACACTGCGTATCTGGACAAGCTTGCGCGCTACCCGCTGGTAAAGGGCGTGCGCCGCTTGATCCAGGCAGAGGGCGCGGGGTTTGCCAACCGGCCGGATTTTATCAAGGGCGTGCAGCAGCTGTCCCAGTATGGCTACAGCTTCGACATTTGTATTGTGCATTCCCAAATGGCGGATGCGGTGCAATTGGTGCAGCAGTGTCCGAACGTTACTTTTGTGCTCGACCACTTTGGCAAGCCAGCAATTGCGGCGCAGCAAATGGAACCGTGGGCAACGCAAGTGCAGGCACTGGCTGCGCTGCCGAATGTGTGGGTAAAGCTTTCTGGGCTGGTTACTGAGGCAAGCCACGCGCACTGGGTGCCTGCGGACCTGCAGCCGTACATCGACCACATGCTGCAATGCTTTGGCTCTGGGCGGATGCTTTTTGGCAGCGACTGGCCGGTTGTGGATTTGGCCGGCTCCTACGAACGCTGGGTGGCAGCAGCCGTTGCGGCCACCAGCCATCTGACCGCCGTCCAGCAGGACGATATTTTTATGCGCAACGCGGCGCATGTTTACCGGCTGGCGCTGCAGGCGAGGCCAGCATGATTTACCGCCAACTTGGCAAAACTGGTCTGCAAGTCTCGCAGGTGGGCTTCGGGTGTGTGTCACTTGGTGATATGTACGGCGGCATCACGGATGAGAATTCCACGCGCCTTGTCCACGCAGCCATTGATCAGGGTATTAATTTATTTGACACATCAACTTATTACGGGCGGACACTCTCTGAAAATCGGCTGGGGCAGGCGCTCGTGGGCCGGCGTGATCAAGTGGTCTTGGCCACCAAAGGCGGGCGCTTTGATGCCCCGCTTGAAACCGGCTTCGACTTCTCGTATGCCAGCATCATCCGGATGTGCGAGGCAAGCTTGCTGCGTTTAAAAACCGACCACCTCGATATTTATCAGCTGCATGACATTGAATTTGGCGATCAGAGTGTGGTCCTGAATGAAGGCATTCCGGCACTGCAGCAGCTAAAAAAAGATGGCAAGGTGCGCTTCATTGGCGTGACCGGATACCCGCTGGCGCTCTTGCGCCATACCGTGGAAACACAGGATCTGGATGTGACGCTTTCCTACTGCCACTACAGTTTGTTGAACCACACGCTGAACAGCGAGCTGGTGCCGGCGGTCAAGGCCAAGGGGCTCGGCCTGATCAACGCCTCCATCACTCACATGGGAATGCTCACCGACCAGGGGCCGCAGCCCTGGCACCCAGCCGCCGAGCGGATCAAGGCGGTTGCCCGCGAGGCTGCGGCGCATTGTCGTGCCCAAGGTGCATCGCTGGCCGGGCTCGCCATTCAATTTGCCGTGCAAAATCCGCACGTGGACTGTACGCTGCTGGGGCCGCGCACCGAAGCGGAGCTGCTCAGCAGCCTGCCGCTGCTGAACGCTGCGCCCGACCCTGCGTTGCTTGCCGCAGTTCAGGCGATTATCGAGCCGGCGGTAAACCTAAGCTGGCAGACCGGCCGGCCGGAACACTTTGAGCCGGGGGCCATGGCGCTGGAGAAATAAAAATTTTCGCGGTGCAGTAACAGAGAATTCGGCTGACACGATCAGTGCAGTCGGGCGCCAGCCAATGTTTGCGCTAATCTGCTTCGGGTAAGGATTTTAATCGGTGGCATCCTGCTGCGTAATTGTGACAGGGCAGGCGCATTCACCGATCGGATACTTTTAGTCGTCCAACTGGTGCATCAGTTCCCCAGTATTTTTATACAAATCACGGTAGATTTTGTAGCGGCGCTGATACAGGCCAGCATTTTCCGCATTGGCAGTAAATTCCGAAGCGATTGGATTCCATGCTTTGATGTCGGCTGGTTGGGCATCTCCGACGGCTAACGCCGCCAAGAAGGCATCACCGTAAGATGCGCCGATTGTGTTGCTCCGGATTATTTGGGTGCGCCCGGTGACATCGGATGTTGCTTGTGCCCAAACCTTGTTCTTGGTTCCGCCGCCCACGCCAAGAATGTTGTGCGGATTCTGGCCTGCCTCAAGATAAGTTTCAAATATGTGATTGGTGCCGTAGGCGATGCCTTCTAGCAGCGCCCGATAAATGTCGCCCCGTGTGTGCGTGAGGTTCAAGCCGAATAGCATGCCTTTGGCGCGGGTATCGTAGATGGGCGTGCGCTCACCCGAGAAGTATGGCAGCAGCACCAGTCCATTTGCGCCGGGTGCAGAGAGCGCCGCCTCAGCGGCAAGCAGTGGGATCGCGCTTGCAGGGTCAAGGTCGCGCGCAAACTGGTCGCGGAACCAGTGGCTAAGGGTTCCACTTGTTGCAAGCCCGGACATTGCGGCATGCTGATGTGGAAAGAGCCACGGTGCATACCAAAGGCGCGCATCGCGAACCCGCTGCGCTGTGATCATGATGATGAATATGGTAGACCCATACATGATCATCATGTCGCCGCTTTCAAGCACGCCCACGCTGAGCGCCTCGGCGGCTGCGTCGATGGTGCCAACAATAACGGGAGTGCCCGCGGCAAGGCCGGTTTCCGCAGCCGCCTTGGATGTGACCGCACCGGCAATGTCTGTAGACCACGCCAAGTCCGGCATGAGGCCAGCCTGAATGATGTCTTTGGCAAGCGCATCGCTCCAGCACCGTTCGTTCACCATATAGAAGGGAGCGGAACTCGATGCCGTGTAGTGGTCGACGACAAATCTGCCAGTTAGCTGGTGCACCAAGTAGGAGGTGGCCGTCAGAATTTTGCTGGTGCGGGCAAACAACTCCGGGTGGTTTCTTTTGAGCCAGAGAATTTTTGGCCCCACAGACTGAGAGGAAAGCGCATTGCCGCACTGGTCAAGCACCACGGCTTCACCAATGCTGCTGGTGAGTTCGGAGATCTCGGCGGCAGCCCGGTTATCAACGCCATAGAGAACACCATTCATCAGTGGCTCACCGTTGCTGTCAACTGGGAGCATGCATGGCCCGATTGCACTGGTGCCAATCGCCCGGATGGCGGCTGCCGGCACCTGGCTGTCCTTGAGCAGCTTGCGGCTGATATGGGTGAAGTCCCCCCACCAATCTTCGCGTGCGCGATGTTCTGCCCAGCCCGCCTGCGGCACGAGCATCTTGTGCGGCTTCGACGCAGACGCGACCACCACACCATCGGCATCAACCAAAACACCTTTTGATTCAAAGGTGCCGATATCGATGCCCAGGTAATATTTCACTGCAAGTAGTCGTCCCGGTTGAGGCTTAACTTTGAGTCGATTTGTTGAATGCCGGCGATGAGCAGCTGTGTGAGGGCGGCGAGATCAGACAGATCGCAAACCTCAAGCGAGGAGTGTGAATACCGCGCTGGAAAACCGAGGTCGATGCTGGCTACGCCGCTATTGACAAGCTGCACATATGCAGAATCAGTGAGGGCGCCGGTATGTGCACTGCGCTGCAGTGCAATCCCGGCCTGCTTGGCGGTCGCCGTGAAGCAGCTGACCAGCGCCGGGTGCGGGATAGTCCCATTCAAAGTGCCGCGCCCATGAAAACTATAGGTGCTCAGTGCCGGTCCCGCGCCCAAGCGGACGTCGCCGCGGGCGCTCATGTCCGCTGTATCTGTTGCCAGGATGAGATCAAGCTGGATTGCAATGTCTGGCGCGAGGGCCTGAGCGGCCGTGACCGCACCGCGCAGATTGAACTCCTCCTGCACGGAGAACACAAAGTGCGTGGTGGGCCGGCGGGGCGCCTGCAGCAGACCACGGGCAACCTCGATCACTACCGCACATCCAGCGCGGTCATCAACGGAAGTTCCGGCAATCCGGTCGCCGGCAAGCGCCATTACCTTCGGTGCGTACACAATTGGAGTGCCAACATCGATGCCGGCGCCAAGCACCGCCGCAGCGCTGTCGAATCCAGCGTCGATATAAAGCTCCGCGTATGGCAGCACCCTGTATTTTTCATCGGGTGTGGTTGCGTGGTGACTCTTGTTCGCGATTACACCGGCCACATCGCGGCCCTCGCCAATGCAAAAAAGCACAGCCTGCGACGGCAGCGCTTTTTCCGGCACGCCGCCAAGGCGCTCCACACGCACAAGGCCGTTGCTCTCTATCTTGCGCACAATTAGCCCCAGTTGGTCCATATGGGCAAATACCATAACGCTGGGCGCCGTGCTATCGCCGGCAATCGTCGCGATGAGATTGCCCAAGCGGTCCGAGCGCGCAGCAATGCCAAGATCCGCCAGTTCCCGGGCGAGGCGCTGGCGCACGCGGCCCTCATACCCGCTCAGTCCGGGAATCAGCATGAGCTCG
Source organism: Chloroflexota bacterium (assembly GCA_003670425.1). Classification (GTDB taxonomy): domain Bacteria; phylum Chloroflexota; class Anaerolineae; order Anaerolineales; family UBA11657; genus BD1. Next base: position 4,843 of record QWRL01000043.1, read on the forward strand.
CTTACAAGCGCCCGCAGCCGATCCTTAAGCGGCTCGCCCCGCAATGCTTCAGTTGGCATTGCTATCAATCCCTGCGGGCTTTGCGCACAATCAACATGAACTCGGCGGCCCGGGCCGGGTCCACTGCGTTCCACGTGTTGCCGTCCACCTTCAGGGACGAGCCTACGATGCAACCATCGGCAACCTTGAGTACTTCGGCCACGGTGGTGTGCTTGACGCCGGTGTTGGCCAGCACCGGTGTGTTTGGCAGCACTTTCTTGACCGCTTCGAGGTCGGACATCGCCGCAGCCTCGCCGGTAATTGCGCCGGACACCAGAATTGCATCCGGAATGCTGGAGAAGACCGCGCTGCGGGCGCGGTCGGCCAGGCTGCGCTGGTCAAGTGAATGCGCAAACTCGGCGGAAATATTGAAGAGCGTGGCGAGATCATGCCGTCCAAGGCGGTTGCGGTAGCGCATGGCGGCACCGGCATCAGGGTTCCATGGGCCCATGTCTGAGGCATAAGTTCCGGTCATAATCTCGCGGACAAATGCTGCGCCAGTGGCTGCGGCCAGTGCCATCGTGCTGGCCGGATCCCACAGCACATTGACGCCGAAAGGAACACTAATCTCCGCCCGCAGCTGGCCAATGACAAAAGCCATCGTAGCGGTAGACGCTGTGTCGACTTTGAATTCATAGGGGCGGTCATTTTCATTGCCAAACATAACTGCGTCGAAACCGGCGGCTTGCAGTGCGGCGAGGTCGCGGCGTGCTCCGTCAACAATACCAGTGAGGCCGGCAACGCTGTCAAAAAGTGGCGTGCCCGGCAGTGCGCCCAAATGCACCATTGCAATTACCGGCTTTTTATTTCCAAAGACATTTGTGAAATTGTTGCTCATCGTAATAATGTCCGCGGTGGGTCACTAATAAAGCATGCGCCGCTCGCGTCGCAGTGCAAGTGCGGGCAACATCCCAGTGCGCTTTGCATGATAGGGTGCGTCCGCTGGCAAGGTCCTCATTTGACCGAGCCGGCGGTCAAGCCTTTCACGATATAGCTCTCAAGGAATATTCCCACCAGCGTGAGCGGCGCAATTGCCGCAGTGGAAAGCGCGGCCATGGACCACCAGCTAATGCCCTGCGAGCCGGTCTGGCTGGCCACCATGACCGGCAGAGTTTTTGCATCTGTGCTGGTTAGCAGCGCCGCAAAGAAATATTCGTTCCAGCACAGCACACAAGCCAGAATAAACGCCGCCACCATGCCCGGCAGGGCAATTGGCAGCATGATGCGCGTAAATGCCATCCACGAGTTGCATCCATCCACGAGTGCAGCCTCATCCAGCTCGAGCGGAATGGTGTTGAACTGGTCGCGCATGATCCAGATTACGATTGGCAGAACGGTCAGGGCATAGACGAGAATTAATCCCACGCGCGTATCCAGCAAAGCCAGCTCTTTGTAGAGCACCAGAAATGGCAGCGCCACCACTACGGGCGGCAATATCAGCTGCGAAACAAAGAAGAAGGAGATATCTTTATTGCGCATCCAACCGAACTTATAGCGGAAGCGGCTGAGCCCATAAGCCGCAAGTGATCCAATTATCACAGCCAGCAACGCGGCACCCAGAGACGTCACAATGCTGTTTGCGAACCGCTTAAGAAACTCCTCGCGCACCGTGGAAGTTGCAAAAATGGTGTCGGGCGACAGGCCCAGGGAGCGCCAGCCCTTCCAATCCGGCTTGAAGTGCACCCAAGGAATCAAGTGCCCCTGGGTAACATTGACAGCTGTCTTGAATGACGTGGAGATTGTCCAATAGATGGGAAACAGTGATACGAACGTCCAGAAAATCAGCGCGGCGTAGATCAGGATGCGCCCGCTGGTGTGCTTCACCCGCAGCACTGCATCATGGTCGCGCGCCCGGAAAAGTGCGGGGTGGTTGGTGCTCAATGCTGCTGTCTCCTGTTTGGTTGGGGGCGGTTTGCCATTAACTTTCGGCGGTGTACTTCTGCACCCAGCGGTTTGCAATGCCCATCAACACTGTCATAAAGATGATGATTATGATCAGATAAATTTCGGCGACCATCGTTCCGTAGCCAACATTGGAGCGGTCGCGATACTCGCGGTAAATGAAACTTGATATGGTGTCAGTTGCGCCGCCCGGTCCGCCAGCGGTCACATTAATAACAATGTCTGCCAGCTTTAGCTGAAAGATCATGCGCAGCACAATCGCTGTGACGCTGACCGGCAGCATGAGCGGAAAAGTCATTTGCGTGAATGATTGCCACATGTTGGCGCCGTCCACTTTGGCCGCCTCTAAAACTTCCTTTTGCAATGCCTGCAGCCCTGCCAGCAGCAGGGTCATAATTAATGGTATGGAAACCCAAGCGGCCATGGCCATGATGCTTATCCGGGCAATCCAGGGCGAGGTGAAGAATGCCGGGCTGTCCCATCCGATAATGCGCGCCAATTTGGCTGCGGGGCCAAAGCGATAGTCCATCAGCGACTTGCCGATCATCCAGCTGACGGCAACGGGACTGAGCATGAACGGCATCAAAAAGACAACGCGAAAAAATTTGCGCGCGCGAATTTCGGCATTCAGCAACAGCGCGAGCCCGAATGCAATGGCGTATTGGGCGAACACGGACAGCATATACCAGACCATGTTGCCCAGCGCATTCCAGAAATACTCGTCTTTTAAAAGAAACCGGATGTTGTCCAAGCCGTTGAAGTGGTGGTCTTCGAATGCACTCAGATTCCAGTCAGAAAAGGCAATGTAAAGACCAAACAGGGTTGGAAAAATCACCAGTGCCACTGTGAACAATACTGCCGGAAGCAGAAACAGAGCGCGCTGGCCGGCTTCTCCACGCATTAGAACTTGTCCGGCGCCAAGCGCAATCGCCCAAATCAAATACGCATAAAGAACCGGGCGCCAGTTTGAAAAGCCGATGGCGATAAAGCCGCCGGCGTGCAGCGCTTGCACCAAAACAACGCCCGCAAGGCCCGCGCCTGCAACCGTAATTAGTGCGCGTCCCAATGCGCGCCGGCTGGCCGGAATCAGATGGGGGGTGGCTGCGTTACGATCTGTGCTCATGAATCAAGCTCAAGTGTTTTATGAACTGCCACTATTCTATATGAAAGCACCGGCTGCCAGCGCTTAGCGCCAGCAGCCGGTGCAGGGAAGATCCGCGGTGCGGAGCGTCCGGTTGGGCGCTTACATGCCCAGTGAAGCTTTGTACAGCTCGATCTGCTTGTCGCGACCCAGCTGGTCGGTGATCTTCTCCCAGGCTGCGGCGATTTTGTCAGCGCCGGCCTGCGCGGTGGATCCGCCGGCAAAAATCTTTGCCAGCTCATCCTCCGCCACACTGTAGTACTGGAAGATGCCCGGAATGCGCGGCTCGATCGCCGCGTTCGGGTGGTTGTAAGAATCCAATTCGGAATTCAAGTACGAGGTGATGAAGGCTTCATCGTAGCCGGCGGCCACCCATTCTTGAATGTCAAACTGGCTGTTGCGATACGGCTGGAACCCGGAAGGATACGCTGCGCACCAGAGCGCCATGTCCTTGCCGCCGAGATGTGCCGCAGCACTCCACGCCGCCTTCTGCTTGACCGGATCACTGTCAACCCGCGCCATCACATAAACGCCCCAGCCGATGTATGCCATGTTCGGGGCAAAGTTCGGGCCGGTGGCAAGCGTGTCCCATTTGCCCGTATTGGAATTGTAGACATCGTCCGATCCCGGCAGAATGGAAAATCCGCAAACATCACCAATCACCGAAGAGTCACTGGTCTTTGCGTTTGATCCAATGTCGCCCCACCAGGAGAGCATCGAACCGGTTCCAGCCAGAAACTGGTTGAAGCCAGTGGTGCCCGGATCAGCATTTAACTGGTCCGCCGGCTCATACGGCAGGCTGTCAATCACATCTTGAATGGCGCGCACCCAGGCTGGATTGTTGACGCGCGGCTTCATTGTGTCGGCATCAAACAACCATGCCTTGTCATCCGGGTGCTTGGCGTACGCGGTGGCACGGCTGCCCAAAAAGTAAAAGCCAAATCCGCCCCAGCCCTTTGCCGGGTCCAGATAACCATACGCATCCTGGCCGGCAATCTTTTTGCCTTTGAGGAACTTGGTCATGGCATTTACCTGTTGCCAGGTGGTGGGCACTGCCCACTCGCCCTTGCCGCCTTCCTTCTTCCACGCAGCGGCCAGATCTGCGTCGGCAAAGTAGTCGGTGCGGTAGTTGAAGTTGTGGCAATCGCCATCAATGGAGATGCGGTAAGTTTTGCCGTTCCAGGTTCCAACCGGGGCTTTGAGATACCCGACATAGTCGTCCATCTCAATCTGAGTCTTTACCCAGTCTGGCATTTCGGATGCCAGGCCTTTGCCGCAGACGTCTCCCTCAAACGGCGCACCCATCTCGGCGATGTCGAAGTCGACCGTGCCGGTGGCGATGGATTGCTGCAGCCGTGCGTTGTAGTCGGCCTGGGCCAGATCGATCCAGCTGATCTTTGCGCCCGTGTAGGCTTCCCATGGCTTCAGGAAGCCGCGGAATAGCATGTTGTGCAGGTTCTGGTTGTTGAGGCCCAAGAATGCGAGCTCTACGCCGGCAAACTCGCCTTCCTTTACGCTCTTCTTTGTTGCGCCCAGCACCATCTCGCCGACCTTCTGCCACTCTGCATCCGTTGGGGAACCTTTGCCCACGCCCGGGATCTGCAGCAGTTGCTTGCGGAAATCCGCAGAAGACAGTTCGGGAACCATTGTGGGCTCCGGAATTGCAGTTGCCGGAACGGCAGTGGGCTCGGGCATTGCGGTGGCCGCTGGCGCGGCGGTGGCCGCCGCAGCCGGTTCAGCAGCAGGTGCAGCCGGCGCAGCGCACGCTGCAAGAATCATGGCTCCGCCACCCAAGGCAGTTGCCTTCACGAAGTCTCGTCTACTAACCGTTTTCTTTGACATGTACTAGTTTCCTCCCAGAAAATAATGTGACCGTCTCATTGCTTCAAATCCGCCGCGAATCAGTTAAAGTTTTTCAACCCAAAATATTTTACTCCGATCGAAATCTACTTGTGCACTGTATTTGGGACAAGCACCAAAAGAATATAGCACACTTCTAAATCGCAAGCTAGGTTTGGGGCAACCTCTAATCTCCGCAGATTCCAGCGCAAAATGATGCTCCGGGGAAGTTTTTGCTGTCCGCAAGCCCCTGTGTTATTGTTCTGTGGTGAAACTGAAAATAAACTACTTGCTGCCAAAATGTTTCGGGGTGCGCACTTAATATGGTGCGCTTGTACGCAACCCGCCTCAACTCCTTCC
>QWRL01000043.1:10133-13613 GCA_003670425.1 Chloroflexota bacterium
AAACAACGTCCTGGCCGCAAAAATGTTGCGGGGTGCCCATTCAGTAGGGTCGCCCGGTACGCAACCCGCCTCAACTCCTTCCGTGGGCACTCCCCTGCAAAGCTTTCCGTTGTTGCGGCTGTCCGCGCCGTCGCTGGTGTTTCCGGCATATCGGCAATCGAGTTAAATTACCCGCAGCATTTTGTTGGGGAAACTGCCGCAGTGGTTCTGGCAGCTGCGGATGCCAGTGGGTTGAAGGTGACCGCGCTGAACCTGCGCTTCGATGGCCCTGAATTCGCAGCTGGAGCGTTTACCCATCCACAGCTAAAAGTCCGCCAGTCCGCAATTCAAATTGCGAGTGCTGCGGTTGATTTGGCGGCCGCCAATAACATTGAACATGTGATTCTCTGGATGGGCCCGGACGGATTTGATTACCCGTTTCAGGTGGACTACGCAGAGATCTGGATTTTGGAGATTGCCGGTTTTCGCGAGGTTGCGCAGCGCAACGCGGCTGTTCGGGTAAGCGTAGAGTACAAGCCGAGCGACCCGCGTCGTACCGCAATCATTCGCTCGATGGCGGACGCGCTGCTGGCGGTGCAGGCAGTTGACCTGCCAAATTTTGGCGTGACAATCGACTTCTGTCATTCCCTAATGGCAGGCGAGCAGCCGGCTGCTGCTGCGGCGCTGGCACTGCGCGCCGGGCGCCTGTTTGGCGTGCACCTCAATGATGGTTATGGACCGGCAGACGATGGCCTCATGGTCGGCTCGGTGCACCTATGGCAGACACTTGAGCTGCTGCTGGAGCTGCGCAGTGGCGCGTTCACGGGCACAATTTATTTCGACACCTTCCCGGACCGGTTGGATCCAGCCGCGGAATGTGCGGCAAACCTTCGGAGTATGCAGCGCATGGAGCAGCTGCTGGATCGTATTCCAGTGAGTGAGCTGCGCCGCATCCGAAACAATCAAGATGCGCTTGCGGCGACGCAGTTGATTCAGAATTTAGTGTTTGGATCAGACAGTGCCTGACACGCCGGCACCAGCCGTGGTTGTGCTGGGCAGTGTGCACATGGATTTGATTGCCACGGCTGCGCGCCTGCCGGGGCGTGGAGAGTCGGTAGCGGGCGGGGTGTTTGCCATGACGCCCGGCGGCAAAGGCGGCAATCAAGCCTGTCAATTTGCACTGGCTGGTGCGCGCGTGCATATGCTTGCGCGCCTTGGCGATGATGTGTTTGGCAGGCAGTTGCTGGCCGGATTGCAAGCCAAGGCCGTCGACACCACGTATGTGGCAATCGATCCTGATTTTTCAACCGGGGCCAGTACGGTGCTTGCTGCAGAGGGTGATTACTCTTCCATAATTGCGCCGGGTGCTGCTGCCCGCCTTTCGGTGGATGATGTCGATCGCGCCCGTCCCGCCATTCAGCGCGCCAGCGCGCTGGTTGTCCAGTTAGAGCTGCCCGTCGCGGTCACAAACTATGCAGCCGGCGTGGCGGCGGGCATGGGCAAGCAGGTAATTTTCAATGCGTCGCCCGCGCCAGAAATGTGGTCGGCGGTTCCGGATTCGCTTTGGCGCGCCACTTCGGTGCTCATCATCAACAGTGTGGAAGCCGGCAGTTTGCTTGGGCGCAGCTGTCCACCCGCTCAGGCAGCCGTTGCCCTGGCAGAATTGGCGGCACGCTTTGGCATTGAGACGATTGTGATAACTTTTGGTGCAGCGGGCAGCGCAGCGTGGCGCGCCGGTGCAGTGGTGCAGCAGGCTGCCTTTGCGGCGGTGGTGGCAGATACGGTGGGTGCGGGCGATGCCTTCCTGGGTGTGTTTTCGCTGGCGTTGGTGGAGGGGCTGGCAGTGGCTGCTGCCCTGCGGCGGGCCGCAGCGGCCGGTGCCATGGCGGTGGCGCAGCGTGGTGGTTACGATGCGCTGCCGCTGCGCAAAGACATTGATGCATTCTTGCAGCACAAGGACGGTGCAGCGCAGCGCACTGCGCTGTGAATGGCATTTCCAATTACCGGGCTGGCAAGGTTATTTTGTTTTTGCCAGCAGCGCTGTTACTTCCGTTAAGTTCGGCATGGATGGTGCCGTTCCGGCGCGTGTCACAGAGATGCCGGCCACTGCGCAGCCAAAGCGCGCTGCCTCAGCCGGGCTGGCGCCGCGTGCCAGCGCAGCCGCAAACCCCCCATTGAACGCATCTCCGGCCCCGGCTGTCTCAACCACCGGCCCGGCATTGAACGCCGGCACGAGCAGCGATTGGGACTTGCTGTGCAGCAGGGCGCCGGTTTCGCCAAGCGTGATCAACGCGCAGCCCACACCCTTCGCCAGGAATACGTCTCCGGCTTTGCGGGCATCATCGACACTGGTTACGGAGACGCCGGTCAGCATGGCTGCCTCGTTTTCGTTGGGGGTCACAAAGTCCACCAGGGCGTATAGATCGTCATCGAACGGCTCAGCTGGTGCCGGGTTGAAGATGGTTGTGACACCAGCGGCTTTGGCAATTTGCAGCCCGCGCCGGGCTGCAGCCACCGGCTGCTCCAGCTGCGTGACGAAAACCGCCGCCGTGCGGATTGCATCGGCCGCGCTGTCCACATCGCCAGCGCTGATAGTGGCGGCCGCGCCCGGTACAACGATGATGGCGTTCTCGCCCGTGCGGTCGTTGACAAAAATGTAGGCAGCGCCGGTTGGCTGGTCGGGCGCTTCCACTACGCGCGCGGTAATGCCTTCGTTGCGCCAGGTTGTGAATGCAATAGCGCCAAACTCATCCCGGCCAACTTTGGAGATAAAGGTAACGGCGGCACCGGCGCGCGCAGCAGCAACCGCCTGGTTTGAGCCCTTGCCCCCCGGCCCCATCTTGAAGCCAGAGCCGGCTATCGTCTCGCCGATGCCCGGCATTCGCGCTGCGCGAAACGCAAGGTCGGCCACAAAGATGCCAAGGATTGCAACGCCGCTTTTTTGACTGCTCATGCTTGGTGCACCGTGTGCCTAGCCGGCTTCAGGCGCAATCACGCCCTTCTTAAATATAAAACAGCCGTAGAAACGGCGCTCGCCGGTTTGGATGACACAGTAGGACTGCTTGGCAAGGTCGTAGAAAGCAAAGCGCTCCACAGAGCCCATCGGCCAGACGCGCCCTTCTGCCGCATTGATCTCTGCCTGCACCTCCGCCTGCACCGGCGGCACCTCGCCGGGCTTGCCCACAATTTCCATGCGCGATGCTGGGTGGTCGACAAACGAATCGAGCGGCATAACTGACAGGATGGCGCGGGCGGCGCGGGCCGCTGTTACGCTGTCAATCCGCAGCACATGCCCCAGCACGGTTTGGCGGGCAACCGAGTCGGCAGGAAAATTAGTGTCCGTGATGACGAGGTCATCGCCGTGGCCCATGCTGCGCAGCGCATATAAAACGTCTGCATTGAGAAATGGATCGATTGATTTCAACATGCTATGCTCCTCCTGTGATTGCACTGCCACTTTACCAGATATTATCGAGGTGGTTTTGGCGTGGCGACTATGCC
>QWRL01000044.1 GCA_003670425.1 Chloroflexota bacterium
CAGCTCCATCGCGGCATTGCGTCCGTTGATGCCAACCACGCCGCCACCCGGATGCGTGCACGCACCACACAGGAACACACCGGGCATTGGCGTGCGCTGCGCGAAGCGTTTGTCCCACATATAGTCTGGCAGGCACTCGCCCTGAAAAATGTGGCCGCCGGTCAGGCCAACGCGCGCTTCAATGTCCGGCGGGCCGAGTACCTCATGGTCAATGATTGCGTCGGGCAGGCTGGGGCAGAAGCGCGCAATCGCGTCGATTACCAACTGCCCGGCTGCAACGCGGTGCGAGTCCCAGTCGCCGCTGGCAAACGTGGTGGGCGCGTACTGCGCAAAGACGCTCATGGTGTGCGTGCCGGCCGGCGCCACCGATTGGTCATACACACTTTGCAAATAAATCTCGGTCCACAGGCGCGCCGGCAGCTGCCCGGCGCGTGCCGTTTGATACGCGGCATGCAGTTGCGGTGCGCTCAGCGGTGTGTTGATAACGGCGCGGTGATGCGGGCCGTCAGTACCGGGCCGCGCTGTAAAGTCGGGCAGCGTGCGCAGCGCAAAGTTGACCTTGAGCGTTGCGCTTTGCATCGGCCATGCCAGCACCTTGCGGCGCCAGTCCGGGTCGGCGGCATCTCCCAGCAAGCGCAGTGTTACCGCCGGGTCCGCATTGCAGATCACCACGGGCGCGTTGATGCGTTCGCCGCCCGCCAACTCCACCCCCTCCCCCGGCAGAATGCGGGCCACAGGTACGCCGCATGCCACGGTTGCACCCAGTTCGCGCGCCACATCGCAGAGGATGAAGGAGACCATGCCCATGCCGCCTTTGACAAAGCCCCATTGCCCGATCGTGTCGCCCATCCGCCCGCAAAAGTGATAGAAGTAAATGGACGCCGTGCCGCGCTCGTAAGGGCTGGCGTTGGTGCCAATCACGCCCTGTCCCAGGTACGCCATTTGCAGGCGCTCGTCTTTTAGATAACGCTGCACATATTCCACCATCGACCAGTTGAAGAGCAGATTGATCGCCTCTGTGTCGCCGTTCAGCCGCGCCTGCACTTGCGCAGCTGTTGGTGCGCGGCCAATCCACATGTCGCGTTCGTCCGGCGGGCGTACGGCTGCGGTGGCGCGGCTCATCACGGCCTGCATCGCAATCCAGCCGGCCACATCGCCGGGTGCAAAGCGCTCAATCTCCGCAATGCAGCGCGCGTCGTCATCCCACAACTGCACGCTTGAGCCGTCTTCAAACGGGATGAACATGCCGCCACTGGCGTGCTGCCACTCAAAGCCATGCGCGCGCAGTTTCAATTCGTCAATCACCAGCGGGTGCAGAATGCCGGCCACATACGCGCAGGGCGACATGCGGATGCCGGGCCATGGCTCCGCAATGGTGCAGGCACCGCCCACGCGTTCACGCGCCTCCAGCACCAGCACACGCTTGCCTGCGCGCGCCAGATATGCAGCGCATGCCAGCCCATTGTGGCCGGCACCCACAATGATGGCATCCCATGCAACAGCGGCCAGCTCGCGCATGGGCGCCGGCAGCCCCAGCTTGCCAAGGCAGGCTGCGGTCGCGGATGTCATTGGCCACCCACAAGTGCGCAATGCGGGTGCTTGCACAGCGCCGTGCGCATCTACTTGCCGCTCCTTAATATTTCCATGGCAGCCAGGCGGCCTGGCCCGCCGGTGATGCCGCCGCCCGGATGCGTGCCAGAGCCGCATTGGTAATAGTTGCGGATGGGCGTGCGGAATTTGGCCCAGCCGGCGGTGGGGCGCAAAAAGAAAATCTGGTCAAGCGTCAGCTCGCCGTGAAAGATGTTGCCTTCTGCCAGCCCGAAGTCTTGCTCCAGATCCCACGGCGACAGCACTTGCCGGTGCAGGATCAGCTTTTTTATGCCTGGCGCAAATTCCTCTAATGTATTTACCACGGCATCACCAAAGGCATCGCGCTGCTTTGCGTTCCAGCCGCCGTTCAGCTTGTAGGGTGCGTACTGCACAAAGATGCTCATCACATGTTTGCCGGGCGGTGCCAGTGTGGGGTCAATGGTGGACGGAATAAGCACGTCCAAAAATGGCCGGCGCGAGAACTCGCCATACTTCGCATCATCGTAAGCGCGCTCCACAAAGTCCACGCTCGGGCAAATTTCAATCATGCCCTGCAGCAGCGCCCGGTCCGGCATGCTGGGGAAGGTGGGCAATCCATCGAGCGCCAGATTCACCTTGCCGGAAGAGCCGCGATATTTAAAGTTGTTGATGGCGGTTTCAAATTCAGATGGCAGCTGCCGGCTGTCCAGCAGCTTCAGAAACGTCTGGCGCGGGTCCAGTCCGGACACCACCGTGCGCGCGTGGATCTCCTCGCCACTTTCCAGCGCCACGCCCACCGCCTGCCCGTTGCGCACAATCACCTGCGCCACCGGTGCGTTGCAGCGCAGCACAGCACCATGCTGGCGGGCCGCACCGGCAATTGCATTGCTGACCGCGCCTGTGCCGCCTTTTTGAAATCCCCACACAGTAAACGCGCCGTCGAGCTCGCCCATAAAGTGGTGCAGCATCACATACGCAGTGCCTGGCGAGCGCGGCCCCAGCATTGTGCCGATGATGCCGTTGATCGCCGTCAGCGCCTTGAGCACATCGCACTCAAACCACTCGTCTAAAAAGTCTGTGGCGCTCATTGTCATCAGTTTTGTAAGCTGCTGAAAGGTGCGCGCATCCAAGCCCTTGGCATGCCGGCCCAATTCCACCAGCCGGCGCACATCGTCCACGCCCGGGCTCAGCGGATTTGGCGGCACCATGCCCAGGATGGGCTTCACCGCAAAGCCCATCTTGTACATCATCTGGTTGAACTCGGGGTACGCATCTGCATCGCGCTTGGAGTGGCGCTGCAGCTCCGCGCGCGTTGTGGCCGGGTCAGACCACAACGCCAGATGGTCGCCGTTTTCCATCGGCACAAACGAACTGTCGAGCGGCAGAATTTGCAGGCCGTGGCGCGGCAGCTCCAGGTCACGGATGATCTCCGGGCGCAGCAGGCTCACAACATACGAGCACACCGTATAGGTGAAGCCCGGATAAATTTGCTCTGACACAGCAGCGCCGCCCAGAATGTGGCGGCGCTCCAGCACCAGCACCTTGCGCCCGGCACGCGCCAGATACGCAGCGCACGTCAGCCCGTTGTGGCCGCCGCCAATGATCACTGCATCGTAAATCTCAGCCATGCTTGAAGTATCCGGTGCGGGCAGCGGGCAAATGAACGCGCATCACGCGCGCTTGTGCGGCGGGTTGTAAAACGGCAGCGCGGTCACACGCGCTTCGGTCATGTGGCGCTGCGCCTCCACCGTGGCTTCCATGCTCACGCGCGTGCCCGGCTTTGCATACTGCGGCTGAATGCGCGCCAGCACCACATACTTCTTTAGCAGCGGCGACCAGGTGCCGCTTGTTGCGCGCCCAATTTGGATGTCATCGCTAAAAACCGGCACGGCGTTGCTCCAAGCCGTTTCGGGCAGATGAATGGGCATGCCATAGCGCTTGTAGATCTGTTCCAGCGACTCCCATTGCACATCCAGCCCGACCGTGGCCCAAGCGGCACCGCGCTCGCGTTCCGCAGCCAGCGCCGCCCGCCCCACAAAGTTGCCTTTGTCCAGCATTACCGTCCAGCCCAGTCCCAGCTCATAGGGCGTGGATTTTTGCACATCAAACACAGTTTTTTTGGACGAGATGAAGTCCACGGCCACAAGCAGCAGACCCGCTTCAATGCGCACCATGTCCAAAGCCAGCTGCCCGGCTGCTCGTAGCAGCCGCGGCTGGCCGGCCGCCATCAACGCATCCCACAGTCGTTCTGCATCGGCCGGGTCCGCCCACAGCTCGTAGCCCAGGTCTCCGGTGTAGCCGGTGCGCGTAACGCTGACCTTCATGCCGGCTATCACCGCCGCGGCATGCCGAAAATATTTGAGCTGCGCAATCGCCGGCCCCGCTAGTTGCTGCAGGATCTCGCCTGCCAGCGGGCCCTGCAATGCCAGTGCCGCAAGTGAGTCGCTGATGTCTTCAACTTGCACCTGCAGGCCGGTGGCGTTGTCTTGAAACCAGCGCAGGCTGGGGTCGGCTGCCGTTACGCGGTAGCGACCGGGCGCCAGCTGTGTCACGGTGCCGTCATCAATGATGCTGCCGCGCTCATCGCACCACGGCGTGTAGAGCACCTGCCCCACCGCGCAGCGCGCAATGTCGCGCGTCATCACGCGGTTGAGCAGCTTGAGGGCATCAGGCCCGTGCACTAGATATTTGTAGAGGGGCGAAATGTCGATGAGGGCGGCAGCGGTGCGGATGGCATAGTACTCGCGCAGGTGATGCAGCTCGTACATGTTGGCGGAAAGGAAGCCGGACCACTCCTGCCAGCTGTGGCTCTCGCACAAAGCTGCCGTGCGCGAGTAGAACGGCGTGGGGCGCGGCATTATGCAGCCAGCGCGCAGCGCGGTGCCAAATTTGATGTGGCTAGCTGCAGTGCCGGCATTGCGCGCACAGCCGCACTGGGCTTGCGGATACTCACGCGTGCCCCAGCGCCTTCAGCACTTCCGCATCAAAAGCAGCAGACAGCAGCTCCTGCTCGGATTGCAGCTTGCCGGGCCGATACATGCGCGAGCGCATGCCCGCCTGAGTTTCACCGCAGATGTGCCAGTCTTGGCGGTTGGTCATATCCCAAAATTCAACCGCATCGGCAGCGTCAAAGCCCGGCTGCGCCATGGCCTGCGCATCAAACAGCCATTCGCAAGTGATCAGGGTTCGCTCCGGGCTTTGTGGCCAAAGAGTGTGGAACATGACGTAATCCGGGTGCAGGCTGAGCAGCAAATTTGGGAAGAGCGAGTAATAGTGCACGCGCTGCAAGTCCGCGCCGCACACGCGCCCCAGCGGCGGCCGGCTGGTGCCGCCCGTTGCTGTCAGGCTGCTGTGCCCGTCGTAAAGATCCATGAAGCCGCCCAGAAAGGGTCCGGCGATCAGGTCATTGTTGCCACTGTCGTGCGGCGAAAGTTTCTCCAGCGCGGGATGCACCAGCGGGCAGTGATAACACTCGGAGTAATTCTCCGCCAGCAGTTTCCAGTTGGCCGGCGCATCATATTCAATGCGCTGGGCGCGTTGAAGATTTGGCAGGTTCCACATTTCAAACTTGCCGGCCAATGGCGCCATGGCGTCAGCCAGGCTTTCGCCCGCAGCGTCCAAATTTACAAAAATGAAGCCTTGCCAAACACCGGCCTGCGCGCGGTAGAGCCCATGCTCTGCCTTGTCAAAGTCCGCCACCGCATTCATGTTTGGCGCACCCAGCAAGCGTCCATCCAGCGCATACGTCCACGCATGGTAGGGGCACTGAATGGTTTCGCGCAGTTGTCCGCTGGCTTCTGCACACAGGCGCGTGCCGCGGTGCCGGCACACGTTATGGAGCGCTTGCACGGTGCCGCTGCGGTCGCGCAGGATGATCAAGTTGTCACCCCCAACCGCGCGCAGAAAATAATCACCGGGGCTTGCAATCTCGGCAGCCCGCCCGACACACATCCAGCGCTTTCGGAAAATGTGTTCGGTCTCTGCTGCCAGGATGGCGTCGGCTGTGTAGTACTCGCTGGGCAGTGTATTTAGAGCGGCTGGCATGTTGTTTACTCCGCTGTCGAAATCCAGGCACGCGCCACAATTGTTGAGCGGCATTTGAGACGGCGGGGCAGCCGGGCTAACGCACGCTGCTGCCGGCACCCCAACCACGCGGACGCCGGCGTAGGTTGGCATTCAGCGGTGTTACTTTTAGTGTGGCGCATAATTAATTAATCGGTGCAAAATCTACTGAACCGATATTGTAACAGGCTGATAACCGTTGTTTTTCTAGGTTATTGGCGGTAGATTTCTGCCGTTCAATAGATGTCTGGCGGTTGTGCTGCGCCGGCAAATACGTACAATATCGGCAATGCGCAGATTGCAACGGTAAATACGCTTTGCCGCGCCCCAAGCACACCCTAGACCGGCTCGACCTGTCCATCATCCGCTGTTTGCAGAAGGATGGCCGCCGCCCGTACGCAGAAATTGCTGCGCAGCTCGGCATCTCAGCCTCTACAGTTCAGCAGCGCACTGCGCGCCTGATTGACAGCGGTGCAATCCAAATTACCGCTGTGGCCGACCCCGCCACGCTGGGCTACCCGGTGGCAGCCACTGTGGCCGTGAAAGTGGACGGTGTGCGCTTGAAGGCGGCAGCCGCTGCCATCGCCAAGTTTTCGGAGGTGGGCTATGTTGCAATTTGCACCGGCTCCAATGACCTGTTGCTCGAAGTGGGTTGCCGCGACAATGACGAACTGATCGACTTTATCTCCAGCAAGCTTTCAAAAATCAAGGGCGTACGCGAATCCGAAATTTATTTGTATCTGCGGATAGTCAAGAACACTTACCAATGGGGGCCTTTCGATGATCAACGCAACCAGTAAATTATTGCGCCTGCGTTTTGCTGCGCAAACGGCTGCGCGCCTGTTGGCGGCAGCGATTGTGCTCGGCGGGTGCGCTGCGCCGGCCGCCGCACCGGGCGAAGCAGTTGCTATGCAGCCCGCGGCCGCGGCCACCGGGCCGCTGCTGATGCTGGAATGGTCGGGCTATGAATTGCCGGAGTTCTGGCAGCCATTCGCAGACCAGCATCCAAATCAGAATGTCGACTTTAGTTTCTTTGCTGAAGACGCAGAGGCGTTTGCAAAATTGCAGACCGGCTTTAAGGCGGACCTGGTGCATCCCTGCAGCAGCTGGTGGCAGCTGTACGTTGACGCCGGCTTGGTGCAGCCCATCGACACCGCACGCCTTTCCAACTTTAGTGGCATGCGACCGGAAATGAGTGCCATGGGTGTCTTTGGCGGCAAGCAGTACTTTATTCCGTGGGAGTGGGGCTACGAATCAATTCTGGTGCGCACCGACAAGGTAAAGAACCCGCCAAAATCTTGGGCGGATTTGTGGAACCCGGAATACGCCGGGCATCTGGCACTTTGGGACTCGGGCGAGTCCAACCATGCCATGACAGCGCTGGCGCTTGGCTTTAAGCCGGAGCAGACCACGGCCGCACAGGATGAATTGATAAAGCAAAAACTGCTCGAGTTGAAACCAAGTGTGGTTACCTACTGGGTGGACTTTACCGAGGTGCCGCAGCTGATTTCGTCGGGTGATGCCTGGGTGGTGGCTAATGTCTGGCAGGACGCGTACGCAACACTGGTCGGCGATGGCGTGGCGGTTGACTACATCACGCCCAGTGAGGGCCGCCTTGGCTGGCTGTGCGGCTACGGCATCTCCAGCCAGAGCGCAAATGTGAACCTGGCTTACGACTACATCAATGCTGCCATCGCGCCCAAGTCCATGGCAAAAATGATCGACACGTACTCTTATGGGGCGGCCAACAATTCAGCGCTTGCACTGGCTGACCCCAAGTTCATAAAACTGCTGCAGTTGGACGAACCTGACATTCTGCAGCGCACGGTATTTTTCAACTCCATTACGCCAGACCGGCGCAAGCGCTTCACCAATTTATGGGACGAAGTGAAAGCTGCGCCTTGAGGGCACTGCGCCTTGCAGTGGCCAGACGGCGTGCGAAAAGACCCGGGCAGCGCGCTTGAACGCTACGCTTGATGGCCGGACCCGGGTAGCCGGCTTGATGGCGCCGCCTGCGCTGCTGCTGGCGGTCTTCTTTGTGCTGCCCATGCTGATCATGGCCTCGTTCAGTTTTCGCTTGGGCACCTTTGCGCCGGAGCGCTATGTGTTCACCACAGAGCACTACTGGGATTTCATCAGCCGCACCAGCTTTCACCGCTTGCTGCTGCGTTCCATAGGTGTGGCATTTATAACGGCCGGCGCGTCAATTGTGCTTGCGTATCCGCTGGCGCACTTTCTGGTCTTTCGCGCCGGCCGGATGCAGCTAACGCTGCTGTCGCTGCTCATCATCCCGGCCTGGACCAGCTACCTGCTGCGCATTCTGGCATGGAAAGTGATTTTGGGCTCCAATGGCCTGTTGAATTCATTCCTGCTGCAGGCCGGCCTCATCCAAGAAGGCTCAGCGCGCTTGTTGTACAGCCCCAGCGCGGTGGTGGTGACACTGGTTTATGTCTGGATTCCGTTTGTGGCGCTCCCGATATTTGCTGCGCTGCAGCGCATTGACGGCAGTGTTTTAGAAGCCGCAGCGGACCTCGGCTGTCCTGCGTGGCAGACTTTTTTGCGCGTAATTTTTCCGCTCAGCCTGCCGGGTGTGGCAGCTGGTTTTCTGTTTGTGTTCATCCCCACGCTGGGCGAGTGGGTGACCCCCGCCTTGGTGGGCGGCGCGCGCGGAGTAATGTACGGCAATTTGATTCAGGATCAGTTTGTGCGCGCACTAAACTGGCCCATGGGTTCTGTTATGAGTCTGGTGATGCTGGCGCTGATGCTGGTGCAGCTGGCTTTGTTCAGCCGCGTGGTGCGGCTTTCTGACCTGGCGGCCGTGTAGATGCAGCGCCGCGACGTGCTCTCTCCGGGCTTCTTGTATTTTGTGATGCTCACATTATTTTTGTATGCGCCGATTGTGGTGCTGGTTGTGTTCTCGTTCAACGACTCGCGCACGCTGGTGTTTCCGCTGCGCGGCTTTACCCTGCGCTGGTACGGCGAACTGGCCGGTGCACGCGAACTGCTGGCCGCCGTTGTAAATAGCGTGGTGCTGGGTTTGATGTCTTCGGTGGTGGCCACTGGCCTGGGCACTGCCGCTGCCATCGGCATTGCGCGCCATAATTTTCCCGGGCGGCGCTTTTTCCTTGCGGTGTCTGCCATGCCCATGGTCATTCCGTATGTGGTGCTGGGGGTCGCGCTGCTGATTCTGTTTTCGTGGTGGGGCGTGCCGCTTTCATTGTGGACGGTGGGGGTTGCGCACGTGGTCATCAATGTGCCGTATGCCATGTTGATTGTGGCGAGCCGCCTCGCGGGCTTCGATAAAAATCTGGAGGAAGCCGCCATGGACCTTGGGGAAACTTACTGGGGTACACTGCGCCGCATCACACTGCCAATTTGCGCTCCGGCGATGTTGTCCGCATTTCTCAGTTCGTTCACCACCTCTTTTGACGAGTTTGCTGTCTCGTTCTTTTTAATTGGCACGGAAGCGACGCTGCCGGTTTACCTTTACTCGCAGCTGCGCTTTCCGAGCCGGCTGCCGCTAGTGGTGGCACTTGCCAGCATTATCATGGTGGTTTCGATACTCTTGGTGACGCTGGCAGAATGGCTGCGCAATAGCACACTGCACCTTTCGCGGCAGGGTTCAGCCTGATGGAATTTGCCGCCGAGCTGCGCGCAGTTTGCAAGGTGTACGCCAGCGGCCGGCAGCCGCAAGGTGCCGTCACGGCTGTCACCGACCTTGACCTGTCCATCCGCCAAGGGGAGTTTTTTACATTGCTGGGGCCCAGCGGCTGCGGCAAGACAACCACGCTGCGCATGATTGCCGGTTTCGAGTCGCCCAGCTCTGGCGAGCTTTTAATTCAAGGCCAGTCGATGAACGCGGTGCCGCCCAACAAGCGCCCGGTCAATACCGTGTTTCAGAACTACGCGCTTTTTCCGCATCTGACGGTGATGCAAAATGTGGCCTTTGGGCTGGAGGTGGCGCGGGTGCCGCGTGCCGAACGCGACCGGCGCGCAGCCGAAGCGCTGGAGCTGGTGCGCCTGCCGGACTTGGGAGACCGCAAGCCGGCACAGCTTTCGGGCGGGCAGCAGCAGCGCGTGGCGCTGGCACGCGCGCTGGTGAATCGGCCGGCGCTGCTGCTTTTGGACGAGCCGTTGGGCGCACTGGACTTGAAGCTGCGCAAGGAAATGCAAGTTGAACTCAAGAGCCTGCAGCGCCGCGTTGGCATTACCTTTGTGTATGTCACCCACGATCAGGAAGAAGCGCTGACCATGTCGGACCGCATTGCGGTGATGAACCACGGGCGGCTGCTGCAAATGGGCGACCCGGTGAGTATTTACGAGCAGCCGGCCACGTGCTTTGTGGCGGACTTTATTGGTGAGACAAACTTTCTGCAGGCGGTGGTGCTGGCGGCCGATGGAACGCAGGTGCGCCTGCGCGCGGCTGGCTGTGAGCTGCTTGTTCCGCAAAGCGGGCAGCAGCTTTCAGGGGGGCAGGCGGTCACGGTTGCGCTGCGGCCGGAAAAGCTGGCGCTCCAATCCAGCCCCGGCACCAAAGGCGGCGGGCTCACCGGCTTTGTGCAAGAACTCGTTTTCATTGGCACCGACACGCGCTATGTGGTGCGGCTGGAAACTGGCGAAATGGTAACCGTGCGCGTGCAAAATGCCGGGCAGGGCAGCAGCAACAGCTGGCGCAGTGGCGATCCGGTGCAGGTGCACTGGGAACAGCAATGCGCCCGCATCCTAACCGCCTGACCCGCCCCGGGGCGGCGGCGGAATTGGTGAGGTGCCGGCCGGCAGCCCCGCGGAAAAACTGGTGGATGGAAAATAGAACAAATGTCTTGACTCTGGGAAATTCGGGTTTATACTGCCATCAATCTAGCAGTCCCGTCGTTTCACGCTGACACCACTTTAGATCCTGCTGGAGCAAGGAGCAACCGCATGTATCACCGTATTATGATCATTGGGAATTTGGGGCGGGATCCGGAATTGCGCTACACCCCATCCGGCCAGGCGGTCACCGATTTGAACGTGGCCACCACGGAGAGTTGGAAAGACACCGAAGGTGCCAAGAAGGACCGCACCATTTGGTGGAAGGTGGCAGTGTGGGGCAAACAGGCCGAAACCTGCAACCAGTTCCTCAAGAAGGGCAGCAAAGTTTTGGTAGAAGGAACGATGCGCGGTGACGAGAAGGGCAACCCGCGCACCTTCCAACGCCAGGACGGCACTTGGGGTGCGTCCTATGAGATGACGGCCAAGGACGTGCGCTTCATGAGCCCGCGCAGCGAGGGCACTGGATCCAATGGCTCCGGCGAGTTTGAAGGAGCAGTGGCGGCCACTGAGGACGATTTGCCGTTCTAGCTCAGGCCCCGCAACCACAGCCAATCCGCAGCCGCCGGCCAGTTGCCGGCGGCTTGCGCACTTAATGGAATGGAGAAGCCCATGACCACTCCGGTGAATGCTGCTGCGCCAGCGCCGCAAATCAAAATTGAAATCCCGGCCGACCTGGAGGGGATCTATGTAAACTTTGCATTGATCTCACATTCGGCTTCCGAGCTGGTGCTGGACTTTGCGCGCCTGCTGCCCAACACGCCGCAGGCCAAGGTGCAGGCGCGCCTGATCATGACACCGATCAACGCAAAATTACTGATGCATGCACTTGGAGAAAATCTGGGCAAGTTTGAAGCGCAGTATGGCGAGATCATTGTGCCAGCGCACCACACACTAGCAGACCAGCTGTTTCGCACGCCGCCGCCGGACGATGCAAACAACGGGTAACGGTGCGCCCGCCGGCGGCAGCCTGGTTGCGCTGGCACAAATTGGCGAGCAGCTGCGCAGCGCGCTGGGTGTAAAGCATGCGGCGCGAGATGCCGCACTCGCACAATCGCGGGCACTGGTGCGCTTTTGCGCCAACGCCATCCGTGCCATCCACCGCGAGGAGCGGGCGGAGGCGCAGGCACTCTTGGGCGAGGCACGCATCGCAGCGGCGGCCATGTGCGCTGCCGTCGCTGCATTCCCGGATCTTTTTCATGCCGGGTACACACAGGATGGATTAAAGGAACTGGTTGAAGCCAGCGTGCTGCTGGCGCTGGCTGCGGACGAGCCAATACCCGCGCACACGCAACTGGGTGTTGAGCCCGCCACTTACCTCAACGGCCTGGCGGAGGCAGCGACAGAGCTGCGCCGGCGCATCTTGGACCTGATTCGGCACGAACACTCTGCCGAGGCGGAGCGCCTGCTGGATGCCATGGACGAGATTTATTCGCTGCTGGTTACGGTGGATTACCCCGACGCAATCACCGGTGGGCTGCGGCGCAGCACGGATGTATTGCGCGGCGTGCTGGAACGCACGCGGGGCGACCTGACCACGAGCATGCGCCAGCAGCGCCTGCAGGATTTGCTGGCCAAGACGGGCGCGTAGGCAAGCGCAGCTGCGCGCTGCACGGCGCAATTTACACCGCAGCTTTTTTGCACTGTCGCTGAATCGCGCGCAGTTGTGCAGCCCAGTTTAGGCGGGGCAACAGCCTGCAGCCCGGCAGCGGGCTGCGTTTCCGCGCAGCCGCCCACCGCATTCCCCATGATGTAAACTCCGCCCATGGCTCAAAAAAGCTTTTTGATTTTTCACAATCCGCAGGTGGCGCGCTCCGAAGAGCTGGCAAATACGATCGATGCCAGCTTGCGCACCACGCACGGCTGCCGTTCTGAGTGCACCACATTGGCGGCGGCTGAGGAACGCGCGCGGCTGCCGGCGCCTGATATGTTGATTGCGGTTGGCGGTGATGGCACGATGCTGCGTGTGAGCCGGCTGGGTGCGCAGTTGGGCTGCCCGGTGCTGGGCATCAACCTGGGGCGGGTGGGCTTCCTGCTGGAGGTGCCGGAGGCGGAATGGCCGGCGGCGCTGCTGCGCGTGTTGGCTGGCGACTATTGGCTGGAGCCGCGCATGCTGGTGTACGCGGAGCACATGCGCGCCGGCGTGTGTCTCGGCGCACATCATGCGCTGAATGAAGTGGTGATCACGCGCGGTGCACTGGCGCGGCCGATGCGCCTCAAGACCGCCATTGACGGCAGCGCGCTGGGCACTTACATTGCGGACGGGTTGATTGTGGCCTCGCCCACCGGCTCCACCGCATACGCGCTGGCGGCCGGCGGGCCCATTCTGCCGCCCACGCTGCGCAACATTGTGCTTATTCCGGTGGCACCGCACCTGAGCATAGAACGCGCCATTGTGCTGGCGGAAGGTGCGGGCATTACGATTGATGTGCGCATCGATCACCCCGCAATTTTGAGTGCAGACGGACAGGTGGAGGTTGAGCTGCGCGACGGCGACCAGATTTGCGTGCGCGCCAGCCCGCGCGACGCCAGCTTTGTGCGCCTGCAGGATGCGGCGTATTTTTATCGCAACCTTGGTGCGCGGCTGGCACGCAAGGAGTCATTGCAATAGTCGCCGCCGAATCCGGCGCTGTGGCCGGAGAATTTTGCGCCAACCATCCGGACCGGCCAACTGCACTGCGCTGCAACAAGTGCGCAAAGTTGATCTGTCCCAGTTGCGCAATGCATACGCCGGTGGGTTACCGCTGCCCACAATGCGTGCGCGGCCAGCAAGCCGTCTTTGATACCGCGCACTGGTACGACTATGTGAGTGCAGCGGCAACTGCACTGGTACTGTCGGGCGTGGCGGGTGTGCTGCTGTCCCGCTTGGGGTGGCTGCTGCTCTTTTTGGCGCCCACTGCCGGTGGCGCGCTGGCAGAGGTGGTGCGCCGCGTGGTACAGCGCCGGCGCGGCCGTTATCTGCCGCATGCCGTGGTGGCTGCCATGGCCTTGGCTGCACTGCCTGCACTCAGCTTATGGATGCTTTTGTATGTGGCGCTGGCGGGTGCAGCCGTGTTTGCCCGGCTGCGGGGAACGTTGATGTAATAGGAAATCCAGTTGCCGACAAAGTTTTAAGGGAGGAAACACGAATTTTTTGGGGCGGCATTG
>QWRL01000045.1 GCA_003670425.1 Chloroflexota bacterium
GAACGCGCTTGGGCCGATAATTGTGGCAGCCACGCTGGGCGTGGGCAATGCCATCATTACCGAGTCCGTGCTTTCTTTTCTGGGCGTGGGCTTTCCGCCGGACACACCCACTTGGGGCCGGCTGGTTACAGATGGCAGCCAGTATTTGCAAGTGGCACCCTGGCTGGCACTGGTGCCCGGTACGCTTATTTTTCTAACTGTGCTTAGCATTAACTTTTTGGGCGATGGCCTGCGTGATGCGCTTGAGGCGCAGCAAGCAGCCTGAGCGCGCAGCAAACCGGAGGACACTATGCATGCATGGACCGATGCGGACGCGGCCGTGGTGGCGCTCACCCGGGAACTGGTAGCCATTCCCTCCGAGAGTGGCAGCAGCAACGCCGTAATTTGCGAGCATTTGCAGGCACTGCTGCAACACGGCGGCTTTGAGACGGAATGGCTGCAATATCTGGACGATGCCGGCCAGCGCAAGGTAAGCCTTGTTGCGCGCAAAGGCAGCGGCCATGGCGGTGCGGGTTTCTTTTCACATATAGACACAGTGCCCGGCCAGCCCGCAGAGTGGGAGCCGTGGAACCCGGTAGTGAAGGATGGCAGAATTTATGGGCGCGCCAGCTGTGACATGAAGGGCCCGCTGGCCGCAACGATAGTGGCCGCAATGCGTGCCAGGCCGCTGGCCAAGCCGGTGGTGATTGTGATTACCGCGGACGAGGAAGTGGGCTTCGGCGGTGCCAAACAAGTGGCGGCAGACTCACAGCTGCTAAAAGGCAACTGGCCAGACATGGGCATTATTGCGGAGCCGACGCGCCTGATTCCGGTGCGTGCGCACAAAGGCGCATGCCAGATCACCGTGACCGCGCGCGGCGTAGCCGCGCACACCAGCATGGACAGTGGTATCTCCGCCACGATGCTGCTGGCGCCACTACTGGCGGAAATCACAGAGTACGCCCGGCAGTTCAAGCAAGACCGGCGCTTCATGGACGCAGACTTTCAACCGCCAACCAACGGCTTCAACATCATCATTAACGATGGTGGCTGCCCGGCGAATGTGACGGCCGCCAAGACGGTGGTGCAGTTTAACTTTCGCACAATGCCGGCTGTGGCAACGGCGGTGGTACAGGATCATATTTGCGCGCGCGCCAAGGCGCACGGCTTTGAAGTAGAGACCGGCGGATGGGATGCGGTGGACACGCCGCGCAGCGCGCCGGTGATTCGCCTCGGCGAGCAGCTAACCGGCCTGGATGCCGCTACCGTGCCGTACGGCACGGACGCACTGGTGTTTCAAGCGCACGTGCCGCTGTTAATTTTGGGGCCGGGTGACATTGCCCAGGCGCACACCATTGGCGAATGGGTGGAGATTGAGCAGCTGCAGCGCGCCGTGCCCATCTACGAGAAATTTATCAGCGCGGTCTGCGCGTAGCCCGCAACCCCACAAGCCGGGCTGCTGGCCGCGCGAACAGTGGTTGCGCCCAGCCAGCAGCGCTTGATTTAAGTTCCGCGCATCTGGGCGCGGGTTTGGGAAAATGCTGCGCTACAAGTTTGGCTTGCTCAAACTGCAGCTGTGCACATGATCTCCACCAGATATTGCGGCGCAGCCAGGCGCGCCTCAACCGTGGCGCGGGCCGGTGGATTGCGCTTATCCACCCAGGCCTCCCAGGCCACATTCATTTCGTTGAACAGCGCGATGTTCGAAAGATAAATAGTGGCCGACAGCAGTTTTGATTTATCGCTGCCCACCGCTGCCAGTGTCTCATCAATCTGTTTGAGGATCTGCTCTGTTTGTGCCTGCGCGCCGGCGCTGGCATCGCTGGCCACCATGCCCGCCAGCCAGGCAGTGTTGTTGTGCACCACGGCCTGGCTGAGGCGCGGTCCCATTTTGTGGCGTTTGATTTCCATGTTTGTGCTCCTGTAAATAGAAAGGGATTGTAATCTGCGCTGCGGCGCTGCTTGGCCAGCAGCGCCACTGTAATTATGCGCTGGCCAGCACCTGCGCCAGCTGCGCGGGCGTGATGTTGCCGCCGCTCAAGATCAACGCAATTTTCCCGCTCCGCATGGCGGCCGGAAGTTTCAGCGCTGCTGCCAGCGGTGCGGCGCCCGCGGGCTCTGCCAGCGTCTTGGCGGTTTGCAGCAGCAGCACAATTGCCGCGCGCATCTCGTCATCGCTCACCAGCATAAAGTCATCCAGCAGCTCCCACAGTATTTGCTGCGGCAGTTCAAACGCGCTGCGCGTGGCCAGCCCTTCCGCAAAGGTGGCAGTGGTGTCTGCCAGCAGCGCGCGCTGCCGCCAGGATTTGTAGGCGGCCGGCGCCGTCGCGGCTTGCACGCCAATGATGCGTACTTTGGGGTTGATGGCCTTGGCTGCAATGCAGGCGCCGGCAGCGCCGCTGCCGCCGCCAATGGGAACAATGACCGTCTGGGTGTGCGGCTCCACCTGCATGATCTCCAGTGTGTGCGTGCCCACGCCGGCAATCAGATGCGGTTCATTGCCGCTGTGCACGTAGCGCAGCTGCCGTGCCTGCGCCAGGGCTTCGCAGTGCTCGCGGGCTGCATCAAAGTCCGCGCCGTGGTGCACAATTGTGGCGCCCAGCGCGTCCATCGCCTGCACCTTCACTTCGTTTGCAGCTTCCGGCACCACAATTGTGGCGGGCACGCCAAACAGCCGCGCTGCATAGGCAATCGACTGCCCGTGGTTTCCGGTGGATGCAGCAATCACGCCGCGCCGGCACTCGTCCGCCGGCAGCTGCGAAATCAAATTGATGCCGCCGCGCACCTTGAATGCGCCGATGGGATGGTAGTTCTCGTGCTTTACGTACAGCTCCATTCCCGTGGCGCGGTCAAGGGCCGGATAATTGAAGAGCGGTGTGCGCGGCAGATGCGGCGCAATGTTTTTTTGCGCGGCAAGCACGTCGGTAAATGTTGGCGCTTGCATGTTAATTTCAGGCAGCAGCAGTGTGCGGGGTCGGCAGCATTGCTACAGGTCAATCCAGCGACTGGTCTTGGCGCTGTGCAACACGGCTTCGATTACGCGCATGTTGGCCACCGCATCTTCAATGGGCGTGGGCACCGCCGTATTGTTGCGCACTGCCAGCGAGAACAAGTCGCCTTGCAGCGTGTATTGGTCGCAGGTCTCAAGCACAATCTCGTCGGTGCCGCCAGCGTGCTGGTGCCATAGCTTGCAGGGGCGGTCGGGCGGCGCGTTGAACGGAATTTCGATGGTGACGCTGCCGGTTGTGCCGTACATGCTGGCGCGCTGAAACGGCGCCAGCTGCGTTGAGCAGGTGAAGGTGGCGCTGCCCGTGCCAAAGTCCAGCATGCCGGAAGCCAGCCGGTCAGTCTTGAACTGCGGGTCGTATTCCACGAGGCCGCATACGCGGCGCGGCTCGCCGCCAAAGATAAAGCGCGCAAGCGAGATGTTGTAGCAGCCAATGTCCATCAAGCCACCGCCACCGATGTCCGCCATGTTGCGGATGTTGAGCGCGTCCGCATTGTGATAGGAGAAGAATGAGTGGATTGTGCGCAGCGCGCCAATCGCGCCGGTGCGCACCAGCTCCTGCGCGCGCAGCCACTGCGGGTGATGGCGGTACATGAAGGCCTCCATCAACTTCAGTTGCGGGTGGCGGCGCCCGGCGTCCACCAGCAGCTGGCCCTCGGCGGCCGTCAGCCCAATTGGCTTTTCGCACAGCACATGCTTTCCCGCCTCGAGCGCCTTGATGTACCACGGCACATGCAGCTGTTTGGGCAGCGGGTTGTCAACGGCCTCCACTTGCGGGTCAGCGAGCAGTGCCTCGTAGCTGCCATAGCTGCGCGCAATCCCAAGCGTGGCGGCTGCCTGTTCGGCGGCAGCTGCCGAGCGCGAGCCAATCGCCACCACCGCGCTGTGCTTGCCAAGCTGCATCGCCGGAATAACTTTCAGCGTGCCAATTTTTGCCGTGCTCAAAATTCCCCAGCGAACTTTTTGCATTGTGCTGCTCCTTGCACTCAAATAATTTAGATGCGCGCGCCCTGCGCCCGCCCATTCTGCTGCAGGCCCCATTCTAACTTGAGACCCGTAAAAGCAGTCTGTTGCATATAATTCAGCGCGCACGCTGAACCCACAAGTGAATCTGAAATTGAATCCAAGGCAACCGCCGACGGGCGGCACGGCATGCCAATGAATGAACTGCGCCCCGCACGGCTTGTGCTGGCAGATGGAACGCTGTTCGAGGGCGAAGCGATTGGCGCGGAGCCGGCCGGCGGCGTGGTGGCGGGCGAAGTGGTGTTCAATACCGCGAGCACCGGCTATCAGGAGATTCTTACCGACCCATCGTATGCGGGGCAGATCATTACTTTCACCAGCCCGCACATTGGCAACTACGGCGTGGTGGCAGATGATGATGAGGCGCGCCAGCCGTTTGCACGCGGGATTGTGGTGCGGGATCTTGCCCGCCGGCGCAGCAGCTGGCGCAGCACAGATGACCTTGACGCGCTGCTGCGGCGCCAGGGTGTGCCCGGCATCGCAGGCATTGACACGCGCCGCCTGACCCGCGTACTGCGCGTGGCGGGTGCCATGCCCGGCGCTTTTGGCACGGCTGCAGAGCCGGTCCTGCGGGCAGCGGCAGCTGCCGAGCGCGGTACGGCCGGTGTCAATCTGGTGGCGCAGGTTACAACCGCGCAACGCTACACCGTTGGCAGCGGTGCGCTTAGCGTGGTGGCTATCGACTATGGCATCAAGCAAAGCATCTTGCGCTGCATGGCAGCGGACGCCACGGTGCATGTGCTGCCCGCCCAGGCAACAGCTGCCGAGGTTTTGCAGCTGCAGCCGGACGGCGTGTTCCTGTCCAACGGGCCCGGCGATCCGGAGCTGGTGACTGGTGCACCGCAGACCATCCGCGAGATTGTGGCAGCCGGTATGCCGGTGTTTGGCATCTGCCTTGGGCATCAGCTGCTGGCGCTGGCGCATGGTGCGCGCATCTTCAAGCTGCCTTTCGGCCATCATGGTGCCAACCATCCCGTGCGCAACCTGCGCACCGGGCGCGTCGAAATCACCAGCCAGAACCACAACTTCTGCGTGGCGCCGGAGTCGCTTGCCGCAGTGGCTGACGTGACGCACATCAACCTCAACGACCAAACCAACGAAGGCCTGCGCTTGCGCGGCCGGCGCGCCTTCAGCGTGCAATACCACCCCGAGGCCGGCCCGGGCCCGCATGATGCGCGCTATCTCTTTGCCGAATTCTTCGGCATGCTGCAGGCTCGCTGATGCCGCGCCGCACCGACATTGAGTCGATCCTGATCATCGGCTCTGGGCCGATTGTGATTGGGCAGGCATGTGAGTTTGACTACTCCGGTGTGCAGGCGTGCCGCGCGCTGCGCAGCGAAGGCTTCCGCGTTGTGCTCGTCAACTCCAATCCCGCCACCATCATGACCGATCCGGAGTTTGCGGACCGCACCTATATTGAGCCGCTGACAGTGGAGGTGCTGGCGTGCATCATTGAACGCGAACGGCCCGACGCAATCCTGCCCACGCTGGGCGGGCAGACGGGCCTAAACCTTGCGATGCAGCTGCATGCACGCGGGCTGGCCGGTGTGCCCGGCACCCCGGAACTGATTGGTGCAAACGCAGCGGCAATTGCCACGGCCGAAGATCGCGAGCAGTTCCGGCGGGCAATGCTGGAGATTGGGCTGCAGGTGCCGCCGAGTGGCATTGCGCGCACGGTGGATGAGGCGCTGGCGGTGGCGCGTGAGATTGGGCTGCCGGTGATTCTGCGTCCAGCCTACATATTGGGCGGACACGGTACGGCGCTGGCAGCGACCGAGGCCGAGCTGCTGGCGGCTGCCGCCACCGGGCTGGCAGCCAGCCCGATTGGCGAAATATTAGTTGAGCGCAGCATTGCGGGCTGGAAGGAGTATGAGCTGGAGGTCATGCGGGACAGTGCGGACAACTGCGTCATCGTGTGCTCAATTGAAAATCTGGATCCCATGGGTGTGCACACCGGCGACTCGATTACTGTGGCGCCCGCGCAAACGCTTTCCGATGTTGAGTACCAGCAGATGCGCAACGCGGCGTTTGCGTGCATCCGGCGCGTGGGCGTGGAGACCGGCGGATCCAATGTGCAATTTGCGGTGAACCCGGCCACGGGCGAGCAGGTGATCATTGAGATGAACCCGCGTGTGTCGCGCTCATCGGCGCTGGCATCAAAGGCAACCGGATTTCCGATTGCCAAGATTGCCGCGAAGCTGGCGGTGGGCTACACGCTGGATGAAATTCCCAACGACATCACGCTTAAGACGCCCGCCAGCTTTGAGCCGGCGCTTGATTATGTGGTCACAAAGATTCCGCGCTGGGCGTTTGAGAAGCTGCCCGGCACCAGCGGCCGCCTGGGCACGCAGATGCAAAGCGTGGGCGAGGTGATGGCGATCGGGCGCACCTTTCCAGAGAGTTTGCAGAAGGCATTGCGCGCGCTGGAGCAGGGGCGCATGGGCTTGAACTGTGATGCCGGCGAGCTGGCACTGGCTGCGCTGAGCGATGCAGAGCTGCTCGCGGCCGTGGCGCAGGCCACACCGGAGCGCATCTTTCAAGTGGGTGAATGTTTGCGGCGCGGCGTTGCGCTGCCGCAGTTGTATGCAGCTTCCGCAATCGACCCCTGGTTTTTGGAGCAGATGCAAATAATTGTGGACGAGCGCATTGCGCTGCAGGCCACCAGCCTGCCGGCCATCAGCGCTGCCGGCTGGCGGCGCGCCAAGCGGCTGGGGTTTTCTGATGCACAGTTGGGCTACTTGTGGCAGCAGCCCGAGGCGCTGGTGCGGGCGACGCGCATGGCCGCGGGGGTGTGTGCGGTTTTTAAAACGGTGGACACCTGCGCCGCAGAATTTGCAGCAGACACGCCGTACCACTATTCTGCCTATGAAGACGAGAACGAAGTGCGCGCCACGCACCGTCCGGCAGTTGTAATTTTGGGCAGCGGCCCCAACCGCATTGGGCAGGGCATTGAGTTTGATTATTGCTGCGTGCATGCCAGCTTTGCGCTGCGCGCTGCCGGCTATGAAACCGTGATGATCAATTGCAATCCAGAGACGGTGTCCACTGACTACGACACGGCGGACCGCTTGTACTTTGAGCCGCTGACGCTGGAGGATGTACTGAACGTGATTGAGGCGGAAACGGCTGCTGCGGGCGGTGTGGCGCCCAAGGTGATTGTGAGCCTGGGCGGACAGACGCCGCTGAAACTGGCCGGGCTGCTGCCGCCCGGGCTGGTTGCCGGCACTGCGCCCGCCGCCATCGACCTGGCTGAAGACCGCGAGCGCTGGAACGCGCTTTGCAGCAAGCTGGCGATTCCGCAGCCCCCCGGCGGCACAGCGCTGACCGAGCGTGAGGCGCTGGCGGTGGCGGAACGCGTTGGCTACCCGGTGTTGCTGCGCCCCAGCTATGTGCTGGGCGGGCGGGCCATGCGCATTGTGCATGACGGCGCGCAGCTATCCCATGCCATGCAAGCGCTCGGACCGCGCGGCAGCTTGCGCGCCGAGGGCGGGCTGACGGCAGAGCGGCCGGTGTTGGTTGACCGGTTTCTGGAGGATGCGATCGAGGTGGACGTGGATGCCATCCGCGACCATACGGGCGCGGTGTTGATTGGAGGTGTGATGGAGCACGTGGAGGAAGCCGGCGTGCACTCCGGCGACTCGGCCTGCGCCATACCGCCACAAACGCTGCAGCCCTGGGTGATTGAGGTGATCAGCGCATACACGCGCGCAATCGCGGCGGCGCTGGATGTGCGCGGGCTGGTGAACGTGCAGTTTGCAGTGGTCGGCACCACCGTGTATGTCATCGAAGCCAACCCGCGCGCCAGCCGCACCGTGCCGTTTGTGGCCAAGGCCACCGGCGTGCCGCTTGCCAAAATTGCGAGCCGAGTGATGTTAGGTGCAACGCTGCAAGAATTGCGCGTTGAGGGCATGCTCACTGCTCCCGTCACCAGCCGGCATGTTTCTGTAAAAGAAGCGGTGCTGCCGCTCAGTCGCTTTCCGGAAGTGGATGCGGTGCTTGGCCCGGAAATGCGCTCCACCGGCGAGGTGATGGGCATCGACATGACATTCGGGCGCGCATTTCTAAAGGCACAGACGGCTGCCGGCACGCTGCTGCCCGATAGTGGCACTGTGTTTCTTTCTCTGGCTGATCGTGACAAGCCGGCGGGCTTGGTGGTGGCGCGCCGCTTGCGCCAACTTGGGCTGGCGCTGGTGGCCACAAGCGGCACCGCAGAATATCTGGCGCGCTTTGGCGAGGCAGTGGATCGCGTGATCCCCAGACTAGCCGAAGCTGGCGCGGGCCGCAACGCGGTTGAACTGATTGAGTGCGGCGAAATTAACTTTGTGGTGAATACGCCGCGCGGCAGCGGCCCGCGCTCAGACGGGCAGGCTATTCGGCGGGCAGCCAGTACAAAGCACGTGCCATTGGTGACGACGATTGCGGCTGCGCTGGCGGTGGCACAGGGCATGGCGGAGCAGGCGGGTGGTGCGCGGACAGTGTGTGCACTGCAGGATTACCACAAGCGCTGAAGCAGCTGCGGGCGGCTGCGCCACGGCTTGCCATGTTCGCGCAACTCATATTGTGCGCCGCAAGCTGCTAACATTACGCGGTGACCACTCGCGTTCCGCGCAGCAAACCGGATGCAGCGCGCCGGGCGTCCGGCAAGCCAGCGCTTCCCGCCAACCCAAGCGTTGTATCACAAGCGGACCTTGCGGTGCTGGCAGAGCTGGAGCGCAAGGTGCTGTGGCTGTCAACCTGGATGGTGCACAACGCCAACCACATTCGCCCCAACATTGACGGCCTCAAGGTTGGCGGACATCAGGCTTCCAGCGCTTCATCCGTAACGCTGCTCACCGCGCTTTACTTCCACATCCTAAACCCGGCTGACCGCATCGCGGTCAAGCCGCACTCCAGTCCCGCGTACCACGCCATCCAATATTTGATGGGCCGCCAGACGCGCGAGAAACTGGAGCAGTTTCGTGCATTGGGCGGGGCACAGTCTTATCCGTCGCGCACCAAAGACACTGTGGTCGTGGATTTCTCGGGTGGTTCAATGGGATTGCCCGTCGGCTTGACCACATTTGCAGCGTTGGCGCAAGACTACTTGCGGCTTAAGCAACTGGTGCCGACTAGCACGCCGCCCGGCCGCATGGTGGCGCTGCTGGGCGACGCTGAGTTTGACGAGGGCAATGTGTTTGAGGCGATGCTAGAGGGCTGGAAGCACGATGTGCGCAACCTGTGGTGGGTGATTGATTACAACCGCCAGAGTTTGGATGCCGTGGTGACGGACCGCCTGTTTGGCCGGGTGGATGATATTTTTCGCAGCACGGGCTGGCAGGTAACTGTGCTGAAGTACGGCAAGAAGCTGCAGGCGGCGTTTGAGCAGCAAGGCGGCCCGGCGCTGCGCCAGTGGATTGACGACTGCCCCAACTCGCTCTACTCCGCGCTGGTGTACAAGGGCGGTGCCAGCTGGCGCGAACATTTGCTGCAGGACATTGGCACTGTGCCCGGCATTACGGCGCTGCTGACTGCGCATGATGATGCAGCGCTGCATGCGCTCATGACGAATCTTGCCGGGCACGATCTGGCTGCAATTCTGGAAGGCTTTGGCGCGGTGGACAGCGACCAGCCGCATTGCTTCATTGCCTACACAATCAAAGGCTGGGGGCTGCCGTTTGCCGGCCACAAAGACAATCACTCCGGCCTGATGAGCGTTGCACAAATGGCTGCGTTCCAGCAGGCGCAGGGGATTGCGGATGGTGCGGAGTGGGAGCCGCTGGCCGGAGTGCGGCTGCCCGCGGAGCGCGTGCAAAGCTACCTCAGGCAGGTGCCTTACTTTTTAGGCAGCGGCCAACGGCCGGCAGCGCCCACCGTCGCGGTGCCGCCAACGCTGGCTTACCAATCCACACCCAGCCTCTCGACGCAAGAGGGGTTCGGCCGCATCCTAAACGAGCTTGCCCGCACAGATGGCGAGCTTGCGGCGCGCGTTGTGACCGTGTCGCCGGACGTGACAGTGTCCACGAATTTGGGGCCGTGGGTAAACCGGCGCGGAATTTTTGACCGGCGCGAACGCGCGGACACCTTCAAAGCGGAACAAATTATTTCGGCGCAGCGCTGGCAGGTGTCGCCAGCCGGCCAGCATATTGAACTGGGCATTGCGGAGAACAATCTGTTTCTGGCACTGGCCGCGTTCGGGCTTGCCGGCCCGCTTTTTGGCTGCCGGCTGCTGCCGGTGGGCACGCTATACGATCCGTTCATCATGCGCGGGCTGGACGCGTTGAACTACGCTGCGTATCAGGATGCGCGCTTCATGCTAGTGGCCACGCCGTCCGGCATCTCGCTGGCGGCCGAGGGCGGCGCGCATCAATCCATTTCCACGCCGTTGATTGGCATGGGCCAGGACAAGCTGGCATCATTTGACCCCGCTTTTGTGGATGAGCTGGCGGTGATCATGCGCTGGGGCTTTGAGCATATGCAGGCGGAGGATGGCGGCTCGCTTTACCTGCGGCTTTCCACGCGGTCGCTGGCGCAGCCGGCGCGTGAAATGGATGCAGACCTGCGGGACGCAATATTGAGCGGCGCCTACTGGCAGCGCAAGCCAACGGCGGGCTGCCCGCTTGTGATTGCTTACTGCGGCGTAGTTGCGCCAGAAGCCCTGGCCGCGCACCAGCAGCTGCTGGAGGATGTGCCCGGCGCCGGGTTGCTGGCGGTGACATCGCCCGACCGCCTGTTTGCCAACTGGACGGCAACTGTGCAGGCGCGCACGCGCGGCACCAATCCGCCGCCTGCACATATTGAGGCGCTGCTGGCACCACTAGCTGCGCAGGCAGCAATCGTCACAGTGCTGGATGCGCACCCGGCAGCGCTCTCGTGGCTCGGTTCCGTGGCGCGCCACCGCGTGTACCCGCTGGGTGTCGATCACTTTGGGCAGTGCGGCAGCCTGCCGGACCTCTACCGCGCATTCGGCATCGATACCGCTGCAATTCTTGACGCTTGCGCCGCGGCCTGTCTTTCCCGCTGACATCCACTGCACGCAGTAGCAGCACGCGCTTCGCCAATCCGGTCGTGGTTGGTTGTCTGCTAATGAACCACGCGATTGCAATACTTGAAGACCTGAAGCAATCGCCGCATGCGGTGGAACACCGGGTGCAAACCGCATTCTAAATGCTGCGGCGCGGCGATCATGCGCCGGATTGACAAGCAGCGATTGCATCTCGAATATAATGGCATTTCCGGCCAGACCCTGCAATAATCATGTGAACAAGGAGTTGTATTATGGTCAAGAACTCTAGGGCAAGATCGAAAACATTGGCTCCGCGTCAGAAGACGCTGCGCTCGCAGCTCTGGTTCGACAATCCGGACAATCCCAGTATGACGGCGCTCTACCTTGAGCGCTACATGAACTACGGCCTTACCGGCCCTGAGCTGCGCTCCGGCAAACCGATAATTGGCATTGCCCAGACTGGCTCCGACCTGGCGCCTTGCAACCGCCACCATCTGGAACTTGCCAAGCGAGTCCGTGACGGCATCCGTGATGCGGGCGGCATTGCCTTTGAGTTTCCCTGCCATCCGATTCAGGAAACCGGAAAACGCCCGACCGCTGCACTGGACAGAAACCTTGCCTATCTCAGCCTCGTCGAAGTGCTTTACGGGTATCCGCTCGACGGCGTTGTTCTGCTTACGGGATGCGACAAAACAACTCCGGCGCTCCTGATGGCAGCAGCGACTGTGAATATTCCGGCAATTGTGCTCTCTGGCGGGCCAATGCTTAATGGCTGGTGGAAAGGCATGCGTGCTGGATCTGGCACCGCAATCTGGAAGGCGCGTGAGGAACTGGCTGCCGGCCGAATTAACGACAAACAGTTCATGGATCTGGCAACAGCATCAGCACCCTCGATCGGTCATTGCAACACCATGGGCACCGCGTCGACCATGAACGCGCTCGCCGAGGCGCTTGGCATGTCACTGCCGGGGTGCGCTGCAATCCCGGCGCCCTATCGCGAGCGCGGGCAGATAGCCTACGCCACTGGCGTGCGTGCGGTTGAGATTGTGCACGCGGACTTGCGGCCAGCCGATATCCTCACGCGTGAGGCGTTCGAAAACACCATCGTCGTCAACTCTGCCATCGGCGGCTCGACTAATGCGCCAATCCACATTAACGCCATCGCACGCCACGTCGGCGTGCACCTCACAATCGAAGATTGGGAGACTGTCGGGTACGATGTGCCGCTGTTGGTGAATATGCAGCCAGCTGGCTACTATCTTGCAGAAGAATATTTTCGCGCAGGTGGATTGCCAGCGGTGATAAACGAACTGCTCAAAGCCAAGCGCATTCATGCAGGTGCATTAACTATCAACGGCAAGACGATGGGAGAGAACGTCAAGCGTGCCCAGATAGCCGATGCTGACGTGATTAAACCATACAGCCAGCCAATGCAGAAGCAAGCCGGATTCAAGGTTCTCAAGGGCAACCTCTTCAATTCGGCAATAATGAAAACCAGCGTGATATCCGGCGACTTTCGCGAGCGCTTCCTGTCAAACCCCAAAGACGAGAACGCGTTCGAAGGCCGCGTCGTTGTTTTCGATGGACCGGAGGACTATCACCTGCGAATTGACGACCCCGCGCTGAAAATCGACGACCAGACAATTCTGCTCATGCGCGGCACTGGCGCAATCGGTTATCCGGGTTCGGCGGAAGTGGTAAATATGCAGCCGCCGGCTAATCTGATCAAAGCAGGCATCACCTCACTGCCGTGCATTGGCGACGGCCGGCAGTCCGGCACGTCCGGTTCTGCGTCGATTCTCAATGCCTCACCAGAGGCTGCAGCAAACGGCGGCTTGGCCTTGCTCAAGACTGGTGACCGGGTGCGCATTGACCTCAACAAGGGCACTGCAAATGTTCTGATCTCAAAAGCCGAACTGGCGAGACGGAGGACGGTGCTTGAAAAGTCCGGTGGCTATAAGTCGCCACCGCATCAGACACCGTGGCAGGAAATTCAACGTGGCATCGTCGATCAGCTTGCAGATGGCATGGTACTCAAGCCCGCCGTAAAATATCAGCGCATTGCGCAGAAATCGGTGCCGCGGGATAACCACTAGGTGTGCAACTTCAATAGGATGTCGCTAGGTATAGTGAGGCTGGTGGTTAGCGGTTCATTGAGCTCGCCGTCAAGTGCGCGGTGTCAGTTGTAAAGGTGGGACCAATTGGGGGCTCTGCAGCGCGTTGGTATGAGGAGTTGTAGCCTCTGGCGTAGAACAATTATTCGAATATGGTTTTGATGAAGGGTTTAACCTGACCACGGGCCCTTGGGGCGAATGGTCCCGGACGAATTTGGCGCATACCGGCCGGTGGAGCGCTGGCGCGGTCGTTATCTTCCGCATGTCGTGGC
>QWRL01000046.1 GCA_003670425.1 Chloroflexota bacterium
GCACCCAATAACCCCCACAAGTGTGGGCGGCCCACGCCCGGGGTGGGCGGCGCGCGCCACCCCCGCCCGCAGCCCCGGCAGCAAGCTCGCAGCAGCGGGCAGCGCCTGCAAGCGCTGCGCACTGCGCGCCGCCGTTTCATAATCCGCGAAGCCAACCGCCTGCAGCTGCGTCTCCACAGCACTGTTAAGCATCGTGCGCCGATTATAATCAGGCGCATGCGCGTGCTCGTGGCTGACGCTGACCCGGATGCGCGCGCAGCGCTGTGCACGCTACTGCGCACTATTGGCCACGATCCGCTGCCGACCGTGCAGCTGAGCGCGCTGGCCGGCCTGGCGCAGCAGCCGGCTGCGAATGCTGCCGTGCTGGCAGCCGAGTGGACGCGCGCGCAGCACCGCACGGAACTGCGTGCGTTTGCGCAGACTGCCGCGCTGCCGCTTTTGCTGGTAACAGACCTCAATGAAGAAAACGTGCTGGCGAGTGTGGCGGAGCTGCCAGTGTTTGCTCTGCTGCCGCGGCCCGTGCAGGCTGCCGCACTGGCCGGCGCACTGGCCACCGCCACTGCGCGCTTTGCCGAGCTGCAGGCGCTCAAAGTGCGCTGCGCCGAACTGGATGACGCGCTTGAAACGCGCAAACTACTGGACCGCGCCAAGGGGCGCCTGATGCAGCTGGGCATGTCCGAGGAAGCCGCATTCCGCGCGCTGCAGCAGCGTGCCCGCGACACACGCCTGTCAATCAAGGCGGTGGCGCAGGCGATCCTGCGCAGCTAGCCTTTCGTCCGCCCCGCCAATCGGCGATATACTTCTGCGCGTCAGAAACAATAACTGTAATTGCCCGGGCCACTTGCAACTGTTTTCGCAGTGCCCCTATAACAAGAATTGAGGAGTAAATCATGAATGTAGCAGTATTGATTAGTGCGTTGGCAAGCTTCTCGTGGCTGCTGGTTGTAGCCAGCGTGGTGTTTGCCGCCTACACGGCACTCCGTGGCGGATCCGTGTCCACCGTGGTGGGCCTGGTGATTGGTGCCCTGGCACTGGCCTTCGGCTTGTCCACCGTCAGCCAGGGCTTGATATTTGTGCAGCCCACCGAGCGCGGCGTAGTGATTAGTGCAATTGAGCCCACGGGCTATCGCACTTTGCCGCTGGAACCGGGCCTGCGCTTCGTCGTTCCGTTTTTTGAGAATGTTGTCACATACAGCATTTCCAAGCAAACCTACACGATGTCCGCAGTCTCCAACGAAGGCACCGTGCAAGGCGATGACGCCGTTGCTGCGCGCACCGCCAACGGGCAGGAAGTAAACATCGATGCGACCGTGATTTTCTACATTGACCCCAGCCAGGTGGTGGATGTACATGTGCGCTGGCAGAATCGTTATACCGACGGCTTGGTACGCCCGCTTACGCGCGGCACCATCCGCGATGTAATATCCCAATACAAGGTGGAAGATGTATACAGCGGCGAGCGCGACAAGCTGGCGGGCCAGATAAATGAGCGGCTTGCTGTGCTGCTAACCAAGAACGGCCTGCAGCTTGACAGCTTCGTGCTGCGCAATATCACCTTCAGCAAAGAGTATGCGGCCTCGATTGAGCAAAAACAAATTGCCCAGCAGGAAGTGGAAAGGCAGAGCTTTGTTGTGGATCAGCGCAAGCAGGAAGCCAACCAGGCGCGTGAGCAGGCGCAAGGCCTCGCCGATGCGGCCGTAATCTCCGCGCAAGGCAAAGCAGACGCCAACTTAATTGAAGCGCTGGCGCAGTCCAAAGCCCTGCGCGAAATTGGTGAAGCGCTGAAGAGCAGCCCGGATCTGCTGCAGTACACCTACGTTCAAAACCTCAGCGACAACGTGAAGATCATGCTGGTGCCGGCCAATAGCCCGTACCTGTTCCCGCTGCCGCAGGAAGACCTTGCCATGCCGGCCGCACCGGCTGCGCCGGCCCCGTAGCCGGCTACTCTCAGTAAACTGAGCGCCAAACGGGCTTGCAGTGCAAGCCCGTTTGTTTTTAAGTTGGCTGCTTTCAGCGCAAAAGCGCTGTGGGCCTATATCGGCTGCGGAGTTGCCGCCCCGCTCAACACCGATTATGATTACCCCATCAACCAGTGCTGATCAAGCGCAGCGGATTTAATTGCCCGCAGTACGCAGGCTGGCATCCGCACCCCGGCGCAGTGTTGCCGCCCACTTGCCGGAGCACTGGAGAAACCAAACCGCCCCGCATCCAATGAAAACCTCCCGTAACTGGCGCTTGTTTATATTGCTGTGCCTGATTTTAGGCAGTGTCTTCCGCTTGATTTGGGTGCAGGACATGGAGTACAAAGGGGACGAGGCATGGTGGTACTCCAAGTCTCAGGCAATCGGCAGGACCGAACCAATTCCAATTCGCGGTTTGATATCTGCAAGCGGCGTGGACAACCCCGGGATGTCGCTTTGGCTGGTGGCCGCATTGGCCCAAGGCTTTGGGCTCGACACACCCACCAGCCTTGTCCGTTCAATTCAGGTCCTCGCCATCCTCGCGCTGGTTGTAATGTTTCTCTTTGCCCGCTATCGCCTCGCAGATGCAGACCAGCTGCAGTGGTATTGGGGCGGCGCGCTGGCCAGCGTCAATTTCACCGCCGTTCTATTTTCCAGAAAGCTTTGGCCGGTTGAACTGCTGCCAATTTTCTCAATCTTCTTTTTGATTGCTTGGTGGCAGCGCCGCAACAGCTGGGGGTCTTTTTTCTGGGGCTTGCTCGGCGCGCTATTGGGCCAGATTCAAATGAGCGGCTTCTTTTATGCAGCTGCACTCTTTCTGTGGAGCGCCCTGTTCAACCGCAAAACAGTGCGCTGGCTGATGTGGGTGTTTGGATCAGCACTCGGGGCGCTGCCGCTGATACCCTGGCTGGCCTACCTGGTGCAGGGCGACCCCAACCAGCGCGGCATCGGCGGAAAGTTCCATGCGCCAGGCATTGGTGAATATTTTGGGTATGTCTGGCATTTTGCACGGTATGTGCGGGATTGGTTTGAGTATGCACTGGGCACATCGTGGGTGAGCTCGATTGGATTGCACCAAGCAGAATTTGCCGCTTATCCAATTATCGGCGGCTTTGCAACCTATTTGGTTTTTGCAGCCAAAACGCTGCTGTTGGCGGCCCTTGCATATAGCGGCGGGCGGCTGCTATATACGAGCTGGCTAAACATTTACAGAAGCTACAAGCACACAGCACTCAGCAACTGGCAAAGCGTGCTCCCGTCAGCTCAAACTCCACAAACTATTTTTCTGTTCCCGTCCGGGCTGATTGGCCTGGGCCTCTTGTTTACGCTTGGGCATATACTGAGCCCGTACTTTCCCGCCGGGTTTTGGGTGCACCGGCACTACCTGATTGTTGCGTTTCCGCTGCCGTATGTGTGCCTGGCCAACCTGGCACTGCGCGACACCAGATATGGCGAGAAGCTGCTGCTTGCCATGTGGTGCGCCCAAGTGGTGGTGACGGCAGCTTTCTTGTACTACATTCATGTTAACTGCGGCGCACCCGGCGCTGATTATGGTGTGGCATTCGGTTGTCAGCTTGGCGCGTAGCGCAGCATTGAACGCAGAATTAACAAAATGCGCACATCTGACCCAACCATGTACCCGGGCAGTGCAGCATTGAGAGTACGCTCTCCTTTGACTAGCAGCCATCCATCCACCATAAGCCGCTGCGGGCACGGCTTTGCAAGACCGGCCTGCAGACAAGTGCGGGGGGAATGATGCGCAGTCTGTTCATGCGGCCGGAGGGCGCGCAGCGCGTGCCACGCAGCACTTGGTGGCTGCTCAGCATTTGGCTGCTGATTGTGGTGTGGGTGGGCCGCTACCAGTGGGATTTTCCGGTGCACTACAATGCCGCGCTGCTCCTGCGCGCCGGTCTCAACCCATATTCAGCTGAGGCCCTGGCGTACTACCCGGGCACCCACCTGCTTGGCTACATGTACCTGCCGCTGGCATTGCTCTTGCCACTGCCGTTCACATTGCTTTCGTATCCAGCGGCTGCCACCGCGTGGTTTGGCGTGAAGCTGCTGGGGGCGCTGCTGCTGGCACAGTTGTGGGCGCAGCACTTCTGGAAGTTCAACCTGCTGACGCGGCCGGTGGCGCTGCTGATACTTTGTTTTGGCCTGAATGCCGCGCTGATTTGGGATCTCTCCTCCGGCAACCCCGCCCTGCTGGAACAAGTGCTGCTCTGGCTGGCGCTGGCCGCGCTGCTAAACGGGCATCACAAAAGATATGGGGTGCTGATTGCAATGGCTGCGCTCCTCAAAGTGCTGCCCGCTTTCTTTCTTTTGCTGCCCGTGCTCGCATTTCCGCGCCCGCGCTGGCGCGCATTTGGCTGGGGGGTGGCGTGCATGATATTCCTGTTCGCGCTCAATCCAATATTGTTTCCAAAAGAATTTCAGCAATTTCGCAGCACCACGCTGGGCGCAGCGACCACCGGGACAAACTGGTGGCAGCGCGCGCTGGATGCAAATTTGTTTCAGTACGAGCGTGAAGCGGGCGGCGCAGCAAACACCTCCACTTTGTTCTTCTGGCGCGCTGCCCTGCCGGCTGTCGGCGGCTGGGTGGCCGACAAGGCCGGCCTTGATGCGTGGCCCGCCCACGCTGCCACGTACAGTGATGAGCTTACGTATCTGGCTGGGGCTGCTGCCATCGCTGCCATCAGCTTGTTTCACCTTTTACGCTACCGGCAGCGCCCGGCGGACTTCGAGCCGCGCCTGGCAATCCTGTTTCTGTGCCTGGTGTTTGCGCTGCTGGTGCCGCGCCTGAAGCCGTACGGTCTGGTGATTGCGATTGCGCCGGTGGTCTTTATTTATTACCGGCGGCCACGCGCAGCGCACTTTGGGCTGCTGCTGGCGCTGGCACTGATCCCGCATTATTCAGCGAGTGCGTTCCCGCTGCCGATCGCACGCCTGGCAGCGATCGGCATCGATTTCCTGCCATTGCTGACGGTGTTCGTGGCGTGGCTGCTCTTTCTGGCGGAGATGCGCGCCGAGCCGCCGGCGCTGGCCGCAGCGCGCGCCACGGCCTAGCGTGAGCTTGAGAATAATTGCGCTGCTGCTGCCCGCGGCCGCACTGCGCTGCCGGCAGCGCACCTGCACCCACCACAGCCAGTGACCACCACCCGCTGCACAATATGAGACATAACTTGTTCCGCTTGGGCTGCTGAATGATGCACGCCCAAACACCAACCCCCGCCACCAAGCTGCGCGTGCCACGCAGCGCATGGTTGATTCTGGGCAGCGGGCTTTTGCTGGGCGTGTGGGTTGGGCGCTACATGTGGGACTTTGCCGCCGGTTACAACGGCGCATTGTTGCTGCGCGCCGGCTTGAATCCCTATTCACTGCAGCCGCTGCTCAACTATCCTGCCGGGCACGTGATTGCCTGGGTGTATCCACCGCTTGGGCTGCGCCTCTTTCTGCCCTTTACGCTGCTGCCGTATGCGGCTGCGATAAATGTGTGGCTCGGGCTTGAGTTGCTGGGGGCTGCGCTGCTGGCATGGATCTGGGCCAGGCATTTCTGGAAGTTCAACCTGCTGACGCAGCCGGCAGCCATGCTCATTTTATGTTTTGGGCTGAACGGTGCGCTCTTGTGGCAGCTCACCACCGGCAATGTTGGCATGGTGGAGGAAGTGCTGCTGTGGCTGGCGCTGGCTGCGCTGCTGCAGGGCAGCGATTTCCGGTTTGGCGGGCTGCTCGCGTTGGCGGCACTATTAAAAGTGCTGCCGGCATTCTTTTTGATTGCGCCCTTGGTGGCATTTGCGCAACCGCGCTGGCGCGCATTTGGCTGGGGCGTGGCCTGCCTGGCCGGCGTCTTCGCGTTGAACCCAATCTTGTTCCCGGCGGAGTGGCAGCAATTTCGCAGCATGTCCACGGGTGGAGCTGCAGCAGGCGCAAGCGCGTGGCAGCAGGTTTTGGATGCCAACCTGTTTCAGTACGAGCGCGATACCGGCGCAGACAACAGCTCCGCCCTGTTTTTCTGGCGCGCTGCTCTGCCAGCCGTCGGCGGCTGGGTGGCGGAAAAGACCGGCGGCTTCGGCCAGCCGGGGCCGTACAGTGACGAACTGGTGTATTTGCTGGGCTGCATATTAATTGCAGCCGTCAGTTTGTTTCACCTTTGGCGCTACCGGCAGCGCCCCGCAGCCTTCGAGCCGCGCTTGGTGATGCTGTGTCTGTGCCTGGTGTTTGCGCTGCTGGTGCCGCGCCTGAAGCCTTACGGTCTGGTGATTGCAATTGCGCCCGTGGTCTACATTCTGTATCGCCGCCAAGATGCGGCGCAGATCGGGCTGCTGCTGGCACTGGCTCTGATCCCGCACTATTCAGAGAGCGCGCTCCCGCTGCCGATTGCGCGCCTGGCAAAGATTGCGTTCGACTTTCTGCCGCTGATTACGGTGTTTGCGGCGTGGCTGCTGTTTCTGGCGGAGATGCGCGCCAAGCCACCGGCGCTTGCCACCGCAAGCCGCACTGAATAAAACAATTTCGGTTCCCAAAAAATAAATGTTGCAGCTGCCGGCGCCGCATTAAATGCCGAACGCGCCTGCCGCGCAGCGCAGGCCGCGCGCAATTAAGTTTTAGCCGGGAATAGAGTTGCGGGGCGGGCGGGCGCGCCTGGCGCAATGCATGCGCAAGCCGGCTGTGCGCCACTGGCGGAGAGGGTGGGATTCGAACCCACGGTGACCGTGAAGCCACAACGCTTTTCGAGAGCGTCCCATTCGTCCACTCTGGCACCTCTCCACCGCAGATTTTAGCAGCCGCCCTCAGCCCATCACGCGCTGCGCCAATGTGATGCAAAGCAGCGTGGTGTACTTCACATCGCTGCCCAGCTCCCAGTTGTACTTGGACTTGAAGTTCGCAGCCACTTGCGGCGGCACAAACACGGGCGCGGCTTTGCCGGCCAGCACCAGCGCGCGGTCGCCGTCTTCCAGTGCCAGAGTTACGCGCGGGTCGCGCGCCAGGTTGCGCGCCTTCACGCTCTGCGGCTCTACGCAGATGTAGACCGCCGCCTCCCAGTACACAAACCAAACCGGAACCAGATGCGGGCGGCCGTCTGCGCACGTGGTGGCCAGCCAGATGTTGCGCTCGCGCTCAAGGCGCTTCAAAAGCGCCGCGTCAAATTGCATGCGCTCCACGCCTCAGGGTATGTGCAGGGTCTCGTGCATTTTTGGAATGTGCACAACCGGGAAGCCGGCGGCCAGCAGTTGCGTGCGCAATGCTTGCAGCGCTTCCAGCTCGCCGTGCACCAGCGCCACCTGCTTTACGCGCCCGCGCAGCGCGCCCGCCCAGCGCAGCAAGCCCGCCTGGTCGGCATGCGCCGACAGGCCGTTGATCACCTGCACCTGTGCGCGCAATGCAAACTCCTCGCCGAAGATGCGCACGCGCGGCTGCTTTTCCACCAGCCGCCGCCCCAATGTGTGCTGCGCCTGCCACG
This sequence comes from Chloroflexota bacterium, assembly GCA_003670425.1. Lineage (GTDB taxonomy): Bacteria > Chloroflexota > Anaerolineae > Anaerolineales > UBA11657 > BD1. The sequence continues at coordinate 7,423 of QWRL01000046.1, forward strand.
ACACAATCAGGATGATGTTGCGCGGGTCGCCGATGTTGTTGCGCAGGTGATGCAGGATGCGGCCGGCCTCGCACATGCCGGAGGCACTGATGACAATGTACGGGCCGCTGCGCTCATTCAGCGCGCGCGACTCGTCGGCCGAGGCCACATAGGTAAGCTCTTTGAAGCGCAGCGCGCCCTGCGGATGCGTGCCAATGAAGGCCAGCGTCTCTTCATCAAAGATGGCGCTGTGGTCGCCAAACACTTTGGAGACGCCGCTGGCCAGCGGGCTGTCCACAAACACCGGGATGCGCGGCACGCGCCCGGCTTCCATCAGGCGGTGCAGCCAGTACGTCAGCTCTTGCGCGCGGCCAACGGCAAAGGATGGAATGATGAGCCGGCCGCCGCTTTCACACACGCTGCGCACTACGCCAGCCAGCGCCTCCACGGCATCTGCCGGCGTGGCATGCTGGCGGTTGCCGTACGTGCCCTCCATGATCAGCAGGTCCAGCTCGGTATCCAGCTCCACCGGGTCGCGCAGGATGGGCATGTCGTTGCGGCCCAGGTCCCCGCTGAAGCCAATGGTGCGCAAGCCGGCAACCGTGTCCAGCTCGCACACCATCGATGCGGACCCGAGGATGTGGCCGGCATCCTGGTAGGTGGCTGCCACATGCGGCAGCACCGAAAATTTTTCGTTGTAGGCATGGCTCTGCAGGCTGCCCAGCACCGCCTCCGCATGCTCGGGCAGGTACAGCGGTTCCACCGGCGGCTCGTGGTGGCGGCGGCGGATCTTGTTTACAAATTCGGTGTCGGAGACTTGGATCTTGGCGGAGTCGCGCAGCATGAGCGCGGCGAGGTCTTTTGTGGCGGACGTGCAGTGCACTTTGCCGGCAAAGCCCAGGCGCTGCAGTGTGGGCAGGTTTGCGGCGTGGTCGCTGTGCGCATGCGAGAGCAGCACGGCCTGCACCTGCTGCGCATTGTATGGCGGCTGGCGGTTGCGCTCGTAGCTCTCCGCGCGCCGCCCCTGAAACAGGCCGCAGTCCAGCAGCAGCTGCGTGCCATCCATGTCTATCAGGTGCTGCGAGCCGGTGACGGTTTCAGCCGCACCGTGAAAGGTTACTTGCACCATGGCTTTACTGCGGCGTGGCGTTGGCGCGCTGCACCACGCCCAGCAGCTCGCTGGCATACGCGGCGCGGCGCCACGGCCCCATCTCCGTCACGGCTTCCAGGTCCGCCTCGGCGTTTGGGTTGCTGATGGCAATTTCCCACAGCGCCTCGCGCGCCACAATCACATCCGACTCGACGCCGCGCGTTTTGGCGCGCGCCTTGCGCCAGTTGTGCAGCGCATCGTAGCGCACCAGCACGCGCGGATCGGTGCGCGCCGGCACGGGCAGCACGGGCGGCTTGGCGGTGCGGCCGCGCTCGATGGCCTCCAGCAGCGCGCGCCCGTGCTGCGTTTGCTGCGAGCCGGCCAGGCCAACGCTGCGCAGCTGGCCCGGATTGCGCGGCGCCTGCTGCGCCAGCGCCAGCAGCACCTGGTCGCTCATGATTTTAAAAGGCGGCTGGTCTGCCTTGCGCGCCGCATCTTCGCGGTAGGTGTGCACGGCCTGCAGGATGGCCGCCGCGCGCGGCGCGAGCAAGCGCGCACCGGTCACCTGCCAAAAGCTGCCGCGCGCTGCGCCGTTTTGCGGCGCGCGCGCCGCAGCGCGCGCCGTGCTGCGCAGCAGGCGCTCAAACTCTTCACTGGCCTCGGGCAGCAGCGCGTGGCGCTGCAGCTCGGCTTGCAGGTCCGCACTGAGCTGCAGCAGGAAGTGCGTATCCAGCTGCGCGTAAGCCAGCTGCTCCGCGGGCAGCGGGCGCACGCGCCAGTCCGCGCGCTGGAAGCGCTTGTTTACCGGAATGTTGTGGCGCTTGGTTAGCAGCGCCGCCAGGCCCAGCTCCGGCCAGCCCAGCGAGCGCGCCGCCAGCATTGTGTCAAACACATTGCACACGCTCCAGCCAAAGTCGCGCTGCAGGCAGATCAGGTCATACTCGGCGGCGTGAAAAACTTTTTGCACGCGCGCGTCGGCAAACACTGCGCCCAGCTCGTCCAGCTGCGGCAGCGCCAGCGGATCCAGAATAAAGTCTTGCGCGGGGGTGGAGAACTGCAGCAGGCACACGCGCTCCTGGTAGGCGTGCAGCGAGTTGGACTCCGTATCCACGGCAATGGCGGGCTGCGCGCGCAGCGCCTGCAGCAGGCGCTGCAGGCCGGCGGCATCCGTGATCACTTGCGGGGCGGGCAGCTGCGCCGGTTGCATGCTTGTATTATCGGTTGCTTCGCACGCCTGTCAAACACCGCGGCGCAGCTGCGCCGTTATAATCAACGCGCATGCAATTTCAAACTTTAATCAGCAGCGCGCAGCTGGCAGCGCACCTGCAGCAGCCGGACTGGGTGGTGGTGGATTGCCGCTTTGCGCTGGCAGAGCCAGAGCTGGGCGCGCAGCAATACCAGCGCGGCCACATTGCCGGCGCGCATTATGCGCACCTGAACCATGACCTCTCCGGCCCGGTGCGCCCCGGCCAAAGCGGGCGCCATCCGCTGCCGGCAGTGGGCGCGATTGAGCGCACGCTGGGCAGCTGGGGCATAACAACGGGCGTGCAAGTGGTGGCCTACGATGACAGCGGCGGCACAATGGCCGCGCGTTTGTGGCTGCTGCTGCGCTGGCTGGGCCACACGGCAGCTGCCGTGCTGGATGGCGGGCTGCCCGCCTGGCAGGCAGCCGGCCACACGCTGAGCAGCGCACCCGCCGCACAAACAGCGCGCGTGTTCAGCGCCGCTCTCAACAACACACTGCTGGCCAGCGCCACAGATGTGGCGGCGGCGCGCACCGATGCGCAGCGCGCGCTGCTGGATGTGCGCAGCGCTGTGCGCTTCCGCGGCGAACAGGAAGCGCTGGACCCGGTGGCCGGCCACATTCCCGGCGCGCGCAATGCGCCGCACACAGACTGCCTGCAGCCCGACGGCAGCTTCCGGCCGGCGGCCGAACTGCACGCGCACTTTGATGCGCTGCTGCACGGCACGCACGCCGGCGATTGCATTTTGTATTGCGGCTCCGGCGTGACGGCGGCGCACACGGCGCTGGCGCTGCAGCATGCCGGCCACCAAGTGCCGCGCGTATACGCCGGCTCCTGGAGCGAATGGATTACCGACGCAGCGCGCCCCGTGGCAACCGGCAACAACTGAGCAGCCCGCATGACAGAACTGAGCCGCTACCAAATTCTGGACCTGCTGAACCGGCCCAAGCCGCTGTGGCTGGTGAACATTGACCTGGGCGATGCAAACCTGAGCGGCGTGGACCTGAACGGCGCCAACCTGCACATGGCCAACCTGAACGGCTGCGACCTTTCGCGCTGCGATTTGCGCAACGCCAGCCTGCGCTTTGCCAGCCTGACGGGCGCTGCGCTTGGCCGCGGCCAGCTGCAAAGCGCGGACCTGGCCGGCGCCAACTTTTCCAGCGCTGACTTGACGGGCGCCAACCTAAAGTGGTGCCGCATGCAAACCGCGTCGCTGCGCGGCGCAAACCTAACCAGTGCCGACCTGTCCGAAACCGACCTGACCGAGACCAACCTGGAGGGCGCCAACTTGCGCGGCGCCAACCTGACGCAGGCCACCATGCAGCTAACATTGCTGCGCGGCGCGCTGCTGGATGATGAAACGCGCATTGACGCGCGCTGGCGGCTGGTGATCCAGGTGCTTAACAACGGCGCCAGCGGCGTGAACCTGGTGCGCGCAAACTTTAACCAGGCGGCCATGGCCAACGCTGACCTGCGCGGCGCGGACCTGAGCCACGCCACAATGCTGGGTGCAGATCTCTCCGGCGCCAATTTGAAGAGCGCCAACCTTTCCAATGCAGACCTGCGCCACGCCAACCTGCACGGCGCAGATGTGACCGCGCGCCAGCTGGCGGATGCCAAGTCCATTGCCGGCGCCACGCTGCCGGACGGGACCAAGCCGGGGTAGCGGCTAGTTAGATACCGACCGCTAACAGAGCAGCCCCACTGCCGCCACCGCTGCGCATAAACGCGGAGCCTCCGGATTGCAAAACGCTAAGAACGCAAAAAGATTATGCGGCGATCTTTAACATACACAACATAAAAAACCGTCACACAGCCAGCGGCGAGAGCGCGTAAATGCGGGCAAGTGCTTGGGCGGCTTTGAAATCCCTGCGCTGCAGCGCTTCGCGCACAAGATCCAGTTTTGTTGCATCTTCCAATGAAAGGTAGGGCGACCACTCATCATCTGTATAAGCCAAATCGAGGAGTACCTCAGCTGCGTAATCGCCGACATGAATTAGTTTGCTAACCTGGCGCTTAGTCATTTCAATCTCCTGGTAAAGCCATCTGCCCAGCGGGCCGGGTCCGGGCGGTAAGCCGTCACTAATATCGCCGGCGCTTGCGTGCCCTTCGCAAGGCCCCACACTACATGCACTGGATTTCCGAGTTGGTCTTTCTGCAGCACCAGTGTACAGGCACCTTTATGGTAATCCGGATAGTCATCAACCACCACTCCGGCAGCAATCCCAGCGAGAATTTCCCGTGCTAACAGATTGTCATTAATAAGTTCATCGTAGCCGTGCATGGATAGTTGCACCTGTCGCGCCGCAACCAACTCGCAAATTATTGCGAACGTTTCGCTCACTGCAATCCATTGTACTCGAGCAATTAAGCCACCAAACCGCACCCGCATGCGTTGATTGCGGGCGCGTGTGCTGTGCGCTAATGCGCTGCGCCGCACGCTGCGCCGCACGGCTTGCACTGGCAGCAAGCCCGCACTGCGGCGGGTGTTATCCTGTGCGCGTAGGCTGGCACTGGCGCGGCGCACAATGTGTGCGCCCCGCCCGCCCGCCGCACCACCCGGAGCGCCCGCTATGACCCATCAAACATCTGCCGCGCACGAAGCCATGGCCGCCGAGCTCGTGGCCAGCGGCAACTACCGCGTGCTGCGCCGCTTTCAGCCGCTGCAGCATTACGGCGCGCCGGATGCCAGCGCCATCTCGCGCGGCGTGCTGATTGATGTGGAGACCACCGGCCTGGACCGCCAGCATGACGCCGTGATTGAGCTGGCCGTGCTGCCCTTTGAATACGCGCGCGCCAGCGGCCGCGTGGGGCGCGTGCATGAATGCCTCGTCTACCGCGAGGATCCCGGCCGCCCCATCCCGCCGGAAGTGGTGCGCCTGACGGGCATCACCGATGCGCAAGTGGCCGGCCAGAAGATTGACGACGCGGCCGTGCTGCACGCGCTGCAAAGCGTGGACCTGGTGATTGCGCACAACGCCGCCTTTGACCGCGTGTTCCTGGAGCGGCGCCTGCCGCGCTTTGCAGACCTGCCGTGGGCGTGCTCCGTCAACGATGTGCCGTGGAAGGCGCTGGGGTATGCCTCGGCCAGTTTGGAGTTCCTGATGTTTCAGATGTGCAATGTGTTTTATCAGCCGCATGCTGCGGAAAGCGACTGCCGCGCGGTGCTGCACCTGCTGTGCCAGGAGCCGGCTGCCGGCCCCGGCCTCTTTGCGCAACTGCTGCATGCTGCTGCGCGCGCCACCGTGCGCGTGGCCGCCACAGACGCAGCCTCTGCCACCAAACAGCTGCTGCAGGCGCGCGGCTACCGATGGCCCCATAGCCAGGTCGGGCCCACCAAAGCCTGGACGCGCGAGCTGCCCGAAGACGCCGTGGCCGATGAATGCGAATGGCTGCGCATCACAATCTATGGCGGCGCCAGCGGCCGCTGGACCTTGGAGGCGGTGGACGCCACCACGCGCTACACCGACCGGCAGCGCTAGCCCGCACTGCGCACTGGCAAGTTAAATTTTTGGGGGCGGCGCGGCGCGCCGGCTGCGGGAAGGCGCTGCTACTAGAACTGGCGGGAAGCGGAGACTGCGACGCCCCC
>QWRL01000047.1 GCA_003670425.1 Chloroflexota bacterium
CCAAAGCACGCACCGCGGCCAGCAGCAACTCGGCTGGTTCGCTGGTGGCCAGCGCTGCCAGCCGCTCCACCACGGCCGCATCACTGCTGCGGTGCAAGCGCCTGGGCTGCGCATCCACCACTACACCGCCGCCAATGGTGGTTGAAGGCGAAGGCAGGCGCAGGATAAAGCGGTCGCCGGCAGCCGCTGCCACGGGCTGCTGCAGTACAAGCTGCAGCCAGCCGCTTGCGCCGGGCGCAATTTGGCGCCCGCCAAGGCAGCGCGCACGCGCCAGCACTTCGGCCGCACCCACAAACAATTTGACCTGCGTGTTGTGGCGCAGCGGGCGCGTTCCATGGCCTTCGGGCAAGTGGCGGTATTGCACATCCAGCAGGCGCGTGGGCAGCAGTGTGTCCGGCTGCGCCACAACATCTCCGCGCCGCACTTGCGTGGTTGCCACGCCGCTCAGGTTTACGGCCACGCGGTTGCCCGGCCGCACCAGCGGCAATGCCGCCCGATGCGTCTGCAGGCCGCGCACACGCGCCCGCAGGCCCGCGGGCAGAATGCTTACCTCGGCGCCAAGTTCCAGGCTGCCGCCCAGCAGTGTGCCCGTAACCACGGTGCCAAAGCCCGGCAAAGTAAAAACGCGGTCCACCGGCAGGCGCGCGCGCGCGTTGTCAACGCGTGCGGGTGTTTGCGCCAGCACGGCCTGCAGCGCAGTGAGCAATTGCGGCATGCCCGCGCCGGTGAGCGCGGACACGGGCAGCACGGCCGCACCGGCCAGTGTGGTGGGCAGCAGTGCTTCATGAATTTCGGCAGTCACCAATGCCAGCCAGTCCGCATCTTGCACCATGTCACACTTGGCCAACGCCACCACACCGGCAGCCACCCCCAACAAATCGAGTATTGCCAAGTGCTCGCGCGTCTGCGGCATCAAGCCCTCATCCGCAGCAATCACAAAGAGCGCAGCATCCACCCCGCCCACTCCGGCCAGCATGTTCTCGATAAAATCGCGGTGGCCGGGCACATCCACAATGCCAACCGGGCCGACACCCGGCAGCTCAAACCATGCGAAGCCGAGATCGATGGTCATCTCGCGCTCGCGCTCTTCTTTGAGGCGGTCTGGATGTGTGCCGGTTAGGGCTTGAACAAGGGTGGACTTGCCGTGGTCCACATGCCCGGCAGTGCAAATAACGGCCATGGGCGCGCCGGATTAGCGCACGCGGGTTTGCGGCTGCTCGTATGCGGACAGTGCCTCGTGAATAATTTCGAGCAGCGCTTTGAGACGCGTTTGGTCGGTTTTTTGAAAAGCGCGCAACAGGTCGGCTGCATCCCGCGCGCCCTGTTCCACAACTGCCAGCCGGGCCAATTCCACGCTGTGGCGGTTGAGGTGTTCGCGCCATTGCTCGTCACGACTCAAGAGGTGCGCGTTCCACTTGCGCTGGTCAGCGGCTGCAAACTCGTTCCACTCTTCCAGCATGCGGTCCGTGAGCAGGCGCTGCGCCTCGCGCGCTTCAACCACCGCGCGGTCCAGGCGCGCAGTCTGGTCGCCAAAGGATTGCGCCGTGCGCTGCATTTCGCGGTGTGACTCGGCGTAGATGTCCATGCGCTGGCTGAACTCACGCAACAGCGTTTCAGACGCCGTCAAAGCCGCCTGCACCTCGCGCGCGCCACGCTCGCGTTCCAGCTGCACCAGATTTTGCTGCTCCAGCCACGCAGCCTGCTTGGTGTGGCGTTCGGTTTCCATGCCAAGCATCTCGCCCACGCGTGCATCGCTGCGCACAGCCACATCCTGCATCACATCGGCACGCGCCTTCAGCTCATCCACGCGCCGCCGCGCCTGCTGCAGCTCGCTGTACATGTCAGTCATGCGCTTGGCATCCTGGCGGCGCTGCTCCTGAATGCTGGCCAGCGCAGCCGTGCGCTCGCCATCGCCGCGCACCACCACATCAAGGCGCTGGCGCATATCGCCGGCCATTTGAAACAGGCGCATCTCGCCTTCTTTGCGCGCCGCCAGTTCGTCAACCACCCGCAGCGCTTCTACGCGCTTCAGCAGGTCTGCCAGCTGGCCGTTAACTAAGTCGCGATCCTGCAGCCGGTGCTTCTCGGCTTCGCGCTCTGCTTTGCTGCGGCGCTGCTCCACACCATCGAGAAGCTGGCCAATCTCGCCGCGCAACTGGTCCAGCAAGTCCGGCACCTTGGTGGACTGCACAGCTGCAGCACGCGCCTTTTGCAGGTCTGCCTCAAACTCTGCCACCCGCGCCAGCAGCTGGCGCTGCGCCGTCTCCAGTGCGGCAAGCTGCTCGTGCATTGCAGCCAGCAGCTTGCGGTCCTTCATGCGCTGCTCTTCGAGCCACTCAACAGCGCTGTTTGCTTGAACCTCTGGCATGTTGGGCATTATACATTCGCACTTATTGCATGCGTGTTGACACGCCCGCAGCGCAACGGCTATCATGCCGCCATGCGAATTGCAATTGATGCGCGCCTGCCGTATTACACGCAGGGCGGGATTAGCAGCTATGTGCGCGCCTTGATGACACAGCTGCCCGTGCAGGACAGCGCCAATGACTACCTCATGCTGCATGCGCGGCGCGCGGCACTGCTGCCCGTGGCGGCCGGCGCACGCTCAGTGCGCTGCTGGACGCCCGCCCATCACCGCCTCGAACGCCTGGCACTGGCCGTGGAACTGTGGCCGCACCGGCCACAGTTGCTGCACTCGCCCGATTTCATCGGGCCGCTGGCAGCCGGCTGGCGCTCGGTGATCACCATCCATGACCTCACCTTTCTGATCTACCCGCAGTTCCTCACGGCTGAGAGCCGCCGCTACTACAACCAACAGATCACCGCGTCGGTGCGCGGCGCGCAAGCCATCCTCGCCGACTCAGAAGCCACGCGCCAGGACATTCTGGAGCGCCTGCCAGTTCCAGCGGACTGCGTGCACACCGTGCACCTGGCGCAGGATGCGCGCTTTGCACCCCAGCCGCAGCCGGCAGTTGCCGCCATGCGCACGCGCCACGCACTGCCGGATGAGTATTTTCTGTTTGTGGGCACCTTCGAGCCGCGCAAAAATCTGCCGGCATTACTGCGCGCGTATGCACTTGTGCGCCAGCAGCTGCCGGATGCGCCGGCACTTGTGCTGGCGGGAAACAGCGGCTGGCTGCAGCCCGAATTGCAAACCCAAGCCGCAGGGCTGCACCTGCAAAAACATTTGCTGCTGCGCCCGGATTTTCCTGCAGAGGATTTGCCGGCGCTTTATACCGGCGCCAGCGTTCTGGCGCTGCCCTCGCACTACGAGGGCTTCGGCATGCCAGTGCTCGAAGCCATGGCATGCGGTACGCCAGTTGTAATTTCCGAGCGCGGCTCACTGCCGGAAATTGCCGGCGGCGCAGCCATCAGCTGCGCGCCAGATGACGATGCGTCCATTGCAAGTGCACTGCAAAGCGCGCTCAGCGACACCGCACTGCGCTCGCAAGTGCGGGCCGCCGGCCTGGCACGCGCTGCCACTTTTTCCTGGGAGCGCTGCTGCCGGGAAACGCTGCGCGTCTATCATGCGGTGCTGCATGGCTAAGCTGCTGCTGCTCACACCCGGGCTGCCGTTTCCGCCGATGCAGGGCACCGCGCTGCGCAACTGGGGCATCATCTCCGGCCTCGCAGCGCGCCACCGCATCACGCTGCTTTCGTTTGCGCGCACTGCAGCCGCGGCAGCCCCGGAGCTGCTGGCCGCGTGCGAGCGCGTCGTGCTTGTGCCACAGCCGCAGCGCAGCATAGCTGCGCGCCTGGCCACACTTGCCCTCTCTGCGCAGCCGGACTTGGCGCTGCGCCTGAGCTCGCGCCAGTATGCGCACCAGCTGCAGACGCTGCTCGCAGCAGCTGACTTTGCGGTTATCCAGGTGGAAGGGCTTGAGCTGGGCCGCTACATGCCAATGCTGCGCGCCTACCAGCAGCGCCATCCAGCGGCACGCATTATTTATGATGCGCACAACGCTGAAGCGCTGCTGCAGCAAAGTGCTGCATTGGTCGCGGCGCGCAATCCTGCGCACTGGCTGGCAGCCGCTTACTCGCGCATACAGCTGCCGCGCCTGCAGCGCTTTGAGCGCGCTGTGTGCGCCAGTGCGGACGCCATCACCTGCGTCTCGGCAGCTGATGCTGCGGCACTGCGCGCATTGCACAGCAGTGCGCAGCCGGTGCTGGTGCCCAACGGCATTTGGCTGCGGGATTACCCGCAGTTGCCTGCGCCGCCGGAAACGCACACTCCGCAGCTGCTATTCACCGGCAAGATGGATTACCGCCCCAATGTAGACGGCGTGTTGTGGTTTGCCGGTGCGGTGCTGCCGCTTGTGCAGCTCATTGTGCCGGGCGCAGAGTTTGTGGTGGCCGGGCGTGACCCGGCGCCGGCGGTACAGCGCCTCGCAGGCCGGGCCGGCGTGCGCGTTACCGGCGAACTTGCCGACTTGCGCGCGTGCATGGCGCGCGCCACTCTTTATGTTGTGCCGCTGCGCATGGGCGGCGGCACGCGCTTCAAAATCCTGGAGGCAATGGCGCAAGCGCGCGCCGTGGTGTCCACCCAAATCGGCGCCGCGGGCTTTGCGGTCCAAAATCAACGCGAGCTATTGATCGCGGACTCACCGACTGCGCTGGCAGACGCCATCATCAGCCTGCTGCAGGACGCGGGCAAGCGCAATGCGCTGTGCAGCGCGGCGCGGGCGTTCGTTGCCCAAAACCATGACTGGAGCGCGATTCTGCCCACGCTGGAAGCCGTGTACTCCCAGCCCGGCAAGTGAACGCGCAGCACATCAGCCCAGCTTGCCGGCCAGTGCCTCCACCATCCGGCTTGCAGCGGGCACCAGCCACTGTGGGTTAATTCCCAGCAGCAGCACAGCGGCGGCACCCAGCAGCGCCAACCCGACCAGCACCGCACTCTCTGGTTCCGTCTCGGGCGGGGGTTGGGGCAGGGGCTCAAACAGCGCCCACATCAGGCGCACGTGGGCAACCAGCACGCCCAGCCCTGCCAGCACCAGCGCTGCCGCCAGCCAAAACTCCTGCACCGCTAAAATGCGCAGCACGGTCCAGCGCACAGCGAAACCGGCCGTCAGCGGCAAGCCGGCCAGCGACAACCCGCCGGCCAGCGCCGCCAGCGTGGCAAATGGCTGCGCGTGCGCGCGGCCGCGCAAGCTGTCCACATCTGCATCGCCGCTAGCGGCCAGCGCGCCCACACCCACCGCCCACACCGCCAGCGCCGGCACGCGCATCACCAGCAGCGCCGCCGCAGCCACCAGCCCGGCCGGCGTGCGCGTTCCCACCGCCAGCAGGATTGCGCCCCACTCCACCAGCACCGCGTAGCCCGCCAACCGGCCATAGTTGCGCTGCGCAAATGCCAGCGTACCGCTCACCACAATCAGGCCGGTGCCCGCAAACCGCAGCATTGCAAACAACAGCGCGCTGTTGCGCAGCCAGTCAAATTGCGCCAGCGCATCCATCAAAAATAAAAGTACGGCTGCGGGCAGAAACGCCCACAGAAACGCAGCCGCAACTGCGGGAGCTTCCTGCCCCACTGCCGGCACCCAGCCATGGAAGGGAACTGCTGCCAGCATGATGGCGAAGCCGGCGCATAGCGCCCAACTTGCCTGCGTCAGGAACTGCGTGCTCTCCGGCCCGGAACCCGCCAGCTCCAGCTGCCAACCCGCAAGCAGAATGAACGGTACGCCCAGCGTCACCGTCACCAGCAGCCGCAACGCACCCCGCGCCGCACGGTGCGCGCCATCCGCCAGCAGCAGCACCGCCAGCGCAGCGCTCAGCTCCAAAAACAATGCCGCAAACAGCAGCGGCTGCACAAAGATGGTAGCCGCCAGCAGCGGCAGCAACAGCAGCGCCGCCGGCACAAAGCTGCCCGTCAGCCGCCCGTCCAGCCCGCACATAAAAAACGGCAGCGCCGCCATAAAATAAAACACAAGCACCGGCCGGTCTTCCACTGCAAACACAAACGCGCGCCCGAAAATATTGAAGCTGGCGCTCAAGCGCACATCGCTGCCACCCACAACCGCCAGCTGATCGAGCGGGATCTGCAGCGCCAGCACGGCCAGCAGCAAAACCGTAACGCACGCAAGCATGCTTTGCAGCCAGCTCCAGCGCCACAGCAGCGCACACAGCGCAGCCGCTGCCACCGGCACCGCCATAAACAGCAGCGGCACGCTCATGCCGCGCTGCCGTCCGGCTCCGCCGCGGGCTGCATGCGCGCCCGCTAACTTACAGCCACCGCCCCGGCCACATCCACCGCCGCCATCATCCAGATCACCGCCAGCGCCGGCTCAACCGCAGCATAAAAAATTCCAAAGCCCTGCAGAATACTAAGCAGCCCGCAGCCGGTCTTGAGCGGCTCACTGGTGAGGCCCACGCTCAGCAGCCCAAGGCACACCAGCAGCGCTGCGGCCTGCAGCACCGGCCCTTCAATGCCCGGCAGTGCCGGCGTCATGCGCGCGTACAGCTGCGCCCCCAACACCATTGCCAGAATGGCGGCAAACACCCGGAATGGCAGGCGCCGCAGCACCGCTGAGTCACGCCAGCCGCCCGCCCCCGGCTGTGCTCCGGCTGCAAAGTCCAGCGCGGCGCATTGATGCGCGGTTGTGTAAAGCACCAGCGCTGCCAGCAAGCCCACCAGCATCTTGATGCCCGCCAACTGCGCCGCAAGCACGCGCGTGTGCAGCAAGCCCACAAGCACGGATTGAACTGCAAAGGCGCCAATCACCATCCGCCGCTCGTCCAGCAGAATGAGCGTGATCAAAGTCAGGCCCACACCAGCCAGTGCCGGCAAAATTACCAGCGTGCCAAGGCGCGCCACCAGCTCCGCAAAAGTTGGCAAATCTACAACTCCACCAACAGCACCGCCAGCAGCGCGCCCACCAGCATCCACAGCACGCCGCCGTCCCCCTCCAGCACGGCAGCGGCTACGCGCAGCGTGCGCCCGCTGCTGCGGTATCCCTGCCACGCACCCGCGTACAAACTTTGCCAACCCGGAAACTCCGGCGCTCCAAGCCAGCGCCGCATCCAACCCACAACCACCGGCCGCAAGTGCCAGAGCACAAGCGCCGCGCCGCTCACCAGCAGCACGCACCCCACGGCCAGCAAATTCGCAGCCGGCTGCGTTGTGCCATCCGCCGTACCAAGCATGCGGCCCAGCGCATCCGGCGCACTGCCCACCGCCACCGCAAATGCCAGCGGCGCCCCCAACCCAAACAGATACGCCGTGCTCGTGAACGGCTCGCTCCAGTTTGGCGCGGCACCCGGCCGCAGCGCCTGCCGCAGTGTGCCCGCTGCCATCAACATTAGTGCCCATCAAAGTCAAAGCAGCCCGCCCGCTGCTCAATTACTCAGCCATCCTACCGCTCCCGTTCTTGCCAGTCCCACCTCCCCTGTGAGCGGCAGCCCGGCCATGATGGCCGCTGCCAACACGGGAGCTGCAACCCACACCGCATCACTGCGCGCAAAACCCATGTATGTAAAAAGTGTCGCACTCGTAATTATGGCCATCACACCCAACAACATTACACCGGGCGCAGCCGCGCTGCCGGCATGCAGCGCCACCAGCACCACCAAGCCCGCAAAGGCCACGCCTAGGTTCCCAAGCGCATCAGCATCATCCGGCTTGCAGTAGAACAGCCAGCTGCCGTACAGCGCAGACGCCAGCGCGGCTGCGCTCAGCACGGCAGCCAGCGCCACATTTGGCGGCCGCGTGGCCAGCGCAGCCAGCAGCAGCGTTGTGCCAGCCAGCGGCGCCAGCAGCAGCAGTGCTGCCCTGCCCCGCTGCTCACCGCCACCCGGGTGCCCGCCAAGATGCAACGGTACCAAGTGCAGGCGCAGCGCAGCCGCAATCCAAAGCCATTCAGTTGTGGGTTCTGGCAGCAAAGCGCTGCCCAGCGCCAGCCCGGCAGCCTGCGGTGCACCCAGCGCTGCTACCAGCAGTGCAGCCAGCGCAGCAAAGTTAATCCCAAGCCGCATCGTATTTGGCGTAACCCCGGCTGGGCCCGGCGCATGGGCTTCCTTCCCCGCCAGCCCCAGCCCAAAAGTTGCCAGGTCTAGTGCCGCCCAAGCGACAGCGAGCGCAAGCAAGTCCGCCGCAAAAATTGCTGCCACGCCGGCAGCTGCAACCAGCAAACTGCAAAAGCGCACTGCCACTCGGCGGCCGCCGCTGCGCACCGCGCCGCTGAGCTGCAGGCCAAACAACGCCACAAGGTAAGCCAGCGCAAACAGCCAAGACCGCGGCTCCGCCGCCAGCCGCAGTGCGCCGCCCGGCCACTCCGCGAGCGTATACGCAGCCGGCAGCCAAAAGCCCATCAACAGCACCGCCACCAGCGCCAGCAGCGCAGTAAGCGCAGCCAGCGCGCCGGTAAACCGAAAGCCCGGCAGCAAGCCGGCTAAAACGGTGCCGGCTCCAACCAGCAACACCACCACAGCCACATCGGGGGTCATAAAGAAATATTTTGTTGACGCACGCCGCTGCCAAATAATTTTAACATGCAGGCCGTCAGTATAATCGCACCATGCAGCAAGCCGCGCCGTTGCTGGTGGCATTCGTAAGCGATCTGTTCTTCAGTACGCGCATTGAAAATGCGGCGCACATTGCCGGCTTTCGCATGCACTTGCTGGAGCGCGCAGATGCGCTGCCCGGGGCGCCCAGCCCCGCAGCAGCCAGCGGTGAAGCGCTTTCCGGCAGCAGCGCCAGCCTGCTGGACTGGCTTTCACAATTGCAGCCGGCGTTGTTAATTTTCGACATTGACAGCAGCACTCTGCCGTGGGAGCTGTGGATTGCGGCCCTCAAGTCCGCTTCGGCAACGCGCCGCCTGCCCATCCTGTGTTACGGCAGCCACGTGGACACCGGGCGCAGTGCACGCGCGCGCGATGTGGGCGCAGATGCGGTTGTCGGCAAAGGGCGCTTCACGCAGGCTCTGCCGCAGCTTATTCAAAAATACGCGCGCACACCGGACTGGCAAGCCATCGCAGCGGGCTGCGCCGAAGCCATGTCAGCCATTGCGCAATCGGGTTTGCAGCTGTTTGAGGCGGGAAACTATTTTGCGGCGCATGAGGAATTAGAGCATGCATGGAAGGCGGAAGCTGGACCCGGCCGGGAGCTGTACCGCGGGCTGCTGCAAATTGCCGTGGCATGCCTGCAGATTGAACGCGGCAATTACAACGGTGCCGTCAAGATGTTCTGGCGCGCACGCCAGTGGCTGGCGCCGCTGTCACCCGCATGCCGCGGTGTAAATACGCCCGCACTGCGGGCTGCGGCCGCTGCGGTGCTGGAGCAGGTGCAGCAGCTGGGCAGCGCGCGGGTTGCGGAAGCAAACTGCAGTTCACTGCGCCCAAGCGCGTGGCTGCTGCCCGCCAGCCCTTAAACAAAAGCGGGGGAGCCCCGCCGGCTCCCCCGCTGTGCAATCAAGTTCTGCAGCGCGCTTTCAGCACTCACTGTGGCCGCAGCTGTAACACTTGCGGCAACCTTCCTCGTTTACCACTGCGGCCTCACCGCACTCTGCACACAAGTCGCCCAGTTTCATTTCCAGCTGCGCGCCGGTGCTTTCCACATCGCCAGCGGGCACGGGGTTCGCTTCCGCCAGATAATTTGCCAGCGCACGCGAGACACCATCCGGCAGCGATCGCACGCGGTTGGGGCCAAAGCCGAGTGAGCGGCTGCCGCCGATGCCATCCAGTTGCCGCACAACCTCGGCCAGGCGCTCGCGTGGCGCAACCGGCGATGCAATGCGCAACACAAATGACACCAGCCTGCCAATCGCCTCGGAGATGGCCGAGATGTCCGTGCCGGCTTTGGCCGTACTGATGAACACTTCGAATGGATCCTGCTTGTCACTTTCGTTTATGGTGACGTAGCTCTTGCCTACGGGTGTATCCACTACATGCGTGACGCCATATAGCCGGCCGGGGCGCGGCTTCTTCGGCTCACGGAAAAGTGTGGGCGGCTCGCTGGTTTGCAGTTCCTTGGAGCCTGCGGTTTCCAGCGTCTCCAGCACAACCTTCTCCCGGCTCCCGGAAACATAAACCGTGAGGCCTTTGCAGCCCAGCTCCCACGCGCTCATGTAAGCCTGGGCCACATCATCGCGTGCGGCACCGGGCGGAAAGTTGCAGGTCTTCGAAAGGCTGTTGTCCACAAATACCTGCAGCGCCGCTTGCATCTGTACATGTTCTTCGGCGCTAATGTCTTGCGAAGTTACAAACACGCGCCGGATGTCCGCGGGCACCTCTGCAATTTCCTGGCACGAACCTGTCAAAAGAACCTGTTCGATGATGCGCATGCGCACGCTTTCGTTCAGTCCGCTCGCCAGCAGCGCGCGCTCAAACAGCGGGCTGGTATAGGTCAGCTTCAGGTCACGGCCGTTGTCATTCACGTGCCGGATATAGGAAAGCGCAAACACTGGTTCGCAGCCGTAGCTCTCACAGCCGGCAACGGTTGCAATTGTGCCGGTGGGGGCAATTGTGGTTTGCGCCGCATTGCGGATGCCGTGCGCGCGAATGCCCTCCACCACAACATCCCAGTCCAATGCCGGCCGGCCAAACTCCGCGGCAGATACGCGCAGCGGCTGCGGCGGCACCCACTTCAAGTTCTTTGGATCATAAATGCTGCCCGTGATGGCGGGGAATGCATCGCGTTCGCGCGCCAGATCAACACTTGTGAGCATGCAGTGGTAGCGCACAAACTCCATCAACTGGCCGCACAGGTCCTGCGACTGCAGCGAGCCGTAGCGCACGCCCATGTGGTACATCAGGTCGCCCAGGCCCATGATGCCGAGGCCAATGCGGCGCGCCTTGTAGGCTGCCTCGCGCAGCGCCGGCACAGCCGGCACATAAGCGTTTGCCGTTACCACATCATCCAAAAAGCGCGTGCTCAGCACCACCGACTCGCGCAGCTTGTCCCAGTCCAGCGTGTGGTCGGCGCCAAAGTGCTCGGCCAGATTGACGGACCCAAGGCAGCAATTTTCATAAGGTCCCAGCCATTGCTCGCCGCACGGGTTGGTAGCCTCAAGCGTGTACAAATGCGGCACCGGATTGGTGCGGTTGGCCGCATCCAAAAACAGCACGCCGGGCTCGCCGTTATGGTGCGCCTGCTCCACAATCATTTCAAACAGCTCGCGCGCGCGGCAAGTCTCCACCACTTGGCCGCTGTCCGGTGCCAGCAGATCAAATGTCTTGTCATCACGCACTGCTTCCATGAACTTGTCGGTGATGCCAACAGAAATGTTGAAGTTGGTAATCTGGTTTTCGTCACGCTTGCAGCCGATGAACTGGCGCACATCCGGATGGTCCACGCGCAGCACAGCCATGTTCGCGCCACGGCGGGTGCCGCCTTGCGCAATCTCACCAAAGGCGCGGTCGTAGACGCGCAAGAAGCCCACCGGCCCGGTGGCCACCCCGGCGGATGACTTCACCGCGGCGCCCTGGTGGCGCAAGCGCGAAAACGAAAAGCCGTTGCCGCCGCCCGTCTGCTGGATGAGAGCCGCATCGCGCAGTGTCTGAAAGATGCCGGCCGAGTCGCGCCCCATGTCGTCATTGATTGGCAGCACGAAGCACGCGGCCAGTTGTCCCAGCGGGGTGCCTGCGCCGGTAAAGGTTGGCGAGTTTGGCAGGAAGCGCAGCGCGCTCACCAAATCATAAAACTGTTCGGCCACCAGCTGGGTATCACCGCCCCACTCTGCCTCGGCCAGCGCCACGTTTGAACCCACACGCCAGAACATCTCCTCCACTGTCTCAATCGGGCGGCCGTCAGGGCCGCGACGCAGATAGCGCTTCTCGAGCACCGTGCGCGCGTTAGCTGACAGCTGGGCAGCCGGCTTCAGCGTTTTGGCAGCCGCAGCCTTGCGTCCCTTGGTTTGAGTCGATGTCCGGTCGGTTTGTAACATGGCGCTTCCCTATAAAAAATTAGACTACAAATAACACACGGGGCGGATGCAATCCCGCCCGCCAACACACCGGCTACCTCCGCACGGCAGCCGTGCCCTCGCCCGCCAGCAAGTCATCAATCTCTTTGCGCACTGCATGCAAGTCATCCAGGCCGAGGTACACAATTGCATACCGAATGTACGCAATGTGATCCAGCTCTTTCAAGCCTGCTATTACAATGTCGCCAATCACCCGGCCGGGCACATCCGGCTTGCCGCGCATCTGCAACTGCGCTTCAATCCCATCCAGCATGCGCTGGATCTGGCTTTCCGAAACCGGGCGCTTGGCACACGCCACCCGAATTCCACGTAATAATTTTTCCCGATCAAACGGCTCCGTACGGCCGTCACGCTTGGCTACATACGGAGTCGTGCGCACGGCGCGCTCATGGGTAGTAAAGCGCTGGTTGCACTTTACACACTTGCGCCGGCGGCGCACGCCGCCACGACTATCATGGTCCGTATCCACCACCTGCGTGGTGTCAGAATTACAAAACGGACAAAGCACCCGCACCCTCCCGAAACTATTGGCCAGCCACCGCCGGCCAGATCTTCCCCCATATATACCGCAACCCAATCTGAAGTTCCGCTATGCGGGAGGTCAGAGGGCGAAAGTCTATCACGCGCATTAGGATTTTGATGGCAGCCAGCAAGCATTATTTGAATGATTTAAGATGGAATTGCGCAAATTGCCTTGCCTATACGCACGGCAAATAGTGCGTGTAATCAGCCGAAAGTAGCGGCATTAAACGAACCTGCCCCGGTGCACCGAGTAACCTATTGGTTACCGGTACAACCGGGGCAGGTGCCATGCAGCCTGCCAAACAAGCGGCGCACAGCGCCGCCGCGCTAATTACTTACGGCGCAAAAATGCGGGGATATCCAACTTGCTGGAATTTAAGTCCACAGTGTGCGCTCTGAATGCCTCGCCCGCGCCACCAATCGGTGCCGGCGCCAGTGGCGCAAACGGAGTTGCGGGCGGTGTAGCACCCGCGTCAACCAGCGGCTCGACACTCGCGCCATCCGGTATGCGCCCCCCGCCCCTCGCAACATCATCCGCAATTTGCCGCCGCGGGGCAGGCACACGCCGGTCAAACCCGGTTGCGATCACTGTCATTCGGATTTCATCGCCCATGGACGCATCGATAGTTGCGCCGAAGATAAGGTTCACATCCGGATGCGCAGACTCTTTGATGATCGCAGCAGCCACGTTAACTTCGTAGAGCGTCATGGACTCACTACCAGTGATGCTGAACAAAATTCCGCGGGCACCATCAATCGTAACATCCAAAAGCGTATTGTTCATGGCTTCTTCAGCAGCCAAGCGTGCGCGGTCTTCGCCACTGGCCCGGCCAATGGCCATCAATGCCGCGCCACCCTCGCCCATGATTGCTTTTAC
>QWRL01000048.1:0-12592 GCA_003670425.1 Chloroflexota bacterium
GTGCATTTTCCGCTTGTTACGCGCATCAAATCTCTGCTAACACCACTCAAAAGCGGTCTTTGATCTGAAGTTTATGGTTGGTTGGGGTTAGCACAGAGTAGTACTTGACGAGAGTGGGTTCAGGTAATAACGTGTAGGTGTGGATTGTGGCTTGAATTTCCTATCTGTTTAACCATCAAAGTAAGGTCGGTATATCCGTTTGGTTTTTATGAATTGGATTGAACTGGGCTATTTGGGTTTGTTTCTGGTGTGCTTTTTAGCCGCGACAGTGATACCTATTGCTTCTGAAGCCGTATTATTAGGCATGTTAGCCTTGGGCTACCATCCTATGGGATGTCTAGTCGTGGCCACAGTAGGAAATAGCTTGGGTTCTTATTTAAATTTCGGAATAGGCTATATCGGAAAGCCAGAATGGTTAAAAAAGTTACGCGTCAAACAAGTAGCGATAGATAAATGGAAGTTAAGTATTCAAAAACATGGTTCTTTGCTAGCACTTCTTTCTTGGTTACCTGTTATTGGTGATGTTATTGGAATAGCCCTTGGATTTTTCAAAGCTAACGTATTTTGGACCTTCGTATTTATGGCGATAGGGAAGTTTGTCCGCTATTTGGTGGTCGTTCTTATCTACCTTTACTACTGACTACATTGGGGAATCAACAAGGCCTTATATTGCCATCGCTTAGTACCCAATAGCCCAGATCTGCTTGGTGCAATAGTTCCATATCATCCTCATTAATGCTGAAAGCAACAGCGAGATGATGTTCAGGAAAAGCACCCTTGACTTGATTAAACTTTTCTACACCCCGGCAGTTTTGCTCGATGATATGACGCCCTTTATACGGAATAAGCTCAGTTCCGACGACATGTTTTACTTGTAACTTCAGGCAGGCGTCTTCAATCAGAAGTTTAGGCGATGCAGAGGCCATTAGGACGGAGTGCGGCATTCTGGCGCACGGGTTTGCGCGGGCAAAATTTTATTCTTGGCGCTTTGGCCGCCACGGAAAGAAGGCCGGTGTGCGCGCAATATATTCGCGGTACTCCGGACGCTGCCCGAGTGATTTCTCCAGCAGCGTAACACCCGACACCCGCATCAACAGCACCATCATTAGCAGTGGGCTGCCAATTGCCCAAACGCCCGCCGGGCTGGCTGCTGCCAGCAGGTACAGGCCCCACCACAGCAGCGCATCCCCAAAATAGTTGGGGTGGCGGGTGTAACGCCACAATCCGCTATCCATTATGCGGCCGGCGTTGTCTGGGTTGGCCTTGAAGCGCTCCAGCTGCCAATCTCCGCCAGCCTCAAAAATAAAACCTGCCAGCCAAAGCAGTGTGCCAAGCCCATCCAACAGCCCTAATGCGGCGGGCGCGGTGGCAGTTTGTGCCAGTAGTAGTGGCGCAGATATCAGCCACATCAATGCGCCTTGCAGCATAAACACCTGCAGCAGGCTGCGCCATGCAAAGTTGCCGGCCCATTGCACGCGCCAGGCGCGGTAGCGGAAGTCTTCCGGGCGGCCGTGGTTGCGCCGCCAGATGTGGACACTCAGGCGCACGCCCCAGATTGTTACGAGCGTTGCCACGAGCAGCTTGCGCGGCAGAAAGCCGGCACTGAGTGCAAAGTACAGCCAGGCCAGCAGCCCAAAGCCGCTGCCCCAAAAAATATCCACGATGGCAGCATTGCGCAGGCGCAGGCTGAGCAGCCAGAGCAGCAGCATGCCCAGCGCAATCAGGCCCAGTCCGGCCAGGTAGATGGCGGGCCAGGTCATACTGCTGGCGGGCGCACATGCATGCGCAGGCGCACCGGGCGGGCGGGCTCCAGTGTGGCGCCCATGTGAAAGCGCATGCGCTGCGGTGGCAGGTCAAAGTCGTACTTTTGCAAAATGCGCGCCAGCACCAGCTTGGTCTCCACCTGCGCCATGGCAGCGCCCACACAAAAACGCGGCCCGCCGCCAAAGGGCAGGTATGTATAGGGCTGGGGAGGCGGGTGCAGCGCAGCATCAAAGCGGTCGGGATCAAAGTGCTCCGGCGCTGGCCAGTGCGCCGGGTGGCGCTGCGTTAGATAGATGGAGAACAACACGCGCGTGCCGGCCGGAATCAGGCAGCCGTTGAATTCCAAATCACACGCGGCAAGGCGGTTGCCCACATGTATCGGCGGATACAGCCGCAGCGTTTCTTTCACCACCTGCCCCAGATACGGCAGCTGTTGCAGATGTTCGGCTTGCGGTGGTGCGCCGCCCAGCACGGCATCCAGCTCTGCTTGGGCGCGCCGGCGCACCGCCGGCTGTGTTGCCAGCGCGTACAGTGCCCACGTAAGCAGCGCAGTGCTGGTGTCGTGGCCGGCCACCAGCAGCGTCAGCAGCTGGTCGCGGATAAGTCGATCATCGAGCCCGGCCTCAATTAACAAGCTGACGACATCCGCCGCGCCGCTGCTGCCAGCGGCGCGCTTGAGCCCCACCAGCTGCAGCAGGTAGTCATCCAGGCGCTGCAGCGCGCGGGCATAGCCGGGACGCGGCACATTGGGCCACAAAATCCACATGCCGGGCGAAATGAATTTAATTGCGCGCAGGATGCTGTGCCACAAATGCTGCAACTGCGGCGTGATGTCCACTGCAAACAGCGTGCGTGCCAGAATGTCCAGCGCCAACGCGCGCATCTGCGGCAGCACGGTTTGCACTGCGCCGTCCGTCCATTGCGCACAGCACCGGTCCACGGCCGCATGCATCGCACTCACTTGGCCTTCCAGCATGCGCCGGTGCAGCGCCGGCATCATCAGGGCGCGCAAGCGGTCGTGTTCGGCACCGTCTTCCACAAGCACGCCGTGCCCAAACAAGCGCGCCACAGGGTCGCTTTCAATGCGCCAGCGAAAGTCCGCGCGCGCATCCACCAGCAGAAAGCGCGCCGCCTGCGGGCCGGCCAGCACCACGGGGCTGGCGTGTGGCATCGGCAGCTGGAATGCATCGCCCAGCTCGCTGTGCAGCGCGCTCAACACCGGCAGCAAGCTGCGGCCGTCCAGCAGCGCGCGCAGTGCCATGCGCCCGGCAGCCGCCGTGGGGCGCGGTACTGCGCGCAGTGCCGCTGGCATTGCCTGTGCGCCGTGCGCGCTCACGCCCGCCATGCATCCCACTGCGCCTGCGCGCGCATGTTCATGCGCCGCGAGATGACGAGCGTGATGCCAAATACCAAGAGCATATTGGTGGCTAAAAAGAAAATGAGTTCCTCGACGGGCAGCGTGCCGGCGATGTACAGGCCCAGTGATTGCGCGGGGTCAATTGTCCACGTCCCCGAGCCGATGGCGATGAAGTCGGCGGCTGCCAGATAGAGGGTGGCTGCCAGCAGCGCGCTGCCCACTGCGCGCCGCTGCTGCCACAGCACATCCGCGCCCATTGCCAGCTGCAGTGTTATTGGCGGCAGGGCCCACACCAGTACCAGCGCCAGATAGCTGCCGCTTTGCCAGGCGTTGGCTAATGGCCACAACGCTGCCAAGCACAGCGCACCGGCGGTTGCGCTGCCCGCAGCCCGCAGGGTGGCAGCTGCCCGCACCGGCAGCGCCGGTGCTGCCGGCAGGCGCCGGTGCAGCGCCAGCAGCAGCCAGCCGGTCAGCGCCGTTTGCAAAATGAAGAAGAAGTACTCTTCCAAAGGCACCCAGCCAAGCGTGATACCCAGTACCAGCTGCGGGTTGTACCACCACACGCGCGTGGCCACCAAATAGTTGTCCCACGGCGTGGTGTACAGCAGCGCAACCAGTACGTGCGCCAGCAGCACCGGGCCGGCTGCGCGGGCGCGCAGGCTACTGGGCAGCTGGCGCCCGCGGCGTGCATCCCAAACAGTGACCAGCGCTGCCAGCAGTACCGCCGGCACAATAAATAGAAGCAGAAAATTTAAATAAGTCATGTGCGGGATTTAGTTTACAGCGTTGCCGGGCGTGCGCTGCGCTTTTACAAGTTTGCAGGTGGTTGTGGTGCGCCAGCAATCTGGCGGTGCGGACAGCGGCACTGGTTGAGCCGGGCGCCAAACCGGCTGGCTATGCGCGCTGGTTAACCGGGTGTGGTGAAGCGTGGGGCACAGCGCGGCGCTTGCAGGCGCTGCACCTGCGCCAGAATTCCGGGCATGCGCAGCAGCTTCTCCAAGTCTGTGGTGCGCGCGCGCCGCGTGTGCACGCGCCATCCAATCGCTTCAATGCGATCCAAAATGGCAGCGTACAGCAGCGCAGCGGCTCCCACGGCCGGGCGGGCTGCGGGCGCCAGCAACGCGATGCCGGGCAGCGCTTCACGGTACAGCTGGCGCGCGCGCGCAACCTCAAACTTCATCAGCGCCACAAAGCGCGCGTCGTGCACGCCGTCAAAAATATCCTGGCTCGTCAGGCTGAAGGCGTGCAAGTCGGCTTGCGGAATGTAGATGTGCCCGCGCGCAGCATCTTCGCCCACATCCCGCAGAATGTTGGTGAGCTGCAGTGCAATGCCCAGCCGGATGGCGTAGGGCGCGGCATCTGCCTCTGCCACGCCGCTTGCGAGGCCAATGATGGGCAGCGAGAGCAGCCCAACGGTTGACGCCACAAGGTAGCAGTAGCGTTCCAGCTCCGCCCAGGTTTGGTAGCGCCGGTTGGTCAGGTCCAGTGCCACGCCGTCAATTAGTTCGTGCTCAAAGCGCGGGTTCACTTTGTAGTGTTCCCGCACATGCGCCCATGCGCTCAGGCGTGCGTCTGGCTGGCTGCTGGAAGGCAGCAGCACTTGTGCCCGCCACGCAGCCACATCTGCCGGCGAAGCCTGCTGCAGGTCCACTAAATCATCCGTACTGCGGCAGAACACATACAGCGCCCTGATGGCGCTGCGCTTGGCTGCCGGCAGCAGGCGCGTGGCAAAGTAAAAGGTGCGCGAGTGCTTGCGCGTCAGCGCGTTAGCAGCGCGCAGCGCTCTGGCGAGGGTGGCGGCGGTGATGACGGTGTCGACGGTCATGCTGCCAGTGGTGCGGCGCTATGGGGTGCGCTGCCAACCAAGTTTGCTGCGATTGTGGCGGTGGCCAGCACGCCGGGCAGCCCGGCGCCGGGATGCGTGCCGGCGCCCACAAAGTACAGATTGTCGTAATCGTCTGCGCGGTTGTGCGGCCGGAACCAGGCTGATTGCGTGAGCTTGGGCTGGATGGAAAACGCCGCGCCCAGATGGCTGTTAAGCGTGTCGCGAAAATGCAGTGGATCGATCATGTGCTCGGCTACAAGGTTGGCCTGCAAGCCGGGCAGGTAGTTGTCTTCCAGAAACTGCATGATGCGGTCGCGGAACGGCTTTGCCATTTCCTTCCAGTCCACATCACCCGCCAGATTTGGCACTGGCGCCAGCACATAAAAGTTTTCCATGCCGGGCGGCGCAATTGACGGGTCCGTGATGGTGGGCATATGCAGGTAGAGCGAGAAGTCCTCCGCCAGCTGTTTGCGATGGAAGATGTCATCCAGCAGGCCTTTGTAGCGCGGGCCGAGCAGGATGTTGTGGTGCGCCAGGCCGCGGTCGCGGTATTGCACGCGCGTGCCAAAGTAAATTACCACGAGCGACATGCTGTAAGCCATGTGGTTGAGGCGCAGGCGCATGCCTGCATTGCGCGCAGTTTTGGGCAGCAGGTTGCGGTAGGTGAAGGCCACATCGCCGTTGCACACCACCACATCCGCTGCATGCTCGCTGCCGTCGGCCAGGCGCACACCGGTCACGCGCCGCCCGCTGGTGGTGATTGCCGCCACTTCGGCATTCAGCCGGATGCTGCCGCCCAGCTCGCCCAGCAGCTGCACCAGCCCGTTCACAATGCTGCCGGTTCCGCCCATGGCGTAGTGTACGCCGTACTCGCGCTCCAGATAATGGATCAGTGCATAAATGGAGGTTGTATCAAATGGGTTGCCGCCCACCAGCAGCGGGTGGAATGAAAAGCACTGGCGCAGAAAATCATGCTTCACATATTTTGAGACATAGGCGTGCACCATGCGGTAAGACTGCAGGCGCACCAAGTCCGGCGCCACACGCAGCATGTCTGAGAAGTTTAGGAACGGCTTCTCTGCCAGCTCCACAAAACCTTTTTGAAAAATGGCTTTGGTGCTGGCGATGAACTGTTTGTAGCCCGCCTTGTCTGCGGGGCTCCAGCGCTCAATCTGATCGAGCGTGAACGCCTCGTCACCGTTGTAATCGAAGTGGCGCCCCTTATGGTCAAAGATGCGATAGAAGGGATTGCACGGCACCAGCTTGAAGTAGTCTTCGCGCCGCCGGCCGGCTGCGGCAAAAATGGCATCCAGCATGAAGGGCGCTGTGATGATGGTGGGGCCGCCATCAAACTTAAAGCCATTTTTTTCATAGACATAAGCGCGGCCGCCGGGCTTGTCGCGCTTCTCAAAAATTTCTACTGCATGGCCCTGAGTGGCTAGGCGCACTGCCGCGGCCAAACCCCCAAATCCGCTGCCAATCACAACTACTTTGTTCAAGCTACGAACTACCTTATATGATGATAACAAAGCTTCCGTAGTTGTCAAAGCATTGTATAAGGATGCACTTTGTCTTGTTTACCTTGTGTTTGTTCAGTTTTCGGTGCAACACTTGGAAATCAAGCTATTTCCGCGGTTATGGAGCAGCCCGTGTGTTTTGATTGCGAGAAGGGAGCAATCATCAGACTGGTGCGCTGGCGATTGCGCTGCGCTTGCACTAGCTTGTTGCGGCGCGGCCCGGTGGCTGCTGAACGGGCATGCGCAGGTGCTGTGGCGTACTGCTCGTGTGCTGCTCAACCTCTTGCCGCTGCGCCGCTACCGTGATTTTCGGCTGCTCTTTGTGGGGCAGACGGTCTCGCTGCTGGGCAGCATGCTGACGTATGTAGCGGTTCCGTATCAGGTTTATCAGCTCACCAAATCATCCTGGCTGGTGGGCATGGTTAGTGCGGCGCAGCTGCTGCCCGTGCTGGCACTGGGGCTGCTGGGTGGCGCGTTTGCAGACCGGCTGGATCGGCGCCGCCTGCTTGTATGGTCGGAGGTGCTGCTAACGCTGGGTGCTGCCGGGCTGGCCGTGAACGCAGCGCGGGCTGCGCCCAGCTTGCAATTTATTTTTGCAATGGCGGTCTGCATGCAGGCGGTAAATGCATTCCACCGCCCGGCGATGGATGCGCTCAATCAAAAATTGGTGGAGCCCGCGGACTACGGCGCAATCGGCGCGCTCAGCTCGCTGCGCCATAGCATGGCTGCAATCTTGGGCCCGGCCATCGGTGGCATCTTGATTGCGTGGGGCGGGGCGCAAGTTGCGTTTTGGGCGGACGCCGCCAGCTTCCTCGTTTCTGTGGTGATGCTGGTGCTGATGCGGCCAACCCCGGCGGCAACTTCCGCCGCCAGCGGCCACTGGCAGATGATTGTTGAAGGCGTGAACTTTGCGCGCAGCCGGCCCGAGCTAATTGGCACATATCTGGTTGACATGGTTGCGATGACATTTGCGTTTCCGGTGGCGCTGTTTCCACAGATGGCGGTGCCGTGGGGTGGTGCACACGCAGCCGGCATGCTGTTTGCCTCCATGGCAATTGGCAGCCTGGTGATGAGTGCGCTGAGCGGTTGGACGGTGCGCGTTCCGCGCCATGGCGCGGCGGTTGTGGTGGCGGCCGGCATGTGGGGCGTGTTTGTGGCGGCTGCCGGCTTTGCAAACAACCTGCCGCTTGCCGTGCTGCTGCTGGCGCTGGCCGGCGCGGCAGACATGATGAGCGGATTGTTTCGCAGCATCATCTGGAATGAGACAGTTCCCAACGAAATGCGCGGGCGCCTGGCCGGGGCAGAGATGATCAGCTATCTAACCGGTCCGCTGCTGGGCAATGCGCGCGCGGGTTATGTGGCGGCGTTTACTTCGGTGCAGTTCTCACTTGTCAGCGGCGGACTGTTGTGCGTGGCGGGCGTACTTGGCTGCGCAGTTGTGCTGCGCCAGTTTTGGCAGTACGTGGGTGCGCGGGCTGACGCAGGTGGCGGGGTAGTGGAGACCAGTGCCGCCGACATGGGCTAAGCGCAGTTGCATCAGCTGCTTGTAGCGCGGGTGGAGGCCACGCCAATCGCGGTGCGATAATCCAAGCGATTGTCGATGGCAAATCCCCGGGCGTGCAGCGCGCCGGATTCAAAATATTGAACAGCAACCGAAAACAAATTACAGAGCCGGCACGCGCGGTGGATGTGATCCACACAACCGATGTGCTGGTGGTCGGCTCCGGTCCGGGCGGGCTGGCTGCGGCATTAGCGGCGGCACGCACCGGCGTAAGTGTTGCGCTGGTGGAACGCTTCGGATGTTTTGGCGGCAACCTGACGGCGGTTGGTGTTGAAGGCTTTGCGTGGTACCGGCACGAGCAGACGGTGGAAGCCAACGGCATTGGCCGCGAGTTTGAGGAGCGCGCCAAGGCCATGGGTGCGGCGGTGCCCGAAAGCCAATCGCTGTCTTACGAGATTGACTCAGAAGGATTCAAGCTGGTTGCAGACACGCTGGTGGCAGAGGCCGGTGTGCACCCGATGATGCATCGCTTGTTTGTGGCGCCAATCATGGATGGCGAAACGATTACGGGCATCATCGTCGAGTCCAAGGCGGGCCGCGAAGCCATTCTTGCGCGGCGCATCATCGATGCCACCGGCGATGCAGATGTGGCGTTTCGGGCTGGTGCGCCGACGCACAAGACGCCGGTGGAGCAGATGCAGGCGGCCTCAGTCATTTTCCATATGGCGGGTGTTGACAAGCTGGCGTTCATGGCCGGTGTGCGCGCGGATCCGCAAACCTACAAGGACTGGTCAACGGGCGAATGGGTGATCGAAACGACGGGCAAGGAGGATGGGTTGTTTTCGCCGTTCCTCGGCAAACCATTTGCGCAAGCCATCCGCGATGGCGTGATACCGGCGCACTTGAACACTATCGGCGGTACATGGGGCGCTGTGCATGACACCGGCGAACTTACATACATGAATCTCATTCATCTTGCGGGCTGTGACGGCACCAACCCGGACAGCCTGACGAAGTTTGAGATGGAAGGGCGGCGCCAAGCCATGCTGGCAATTGCAGCGCTGCGGCGTTACACGCCCGGCTGTGCAGGGGCGCGCCTGCGCAACTTCGGCATGACGATTGGCATTCGCGATACACGCAAGATTGATGCGGCCTACAACCTGAGCGAAGGCGATGTGCGCAACGAGGCGCGCTTTGAGGATTCGGTTGGCATCTACCCGGAATTTATTGACGGCTACGGCGTGCTTGTTTTGCCGACCACCGGCCGCTACATGCACATACCGTATCGCGCGATGCTGCCCAAGCGCGTGAAGAACCTGCTGGTTACCGGCCGCGCGCTCGGCGGTGACCGCATTGCGCATGCCGCCACGCGCAACATGGCGTGTTGTGCGGTTGCCGGGCAGGGGGCCGGGATTGCGGCTGCGCTTTCTATCAAAGCCAACCAAGACCTCGACCGGATTAGCATTGCAAGCGTGCAGGCTGAACTGGCGCGGCAGGGCGTTCGGTATATTTAGCAGGGTGTAGGCGCAAGTAGTTTGCAGCTGCGCGGACGCGCAAAACTTTGATGCTAGATTGCGGCGGGTGACGCATGCCAGGCTGTGGGGCAGGCAGCCGGCTGGCTGGGCGCAGCAAAGCCAGCCGGGGCAACACACAGGGGTTATGTGCGCGTGCCTTCCTCGATCAGCTTTGTGCCCGGGTCGGCCGCCTTGCGTCCGCGTACTTCGGCCACCAAAATTAATGAGGCAGCCACAATCATTGCAGCGCATACCCAGCCGAGGGCGCCAATTGATACGTAGGCTACTAGGTTGAAGGCGACCAGCGGTGCCACCACGCCGCGCAGCCCCGTGAAGAATGTATGCACGGCCATGTATTCGGCCACGCGCTCCGGGGGCGCAAACTTGGTGACCCACAGGGTCCACGCCACATCGCCGCCGGCGTTGGAGATGCCGAAGATGACGGCGCCTGCCAGCAAGCCGGGCATCTCGCGGCTGGTAAAGAATGCCAGGATGCCGAGCGCGAAACCAAGGTTGAGCGCGGCGCGCAGCGACAGAAAGTCCATGCGGTCAAACAGGCGGCCCCACAACGGGCTGAGCAGCAGGCGCGCGATGTTGGGGATGACGCCGGTGAGCAGCGCGATGCTGGTGGCGGCAAGCGGCGGGCCGTAGCGCGGGTTGGCCAGAAACTCCACGCGCATCGGCCACATCATCAAATTTGCAAAGCCCATCAACATCCACACGATCAGCGTCAGGCGAAACACGCGGTCTTCGCGCACGTAGCGCAGCGCGCGCAGCGGGTTGGTGCGGCCACTGCGCGCCAGCGGCTTGGAGTCGAGGCGCGCCAGGCACACAGCAGAGAACGCAAACGCGCCGCAGTACACCAGCATCAGCCAGCGGCTCCATTGCATGTCCGCTGCCAGCACCCGCCCGGCCGCCTCGGCAAACGCCGCCGCCGTGCCAATGCGGATCATCATCGTAAGCGAGAACAGCCGGCCGCGTGACTGGCTGGGGTAGTTATCCTGATACACCTGCGTCAACAGGGGAATGGTCATGGCCAGCAGCGCCATGGCGGTGATGCTGCCTGCCAGAAACACCACTGGGGTGGGTACGGCTGCCACAACCCCCATGCAAAGCGCACCGAGCGCGGTGAGCATGGCGGCCGCGCGCGCCGGCCGCAGGCCGCTGTTGGCAACCACCGAGACCACCAGCAGCGAAAGCAGCATGCCAAAGCTGCCGCCGCTGGCGAGCAGCGCCTTGGCGGTTGGGCCGGCTGCGTAATATTGCACCGCAATCAGCAGCAGAAACGTTTGCGCAGCCGTCTCCAGCATGCCGTGTGCGCCCGCGCGCCAGCGTTCGTAGCGGAAGGTGCGGGCGGTGATTAATTCTGCAGTTGTCACAAGCGCGGAGGATTAGCAGTATAACTGCGCCCGCTGGCGTACCAGCAAAACATTCAACGCGCGGTAAGATTCACAAATGAGCACGGCGAAAGTGCGCGGGCGCTGCGGGCAAGCGTGATGGACAAGGTACCTGCCAGTGCTGCGTTTGTGGATTACAGCGACTACGCGCGGCCGGCTGCACTCTGGCTGGTGCGCCGCCTGCTGCCAACGCGCGTTACGCCGCTGCACTTAACCGCAGCCTACACCCTGGCCGGCGCGGCTGCGGCACTGTTGCTGGCGCGCAACAGCTATCTGCCGCTCGCCGGCGCGCTGCTCATTATCAAGAGCTGGCTGGATGCGGCGGACGGTTCACTGGCGCGGGCGCGGCAGCGCCCCTCGCGCGTGGGCCGCTTTGCGGATTCGCTCGCAGATTTTGCCGTCACTGCCATGCTGTTTGCCGCACTTGGATTTAGCAGCGGCCGCTGGCTTTTGTGCACGCTGGCTGCAGTGAGCCTCACTTTGCAATGTTCCGCGTTCAGCTACTACTACGTCTGTCATCGCGCTGCCAGCGGTGGCGACCAGACCAGCCGCGCCGATGAGAGTGCGAGCACCGGCTACGCCTATGACAATCCGCGCGTGCTGTGGCTTGTGCACAAGCTGTACGGGATGATCTACCGTTGGCAGGATGTGCTGCTGGCGCGGGTTGATGGATGGCTGGCGCCGCACAAAGCTTTGCCGCGCGGCATGCTGGCGGCTGCCAGCCTGATGGGCGCCGGCATGCAGCTGCTGGTAATTGCATTGTGCGCCGCTGCGGGCCGGCCCATTTGGGCAGCCTGGGCATTTGTGGGGCCTTACAACATTTATCTGGCCGGCTTGCTGGTGGTGCGCGCTTTGGTTGCGCGCGGGCAGCCCAGCTTGCCGCGCTAGCGGCTGGCTGGTAACCTCTGCCTCAAATACGGGAGCAATTATTATGAAGGAAACGCGGCCACTGAGCCTGCCCAACGGCGGGCATGATGCAGAGACGGACGACTTAAACTTCGCTGTTGCAGCCGATGCAAAACATGCGAGGCTGCGGCCGGCGCAAATGGCAGCGATTGCAGAGGCCACGCGCACCATCCTGCACAGCGTGGGGGAGGATCCGGATCGTGACGGCTTGCAGCGCACGCCGCAGCGCGTGGCGCGCATGTACGCAGAGCTGCTGGCGGGCTACGGCATGGATCCGCAGGCGCTGATCAACGGCGCGCTGTTTGATGTGGATTACGAAGAGATGGTTGTGGTGCGCGATATCGAATTCTCATCGCTGTGCGAGCACCACATGCTGCCGTTCATCGGGCATGCGCATGTGGCCTATATTCCCAACGGCAAGGTGCTGGGCTTGTCCAAAATTCCACGCATTGTGGATATGTACGCGCAGCGCCTGCAGGTGCAAGAACGCCTGACAACTGAGATTGCGGACTTCATGATGACTACGCTCAATCCGCACGGCGTGGCGGTGGTGCTGGAGGCGGCGCACATGTGTGCGCGCATCCGCGGCGTGCGCAAACACGATGCGCGCATGGTTACCAGCGCACTGCGCGGCATATTCCGCGACCAGATGAGCACCCGCATGGAGTTTATGCAGCACATCAACATGCAGCGGCCCGGGGAATAACACAAATTTTTACCCTTTAAGCTGGCTAGTAGCCTCGCCGGGCCGGTGATTGAATTAACCTCACCTTGCTTGACACCGCACTACTTTCGACCTACAATCCTGCTC
>QWRL01000048.1:12602-13301 GCA_003670425.1 Chloroflexota bacterium
CGTCTCTTGCGCCGCCCTGAAAGCTGAATTCTCGTTAGCGCCTGGCTCTATCCCTGCGAACCCATCAGGTTCAAGCGTCTTGCAAAAGTGCAAATCTCACGGAAGTTGGTGGCGCGCGCGTGCCCGCCGGGTACGAGTGCGCTGCTTGGCAGCAATGTTTGCATCCAATCAGTGCCGGCGTCGCGGGAAAACTTGCGGAAAGACCTGCGCGAGTCGCAACGGCAATGCAGTGCGCGCAACTTTGTTATGATTTGATGCGGCCGCAAACGAATTCACCGCGCGGGGAAATTGATGAATAAATACCACTTAACAGATTTGTGCGGAGCGCTCCGATGACTGTGACGCAACAGGCGTTCAAGCAGTCGCTGGCCCAGTTCGCCAGCGGCGTAACGGTTGTAACTACAATGCACGCTGGCCACCGGCAGGGCCTCACGGTGAGCGCCTTCAACAGTGTCAGCTTGAGCCCGCCGTTGGTGTCAATTTGCGTTGACTGCAAACTTGATGTGCATGCGGCCATCTGTGCCAGTGGCGTATTTGCGGTGAATCTGCTGGCGCAGCAACAGCTGGAGTATGGCATGCGTTTTGCCGGCATGGTGGCGGGCCTCACGGACCGCTTCGAGGGCGTCGATACGCTAACTGCAATCACCGGCAGTCCTTTGCTGCCCAACACGCTGGCCTGGCTGGATTGCCGTGTCTGGC
>QWRL01000049.1 GCA_003670425.1 Chloroflexota bacterium
GCCCGGCGCGTAGTACCACCCGGCCATCCGCCCGCAGTGCTGCGCGCGGCAAAGCCAACAAGCGGCGCGCACGGCGCTAATTCAACGCGCTCTACGAGGCGAACATGGCTACAACAACAATGTTTTCATTCGCATTAGTGCCTGCGTTGGCACTTTCCGTGGGCGGCAGCATGGCCTTGCAGCCTTGTTACAATTTGCCAACAGGGTGCCGGCGGTGAATCGGAAATTGCCACACTTGGTGCCGGAGCGCGCAGTTAATACTGGCATCGTCAACGGTTTGTGGCAGGGCATCAAGTACCGCGGGGGCACCGGGCAGCTGGCCTTCATCGGCCACCGCCTGGCGGGCCTGGGCACGCTGCTCTTCCTGATCATTCATGTCACCGAAACCTCAGCGGTGTACTTCAACCCGCAGTTCTATGCAGATGTTGTGGCGCGTTACCAGCACCCCGTCTTTATGCTGGGCGAAATTGGCCTGGTGGCAGCCGTGCTTTTTCACGGACTGAATGGCCTCAAGATCATCGCCTTTGACTGGAAACCAGACCGCTGGTCGCCGGAGCGCGAGCAGTTCTGGTCGCTGGTGGTTTTTGGCGCAACGTTTGCGCTGTGGCTGCCGGCAGCATTTGTGATGGGGCGCAGCCTGTACCTGCATTCCATTCTGATGGAGCCAGTGCCAGCTGCAATTACACCAGAACAGGTAGGCACCGGCTGGGCCAACGTGGCCGTGATTTCACTTGTGGCCTTGGGCGTGGCCGTGGCCTTCACTGCCAGTGCGCGCGGGGGCAGCGGCCGGCACGTGGCCGTCAAGCCCACGCTTGAGACGCGCATGTGGATGTTCATGCGTTACTCCGGTGTGCTGCTGATCCCGCTGGCCTACGGCCATGTCCTGATCAAGGACATTCTGCACGGAGTGCACCTGATCAACCTCGCTTATGTGGACCTGTACTGGCAATTTTTGGGCTGGCGCATTTATGATGCTGCGCTGCTTTCGTTTGCGCTGGCACACGGCGCGTACGGGCTAAAGCAGGTTTCGGAAGATTATGTGCATGCGCCGCTGCGCCTGCGCCTCACCAAGTATGCAATTTTAGCGGGGTGGCTGATTATCACTGCCATGGGCGCAATTGCGCTGGTGGGCGGTGTTGGCGCCACTCAAAGTTGAGCAAAATATGACAACAGTCCATCAGTTTGACACGGTAATTATTGGCGCCGGCGGCGCGGGCCTGATGGCAGCGCTGCATGCCAGCCGCTCTGTAAACACCGCCGTGGTTTCCAAGCTGTATCCCACGCGCTCGCACACCGGCGCGGCGCAGGGCGGCATTGCAGCCGCACTTGCCAACATGGAGCCGGACAGCTGGGAATGGCATATGTTTGACACCATCAAAGGCGGCGACTACCTGGTGGACCAGGACGCAGCCGAGGTGCTGGCGCGCGATGCAATTGAAGCCGTGCTGGAGCTGGAGCACATGGGCCTGCCGTTTGACCGCACGCCCGAGGGGCGCATTGAGCAGCGCCGCTTCGGCGGGCACACCGCCAACTTTGGCGAGCGCCCGGTGATGCGCTCCTGCAAAGCCGCCGACCGCACCGGCCACATGATTTTGCAAACGCTGTACCAGCAATGCATCAAAAACCGCGTCAACTTTTATGATGAGTTTTTTGTGGCAGACCTGATCATGGATGCGGGCGCTTGCGTGGGCTGCGTCGCCATCGAGATTGCCACCGGCGAAACGCACATATTCCATGCCAAGTCTGTGGTGGTGGCGTCGGGCGGGTTTGGCAAAATCTTCAAGGTGACTTCCAACGCGCATACGCTTACCGGCGATGCGGTGGCAGCGGTGTGGCGGCGCGGGCTGCCGCTGCAAGACATGGAGTTCTATCAATTTCATCCCACCGGCATCTACAAGATGGGCATCCTGCTTTCCGAAGCCGCGCGCGGCGAGGGCGCCGTGCTGATTAATGGCAAGGGCGAGCGCTTCATGGAGCACTATGCCCCCACCGTAAAAGACCTGGCGCCACGCGACATGATCTCGCAATACATCCAAAAGGAAATCCGTGCCGGGCGCGGCATCAACGGGTCAGACTATGTGCATATGGATTTCCGCCCGGAGACCATCAATCGCTATCAGAGCGGGCCGGGTGGCCGCACGGTAACCGCTGCGCACATCTCCAAAACGCTGCCGGACATCACAGACTTTGTGCGCGTGTACATGGGCATTGACCCGCTGCTGGAACCGGTGCCGATCCAGCCCACAGCGCACTATGCCATGGGCGGCATTCCCACAGACAACGACACGCGCGTGCTGGATATCAACGGGCGCGTGGTGCCGGGCCTCTACGCGGCTGGCGAGTGCGCCTGCGTTTCGGTGCACGGAGCCAACCGCCTGGGCACCAACTCGCTGGTGGATCTGGTGGTATTTGGGCGGCGCGGCGGCCGCGCTGCCGCGGAGTACGCAAAGTCTGCTGCGTTTGGCAGCCTGCCGGCCGAGCCGCACGCAGAAGTAACTGCCGAGCTGGAGCAGCTGCGCAATGCCAGCGGCAGCGAACGCCCGGCGCAGCTGCGCGCCGAGCTGCAGCAAACGATGACCGATCAGGTGGGCGTGTTCCGCAACGCCAAAGACATGCAGCAGGCGCTGGATAAGATTGCCGAATTGAAGCAGCGCTACAGCGATGTGCGCATCGACGACCGCGGCAAGGTGTTCAACTCCGAGCTGCTGGAGACATTTGAAGTGGGCTGCCTGCTTGATGTGGCCGAGGCCACCGCTGCGTCCGCCCTGCGGCGCACAGAGTCGCGCGGCGGCCACTCGCGCGAGGACTTCCCAAAGCGCAGCGACGAGCAGTGGCTGAAGCACACACTGGTATCGCGCAGCGCCGGCAGCAGCGCCAAGCCCACGCCCGCTGGCGCCACCTTGAACTTTGGAGACCGGCCGGTGCGCCTTGGGCGCTTTGAGCCCAAAGAGCGCAAGTACTAGCACCGCCACCTGCAGCCCGCATAACAACCCAAACCAAAATGAAAGTACAAGTCAAAATTAAACGCTTCAACCCCGAGCGCGACAGCCAGCCGTGGTGGGGCGACTACGAAGTAGAGGCGGAACCGACCGACCGCGTGCTCGATGTATTGAAACAGATCAAGTGGTTCCAAGATGGAACCTTCAATCTGCGCAGCTCTTGCGCGCACGGCGTGTGCGGCTCGGATGCCATGCGCATCAACGGCCGCAACCAGCTGGCCTGCAAGCTGCTCATTCGCGACGCCGGCACGTCCATCACCATCGAGCCGCTGCACGGCTTGCGCGTCATCAAAGATTTGGTTGTGGACATGGAGCCGTTCTTTGAGCACTACCGCTCGGTGATGCCGTATCTGGTGAACGACGAAGTGCCGGCGGACGGGCGCGAGCGCATACAGAGCGTGGCCGAGCAAGAGCGCTTTGTGGAGGGCACCAAGTGCATTTTGTGCGCCGCCTGCACCACCTCCTGCCCGTCGTTCTGGGCTAACGACAAGTACATCGGGCCGGCGGCCATTGTGCAGGCACACCGCTTTGTGTTTGACTCGCGCGACCGCGCTGCCAGCGAGCGCCTCGAAGTGCTCAACGGACAAATGGGTGTGTGGCGCTGCCGCACCGCCTTCAACTGCACCAATGCCTGCCCGCGCGAAATTCCCGTCACGCGCATCATTGGCGAGCTGAAGCGCGCGCTCACCACCGGCCGCCTCGACTAGCAGCGGCCGCGGCTTGCGGGTCTGCTGCCCGCCCACTACAATACCGAAGCAGCGCTGCCGCGCCCCGGTAGCTCAGTTGGATAGAGCGAGGCACTCCTAACGCCTAGGCCGGGGGTTCGAATCCCTCCCGGGGCACCATACTTTTACGCCGCCAAAAGCCTACTGTTTGCGGGCTGCAGCCAGATCTTCAACCGCCTGCAATACGCGCCCGATCTCCTGCGCGGTGTTGTAGTGCACCGCGCCCACGCGCACCATGCCGCCGCTATGCGCCAACCCAAGGCGCTCCACAACTTCCATCGCATAGTAATTGCCGTCCCACACAAAAATATTTTGTGCGCCCAGCGCCTCCGCCACCTGCCGCGGCGTATAGCCCGCCAGCGTAAATGACACCGTCGCCACGCGCTCTGCAAACTGCTGCGCATCTGTGATGCCGTAGACGCGCACGCCGCGAATGCGCTGCAGGCCTTCGATCAGCTGCTGGCTGAGCGTGCGCTCGTAAGCCTGAATGGCAGCCAGCCCGCAGGCCAGCGTCTGCCGCCGCCCCGCCAGCTGCTTGAACTGCGCCGCATGTGCACCGCCTTCGTGTGCACCCACCCATTCAAAATAATCCACGGCGCCCAGTACGCCGGCCAAGCCTTCGTGGCTCTGCGTGCCGGTTTCAAATTTTCCGGGCAGCTCATCGGAGGCTGGCCGCACCTTATAAGCCGGCAGCTGCTCCAGCAGCGCCTGGCGGCCCCACAGCACACCCTGGTGCGGGCCAAAAAACTTGTAGGCGCTGCAAGCCAGCAGGTCGGCGCCCAGCGCTTGCACATTGGTGGGTCCGTGTGCCACCCATTGCACTGCATCCACAAACAGCAGCGCACCAGCCGCGTGCACCTGCGCCGCAATTTGCACAATTGGATTCACCGTGCCAACAGCGTTGGATGCATAGCCCACGGCTACAAGGCGCGTGCGCGGCGTCAACAGCTGCTGCAGCTGCTCCGTCTGCAGGGTGCAATCTTCCACGTCCACCTCCAGCCACTTCACCGTCATGCCGCGCTCAGCCGCCACCGCCAGCCATGGCGCAATATTGCCGTCGTGATCCAGCCGCGTCACGATCAGTTCGTCGCCAGCCTGCCAGCCTTGCGCCAGAGAGCGCGACATCGCAAAGGTGAGGCTGGTCATGTTTTGGCCAAAGATAATTTCCGCGGGCGAAGCTGCATTTAATATGTCTGCCATGGCACTGTGTGCCTCGGCCTGAATTACATCTGAGTCACGCGAGGTGCGGAACGCGCCGCCGTGGTTGGCGTTGTTGTGCACCAGGTAGTGCTGCATGCGGTCCAGTACCTGCTGCGCCACCTGCGTCCCGCCGGGGTTGTCCAGATAGATGCGCGGCTGGCCAGCGTCCTTCAGGCTGAGCGCGGGAAAGTTGGCACGAATGCGCGGAAGATTTAACATGTTGGCTCCGTTGAAGATGAGTGCGGCGCGCGCCGCGCCCGGCCCGATGATATACTACGCGCATGGATTCACGCGGCGGCGGCAGTGGGCGCCCAATGGACAACTTGCAGGGCTATGTAAAAGT
The DNA here is from genome assembly GCA_003670425.1 of Chloroflexota bacterium. Classification (GTDB taxonomy): domain Bacteria; phylum Chloroflexota; class Anaerolineae; order Anaerolineales; family UBA11657; genus BD1. The sequence goes on from QWRL01000049.1 coordinate 5,268, forward strand.
TCTAATGAACTATGACATCAACCCGGAGTCTTCCAGCGAGTACTACAAGTACATGTTGAAGAAGATGGTGCCGGACCTTGAGAAGCTGGGCCTCTCGATGGTGGAAGCATGGCACACTGGCTGGGGCGAATATCCCAATCGACTGGTGGCCTTCGTGGCTGAAAACCGTGACCTAGCCGACCGCGTGCTGCAAAGCGACGAGTTTTCCGAGCTTGAAGAAAAACTGCAGGAGTTCGTCTCCAATTACTCATGCCGGCGCGTCCCGCTGCGGGACCACTTTCAGTTTTAAGCCGGCGCTCCGCCGGCCCGCATGAATAGCGCAGCTGCCCGGCCGCGGAGCATGCGGCTGATTTTGTCCGGCTTGTGGCTGCTTCTGGGCTTGCTGCTGCTGGCAGGCGCCTATCAAATCCCGTACGTAAACGAACATCTATATTGGCGCGTGGAGACACTGCGCGTGCGCCTGCAGAATCTGTTCAGCCCGCCGCAACAAACGGTGCCGCTGCCCGGTGCCCGTTCCGCGGCGAGCGCGCCCGCGCCGGCTGCGCTGGCCCCGGCAGTGCCTGGCGCGCCTGTAGAGGTGGAGCCCGGCGGCAAACTGCAGCCCTTCCCCACTCCGTTCGTCGCGGCGCCACTGCCGCCCCGCGCAATGATCGCCGGTACCACGCACATTTGGCAGCATTGGAACAACTGCGGACCCGCCACACTTGCAATGACATTAAATTTTTGGGGCTGGAATGGCACGCAAGCCAATACGGCCGCCGCCCTCAAACCGAACCGGCTTGATCGCAATGTGTCCGTTTCTGAGATGGCAGCGTTTGCCGAGAGCATTGGCTTTGCCGCAGAGTACCGGCCCAACGGCACCCTTGACGGCGTGCGCCAGCTGCTGGCAGCGGGCTTCCCAATAATATTTGAGCGCGACCTGGAGCTGCGCCAGGAAGGCTGGGCCGGGCACTACGCGCTGCTGATTGGCTACGACACTGGCGCGCAGCGCTTCATCACACAAGATACTTTTCAGGGTCCGGAACTGCCCGTCACCGATGCGCAACTGCTCAAAATCTGGCGCCCGTTTAATTATGCGTATCTGGTGGTGCTGCCGGCCGCGCGCCACGCAGAGCTGCTGGCGCTGCTGGGCGCGGAAGCAGACACCGAGATTGCCTACAGCCGCGCAGCGCAGCGCGCGCTGAAGGAAATTCGGCAGACCGATGGCACCGCGCAGGCCATGACCTACTACAACCTTGGCATCAACCTGCATGCCGTCGGCGATATCAAGGGCGCCCGCAGTAGTTTTGACCAAGCGCGCACGCTGGGCATCCCCTATCGCATGTTGTGGTACCAGCCGGAAATTTACGCCGTGTATTTTGAGGCGCAAGAATTCAATGAGGTGATCCAGCTGGCGAATTTTGCGCTGGCAACAAACCAAAGCTCGGAAGAGGCATTTTTTTGGCGCGGGCGCGCCAATGAGGCGCTGGCCAACCAAAAAGATGCCATCAGGGATTATGCGGCAGCTGCCGAATTGAACGCCAACTACGAACCCCCGCGCACAGCACTGACCCGCCTGGGCGTGGCGCCCTAAGCCGCGCAGCCGTTTACGGCTGCTAAAATCGTCAAAATTCATGGCTCCCTTGGTTGATTTAAACACCGCCGACCTTGCCACACTGCTGGGCGCAGCTGTGCTGGATGCGCGCAAAGCGGACTTGATTATGCAAGCGCGCCCGTTCTGGGATTTTGCCGAGCTAAAAATGCTGCCGGGGTTTGGCGCAAAGACGCTGCGTCAGCTGCGCGAAGTGGCGGAGGTGGTGCCGCCGGCGCGCGTGAACTTGAACACATGCGACCAGCGAACGCTGCAATCTGTGCCGCACGTAGGCCAGCGGCTTGCCGAGCGCCTGATTGCGGAACGCCCCTTCGAAGATTTTTCCGAGGTCTCACTTGTGAAAGGCGTAAACGCAGCGGCATTGATTGCGCTGCAAAACCGCACGCTGCTTAGCATGGCAGGGTTGGCGCCGCGCGTAAAACCCGTGCCCGCTAGCGTGCCAGCCGCCGCACCGCAAATTGTGACGCCGCCAAATGCTGCCGCAACCAGCGCAACGCAGACCGCGCCCGAACCAAACCCCGCGCCAAAAGTGCAGCCCGCGCCGGAAACACCGGGGCGTGTGGCAAGTCCCGTGTTCGATGCGCTGCACGCCGCCCAGCTGCGCGCGCAGCGCATGCGCCCCTCCAAGCACCAAGCTACCAAACCGCCGACACCCGCCAGCACGCGCGCCGAAGTGCCCACCGTGGATGTGCTCACCGAAGAAGAATGGGTGACGATGCAGGAGTACCCGGAGGTGGCGGTAGCAGCCGCTCCCGGCGCACTGCAAGTGCAAGAAATACAATACTCCCTGGCCGAACATCAGATAGCTGTACATCAGGAAATCCGCCGCCGGCTGCCGGTGTTCTTTTCCGGCTGGGCATTTGCCTCTGTGCTGCTGGCAGTGCTGCTGGGAATGTACGTTGCAGGGTGGCTGCAGTTTGGGCCGGAGGTGCCGGCCGTGGCCGTGCTTGAGCAGCCAGCAGCCACGCAAACCACTGCACCTGCTCCGGCAGTCGTCGTCAAGCCGGCAGCAGCAGCCAACGAACCGGCCACGCCGGTTGTGGTTGCACCAACAAGCACCGCGCCAGTGGTGGTGCGCGCCGCCGGTTCCACCCCGCTTTCGCAGTCAGACATTGGCAAACTGTTGTTCACAGAAATATTTGCGCCGGGCGACTTTTGGACCCAGACCGGCACGAACAATGATTCAGCGATCGAGATTACGCAGGACCGGCTGCAAATCAGCCTGACGCAGTCGCCGGCCATCAGTTGGAGTGTGAATGCGTTTCGCAGTGCAAATTTTTTCTACCAGGGCACGGTGGAGCCGCGCAACTGCAATGCGGGTGATTACTACGGACTCGTGTTCCGCTATCAGGATGACGCCAACTTGTATCTGTTTGGGGTTTCATGCAATGGCGAGTACCGCGTGTTGCGGCGCAGCAACGGCGCCTACACGGTGCTGGCGGACTTCACTGCCAACCCGGCAGTGGCAACCGGCAACAAGCAAAACTTGCTGGGCGTGCATGCGAACGGCGCCGAGTTGAACTTCTATGTGAACGACATCAGCGTGGGCGGGTTGAACGACGGCAGCGTGGCCGAGGGCTTCTTTGGATTCTTTGCGAAGACGGAAGGCAACCCCGGGCTGCAGGTGTACTTTGATGACGCGGGCGCGTGGGGACTTAAAGCATCATGAAGGCGCGCGGGCCGCGGATTGACTTGAACACGGCAACGTTGGCCGAACTGGTGCGCTTGCCGCGCGTGGGCGAATCGTTGGCGGGTGATATTGTGCGCGCGCGCCCCTACCGCAATGTGCGCGCGCTGCGCAATGTGCCGGGCGTGGGCGAGAAGCTCTTTCATGTGCTGCGCCCGCTGGTGCAGGTGGGGCAGCACGCGGAGCCTGAAGTTGGCGCCCTGCCCGCAATCCCGGCGGCCGCCGACCTGGGCGCCGCCGACCGCAGCGGCCGGCTGGATGTGAACTCTGCCACCATGGCCGAGCTGATGCGCCTGCCGGTGATGCGCCTGGCACTGGCCGAACAGATTCTGCTGGCCCGTCCGTACCAGAATCTGACGCAGCTCCTGCTGCTGCCCGGCATCGGCGAAAAGCTTTACCAGCAGCTGCGCGAGCATTTGCGCGTGGCAAAAGCTGCGGCTGCCGTTCACGGCCCAAGCTTTGACTTGAACACCGGCAGCCCGCGCGCACTGCTCGAGCTGCCCGGCATGACGGCTGATCTTGCGCTGGCCATTTTGGACGGGCGCCCGTTTGCTTCCATGGCCGACCTGCGCCACCTGCCCGCAATCACGACAGCGCAATATCAGTTGCTCTTCGATTATGTTTCTGTGGCTGCGCCGGCGCCCGTTGCGGTTGCCATAAACCCAATCGCGGAAGCAGCTGCGGACACGCAGCCAAGGCTGCCCAGCTGGCTGGAAGAACCACCCGTTGCACCCGCCAAACCGGCAGCTAAGGCAAGTGCGGCAGCCAGCACAAAAGAAGGCGGTGCGCCATTTTTAGAGGGGCCTGCTGCCGCCGAAGTGCAACCGATAACACGCGGCCTAACGGTGGACACACCCGCAGCCGATGATGGCGAGCTGCCCCAGTTTCTGCGCGCCGCCGGCGACAAGCGCGCACAGCCGGAATGGGCGCTGCGCAATCGCTTTAAACAACCCGAACCAGTGGGGACCACTTTTGAAACCGCAGAAGTACCGGAAGCTGGCGGGCCCACGATTGCAAAAGCAGCGCAGACCGGGCCGCGCACCGTGCGCATGGTAAATGCTGATGAGCCACTGACCGAGCCGCACCCGGTGCCGGGCACGCGCCGGCGCAGGCGGGGCATTCCGGTAGCGTGGGCTGCAGGTGCAACACTTTTATTGGCGGTAGTTGTGGGCGGGGGCACGGCGTGGTATTGGACGCGCGAGCCCGCTGCTGCGGAAACACTTCAGGCTGCTGCTGCCAGCGAGCCCACCGCAGCGCAGCTTGAAACAGCGGCGGCAGCCACACCAATACTAACCGCCACAATGGAGCAGCCCGCAGCCACCAGCACGCCGGAAGCCACCGCGCTGCCACAGCCCACGGCAACGCAGATGCCCACTGAACTTCCCGCCGCCACTGTGGTGCCAACGGAGCTGCCCACCGCCACCCCGGTGCCTACCGCGGTACCAACCGCAGCACCCACCGCAGTACCCACCGCCATCCTACCGCCGCAGCTTCCATTTGCGCTTGGGGCTGCGTTGTGGTCAGAGAACTTCGACCCAGCCACCTTCACTTGGGGCAAAGGACTGCGCACATTTGCCGCATCTGGTTTTGTAGATGGCGCGCTGCAGGTTAAGTTCAATGAAAAAAGTGCGCACTATTGGTCGGCCGGCCCCAAATACACCGTCAGCGGGCGCAACTTTTATTATGACAGCGATATCCGCGTTGGCCCGTGCCTGCCCAAAGACAACTACGGCCTGGTCTTCCAATCAGACGCAAACAGCTTTTTTGCAGTCACCATCACTTGCGAAGGCGGCTACCGTTTCTTCGTGCGCGTTAAAGGCGAGGATCAACTGCTCCGCGCCAAGCTATCCGCGCTGGTGCCCGCCGGCCCCGGCACACACCGCGTGGGTGTGCTGCTGGTGGGCGACTCTTACGCGCTTTATGTAAACGGCAATCGCGTTGATGCAGTGGTGGTGCGTGATCTTTCCCGTGCGCCACTCGGCAACTTTGGTGTTTACGCGCGCGCCGTGGAAACTACAGAACTGCTGGTTGCCTGGGACAACATGGCCGCGATAACTGTGCTGCCCTAACCAGCACGCCCGCCGCACCATGCTGCCCACCGTGACAATTTACAGCGACGGCGCGTGCGACCCGAACCCCGGCCCGGGCGGCTGGGCTGCGCTGATTGAAGGCGGCGGCAACGCCCGTACGGTGCAAGGCGGCGAACGCCAGACCACCAACAACCGCATGGAGTTGACCGCTGTAATTGAGGCGCTGCGCGCCCTGCCCGTGCCGAGCGCCGTGCGGGTAAGCACAGACTCGGAATACTTGCAGCGCGGCATCACCGAATGGCTGGCCAAGTGGCAGCAAAAAAACTGGCGCACGCAAGCGCGCAAGCCCGTTGCCAACCGGGATCTGTGGGAACAGCTGCTGGACGCGGAAAAACGCCATAGCGTGCAGTGGCTGTGGGTGCGCGGCCACAATGGCGACCCGCGCAATGAAAGGGTTGACCGCCTGGCCCGCTCTGCAATTCCAAATTAACCAGCGGCACCAGCGCTGCGCAGCCAAACCCGTGCGTGGGTGTGGCGCGCAGCTCCATTTTTGAGCTGGCAGCCCGTTTGCGGGCCGGCAGCCAGCTTCCAAAAACTCGCTGAAATTCCCCTTGCGGAAAATCCAGATTTGTGCAAAAATCAGGGCAGATTCAGTCCAAGGAGAAAATCATGGCAGATGCAAAGAAACCGTTGAACAAATCCCAGCTTACCGCGCTCGTCGCGGAAAAGACGGGCCTGAGCAAATCACAGGTAACCCACGTAATGGGCGCACTTGGCGAGCTTGCCCATCAGGAACTGGGAAAGAAGGGACCGGGCTTGTTTGTGGTGCCCGGCATGGTCAAGCTAAGCGTGACCATCAAGGCGGCCAGCCCCGCCGGTACCCGTGCAAACCCCTTTAAGCCAGGGGAAATGATGGAAGTAAAGGCCAAGCCGGCACGCAACGTTGTAAAGGCGCGCGTGCTCAAGGTGCTGAAAGACGCCGTATAAACGACGCCCGCCGCAACCCTGCATAAAAACGGACTGCAATAGCGCGGTCCGTTTTTGTTTTAAGCGCCGTGGCGGACGCGGCTAAAATCACCTGTAGACTAAGCCAATGAGCGCTGTCCAACAAGTTCTGCTGCGCGCCGCACAACCGCGCGACATGCGCCGCATTCGCGCCATTATTCGGCGCGCGCGCATTAACCGCCTCGGACTGCGCTGGCGCCGGTTTACAGTGGCCGTCAGCGGCACGCAAATCATTGGCTGTGTTCAGCTCAAGCCGCACCGCGACGGGACCGTTGAACTGGCCTCGCTGGCAGTGGAACGTGACTGGCGCGGCCGGGGCATTGGCGACCAGCTGGTTGCGGACTGCGTGGCCCGCCACGCGGCCGCGCTGCACTTGATGTGCACGCACAAACTGGTGGCCTACTATCTGCGCCTGGGCTTTGCAGTGGTGGCGCTGCCGGACCTGCCACCCTATTTTCGCCGGCTTATGCGCGTGCTTGCAGTTGTGGCACCGCGCGCCATCAAACGCAGCCGCATTGTGGTGATGGCACGCGGCACTTAGCTCGGCTCACGCAGCGCCCGGCTGCTGCTGCCGGGTGCCAAGCTTTTTTGTGCGCAAAACTGAAACATGCTGACCGAATCTACGATTAACGCAGCACTGGCGGGCTTGGCACTGGGCCACCCACTGCACTGGTTTGAAAGCATCGGCTCGACAAACGATGCTGCCAAAAAGCTGGCGGCAGCCGGCGCCGCCACGGGAACACTGGTGGCAGCCGATCTGCAAACCGCCGGCCGCGGACGCGCCGCCAACCAGTGGCAGACGCTGCCCGGCAGCGCGCTAGCCGCAACAGTCATTCTGCATCCAGCGCTGCCGGCAGCGCAAACTGCACAACTGGCGCTGTTGGGCGGACTCGCGGCACAGCGCGCCATCACGGCCGTCACCAAACTAGACGCGCTCCTAAAATGGCCCAACGATGTGCTGATTGGCGACCGCAAAGTTTGCGGCGTGCTGGCCGAGAGCAGTTTTGCCGGCGACCGCTGCGAGTGGGTGGTGCTGGGCTTTGGGATAAACGTAAACGCTGCGCCGCAGCTTTCCACAGCCGCAGCGCTGCCGGCCACTGCCCTCGCCGTTGAAGCGGGCGCACCGGTGAACCGCCTGCATCTGCTGCACGCACTGCTCGCACAGCTGGCAGCACTGCTGCCCATGCTTGGCACCGCCCAACTCAGCGCCGCGTGCAATGCAATACTGGCGTGGCGCGGTGTGCGCGTGGAAGTGGATGGCGCAGCACCAGCAGCCGGAGTGCTGCAAGGCCTCAATGCTGATGGCGCCCTGCAGTTGCGAACAGACGACGGGCAAACACTCACATTGCACACCGGCAGCCTGCGGCTCACAGGCTGAACCGAGGACGGCAACCATGACGCTGGTGCAGTTTGACACGCGAACTCCCCGGGAAGTGATCCATCCCTTCCAGCCC
>QWRL01000005.1:0-18210 GCA_003670425.1 Chloroflexota bacterium
CACCGCTCCGCAATCGGCTGATTGTCCCCGGTAGGGGAGTTGGTGACGAATCCCGGCATTCCCGGGCCGTCGGAAAGTTAGCAGTTTACCAGGGGAGTTGTTTGCGCCGCAGGCTGCCTGAGCGCGAAACTGCTGGCTGCGCATTGTCTGCAATTCAATCGATCTTGACTGCTGTATTTAGGCGCCAACGCCTAAGATCTCGCGGTATTTGGTCTTCCACCCTGTGCTGTGTAGTCTGATCCGGAAACGCATGTGCGATACAAGCCTGTACCAAACGGACAGGCTTAGTGCCCTGCGGTATACTTGTTCAAATTGGCACAAAGGCTCAATAACCCACGAATTTTGGGAGTTCGGCAGTGAAACATTTTTTGACTGTTACTGTTTTGGTGGTGATCTCCACCTTTTTGGTATCTGCGGGCATCGACAGCCTGGAGCTTCTGCCGCAAAACGCAAGTGTGCAGGGGCTGACGGTGGACTGGTTGTTCGGCCTGCATTTCAAGCTGATTGCGTTTCTCTTCTCGCTCGTTATCGTGATTATGTTGTACGCCGTAGTGGTATTTCGGCGGCGCGCAGGTGATGACGGCGAGGGCACGCACTTCCACGGAAATGGCACACTGGAGTTAGTCTGGACGGTTGTGCCGTCGATCATTGTGGTCTTCTTTGGCTACATCGGCACCACCACTTTAATCTCCGTTACCGCTGCCCAGCCGGATGAGGTTGCGATTGAGGCAGTCTCGCGCCAGTGGGTGTGGAGCTTCAACTACCCCGATGATGGCTTTAGCTCGGAAGAACTATATCTGCCGGTGGGCCAGCCCATCCGCTTTGACCTAAAGGCGATGGACGTCATCCACGCCTTTTGGGTGCCGGAGTTTCGCGTAAAGTCTGATGCGGTACCGGGCCGCACAAATGTGCTGCGGATTACTCCCAACCGCATCGGTGAATATAAACTGGTGTGCGCCGAACTTTGCGGGACGCGCCACGCCTACATGATGGCGCCGGTGAAAGTGGTTTCGCGCGAGGCCTATAGCGCGTGGGTGGCACAGAAGGTGGCCGAAGAGGCCGCCAAGAACACGCCCGAGGCACGCGGCGCGGCGCTCTATATAAGTCAAGGCTGCAAGGGCTGTCATTCGCTGGATGGCAGCAAGATTGTAGGCCCCACGTGGAAGGGTTTGTACGGGTCGCCGCAAGCACATACGGACGGTACAACCGCGATTGCGGATGAGGAGTACCTCTACAATTCGATTGTCAATCCAAATTTGCAGGTGGTGGCGGGTTATCCCGCCAATGTGATGCCCCAGAACTATGGCGAGCTGCTGACGGCAGACAACATCAACAACATCATCGCCTACATCAAGACGCTTAAATAGGAGCGGCAAGAACATGCGCACTTTTTTTAAACTTGGCTTTGTGCGGGGTCTGCTGGGGCAGGTGCTTGGCACGCTGCTGGGCATGGGCCTGGTAACCGGAATGCGCGCTGCATTCGGCTACAGCCCGCTGTGGCTGGCTGAGCCGGCGTGGGTGATTGGTGGCTTGCTGGGCACCGTCGGCTTCATGGTTGGCGTCGGTGCACTTACGGACTGGGCCAAGTGGGCTGGCGGTCTTGCGACGCCGATGCACCACGGGGCGCCCGCGGGCCAGCCGGAGTGGACGCGCTACTTTGCGGTAGACCTGAGCCACAAGGTGATTGGAGTTCAGTACACAGTGTGGGGCATCTTCGTGCTGCTGGTGGGCGGACTTTTGGCGGGGCTCTTTCGCGTGGAACTGTTGCAGCCTGGCATGCAGTACTTCACCACTGACCGCTACAACACAATGATCAGCGCGCATGGCATCATTATGATCGCCGCCATCCTGCTGGGCGTGGGCGGCATGATCAACTATTTGGTGCCGCTCATGATCGGCGCCTCGGACATGGCGTTCCCGCGCCTGAACGCATTTGGTTTTTGGATCAATGTGCCAGCCTCGCTGCTGCTGATCACGGCCATGTTTGTGGGTGGCTGGGACACAGGCTGGACGGCATACCCGCCCAACAGCTTGCGGACAGCGTTAGGCGGCCCGCTTTTCTTTTTGGGGTTCTACACAATTGGAATTTCTTCGATTGTCGGCGGCCTCAATTTACTGGTGACCGTGTTTACAATGCGGCCGCCGAGCATGAACCTCTTCCGCATGCCAATCTTTGTTTGGGCTGCCGTCGGCACCAGTATTCTGCAGCTGCTGGCTACGCAGCTGGTGGGCCTGGCAATGCTGATGCTGATTGTTGAGCGATCGCTGGGCATGGGCTTCTTTACGCCGGTGCTCAACGAAGCTGCCAAGGCGCTGAACTCTCCGCCGGGAGACCCGGTGCTGTTCCAGCATCTATTCTGGTTTTACTCGCATCCGGCGGTCTATGTGTTTGTGCTGCCGGGCCTGGGCATCATCAGCGAGCTGCTGCCGGTGTTTGCGCGCAAGCCGCTGTTTGGCTACAAGTGGATTGCACTCTCCAGCATTGGCATTGCCTTCCTGGGCTTCCTGGTGTGGGCGCACCACATGTTTACATCCGGCATGTCCAATTATTTGCGGCTGCCGTTTATGTACGCCACGCTCATTATCGCGGTGCCAACCGGCGTCAAGTTCTTCAGCTGGCTGGGCACCTTGTGGGGCGGCAAGCTTACCTATCCCACGCCGATGTTGTTTGTGCTCGGTGCAATCTCTGTGTTTTTGCTGGGCGGACTTACCGGGCCGCCCGCTGCCACTATCACCACCGACTTGTATTTGCACGATACCTACTGGGTGGTAGGGCACTTTCACCAAACATTCTTTGGCGGATTTATGTTTCCGTTTTTCGCTGCGATGTATTACTGGTTCCCCAAGGTGACCGGCCGCAAATATAACGAGGCGCTTGGCAAGCTGCATTTTTGGCTGATGGTGGCTGGCTTTTGGGTGATGTCGTTGGGCCAGATTTGGGCGGGACTGCGCGGCATGCGCCGGCGCATTGCGGACTATGACCCGGCGCTCGGTGTGCAAAATATTCAGATTGGCATCACCGTTGCGGCCTTTGTGATTGCCTTCTCGATTTTGATCGCGTTGTACAACTTCATAGTGAGCGCGCGCAGCGCCGAAGTTGCCGAAAGAAATCCGTGGCGCTCGCGCTCGCCGGAGTGGCAAATTCCGTCGCCGATTCCGGAGCACAGCTATGCTGCGCCGCTGGCTGTGGTGGGCGAGCCCTACGACTATGGCCTGCCTGGTTCTGTGTATGTGCGCATGGAGCTGGCGGGCGCCGGCGATTAGGCGGAGATTTAGTTAGATGACTACATCAACAATGTATCTGTTGGCAACTGCGGCAGTGCTGGTATTGACCGTGGGTGGTGGCGTAGGGCTCGCAGTGCTGTTTCATTTGGGCAGCCAGCTGGTGCTGGGGGATGGCCGGCTGCCGCGCTTGGTGCCGCAGCGCGTAATTGTGCCAACTGAGCCGATGGCAGTGCTGCGCTGGCGCCGCGAGCAGGATGAGGAGCGCATGGCTGTTGCACGGCGCGTGGCCGCCTACCGCAGCGGTGCCACCGTACTGATTGTGCTGGCCGCGCTGACTGGTTTCGAGTACGTGATGAACCTTGTCGGGATCTCCGTGTTCGGGTTGTTTGTGATTGCGCTTGTGAAGGCTGCAATTATTGTGCACTACTTTATGCATGTGGCCACTGTGTTTGCGGCCGGGGACGGGCACTAAATGAGCGGCTCAACTGCTGTGCATGGCGAATACCGGGCTGCACTGCGCAACAACCGGCTTGGGCTTTGGCTCTTCTTTCTCTCCGAGTCGTTTTTGTTCATAGGGATCCTGGTTACGCGCTTTTACCTGTGGGGCAACACGCGGCCGGAATTAAATCAGCTGAACGGCCTGCTGGTCACAATTGTGCTGCTCCTGAGCAGCTTTACAATGAACCGGGCGGAGACCGCGCTTGTGCAAAACGACCGCAAGACATTTCTCAATAGCTTGCTGGTGACGGTGGTGCTTGGGTTGTTGTTTTTGGCGGGCGTGATAGTGTTTGAGTGGGGTGGCCACATCCGCCCGAGTGACGGCGCTTACGGCGCTGTGCTGTTTGGCATGACGGGCATGCATGCCCTTCACGTTGTCAGCGGCATTGTGTTCATTTTGATTGTGTGGAATAACGGGCGGCGCGGCCTGTACTCCTCCGAGCAGCATTGGGGTGTGGAAGCATGTGCCATCTGGTGGCACTATGTGGATCTGGTTTGGGTATTTTTCTACCCAGCGCTGTACCTGATGGGGCAGGCGATTCGCTAGCCAGCGTCTCTCTGCTGCGCTGCGCTTGACGGGCCAGCTGGCCCGCCGCCCCGCCGCTGTTGCAGGGGTGCATAAGTAGAAATTATGTCCGCCGAAGCAAGTGCCTTTTTCAGGTCGTGGGATCCGCGCGCGGATGTGATATTTGTGCTGGGCATTCTTGGCTCGCTTTATCTAACCGGCTGGCTGCGCATGCGCGCTCCGCAACGCGGGCGCGGCCGCATTACGCGCGCCGCAAATGGCTGGCGCCTCGGTGCGTATCTCGGCGGGCTTGCCCTGCTTGGAATTGCGCTGATGTCGCCGCTGGATGTTTTGGGAGAGCAGCTCTTTTTCTTGCACATGCTGCAGCACATGCTGCTCACCATGTATGTTCCGCCGCTGCTACTGCTGGCAAACCCGCTGCCGTTTGTGATGTGGGGATTGCCGCCCGCCTTGCGCCGGGCGCTGGGCGTTCTGCTTGTGCCCAAGGGGATTGTGCGGCGCGCGCTTTTGGCGGTAACGCCACCGGCAGTGCTCTGGCTGATTTACGCCGGAACCATTTTGCTCTGGCATGACCCGTACGCGTACAGCCTGGCGCAAGGCGATTCGCTCGTGCATGACTTGGAGCACATATCTTTTTTTGTGGCGTCGCTGCTCTTCTGGTGGCACATTACCGGAGCCGGCCCGCGCATTCACCGCCCCATGGCGCGCTGGAAGAAGATATTATTTTTGCTGGGTGCGGTGCCGGCAAACATGCTGACCGGCATCACAATTGCATTTGCCACGGCGCCGCTGTATGCGCATTACGCAGCCATGCCGCGCCTGTTTAATATTTCCGTGCTGGGTGACCAGCAGCTCGGCGGTACCATCATGTGGATCCAGGGCAGCGAGATGTACATCATTGCCACGCTCATACTTATCTCGCGCATGCTGGGTGATGAGTCCCGCAAGCAGCCGCTGCCCGAGGCGCAGTGGGCCACAGCGGAAGCGCTAAAGGCACCGGGATGGCGTCCCTAGCCGGCCGGCAGCCGGGACCGGCACCCTTGGTGCTGCAGCTGTTCAGCCGGCGCTGGTGGTGGGTGACGCTGCTGGTGATTGCAGCGGTTGGCGTGATGGCCGGGCTGGGCAGCTGGCAGCTTGCGCGGCTGGACCAGCGCCGGGCCCGCAATGCACAACAGCAGCGCATGCTGGCGAGCGCGCCATTGGATTTGGCGCGCGCGCAATGGCCGGCCGACCTGCAGCCGCTGCATATGCAGCCGGCATCCGTTAGCGGCGAGTTTGATTACGCGCAGCAGGTGTTGTTAAAAGAGCAGTTGTATGTGGGGCAGGCCGGTGTGCATCTGATTACACCGCTGCGCATTGCCGGCACAAACCAGGCAGTGCTGGTAGACCGCGGCTGGATTTCGTACGCAGCGTCATTGGGTGACTTGGCGCAGTTTAATGAAGCGCCCGGCAAGCGCGTTGAGGGTTGGCTGCACCTTACGCAGCTGCTGCCGGGCGGCCGCACAGAACCACCGCCGGCCGCAGCGCGCAAAGAGTGGTATCGCACGGACATTGCGGGCATTCAGGCGCAACTGGCATATCCGCTTTTGCCAATGTACCTAGAAGCCGGTTCAAGTGCACCGGCAGCGCCGGGGCTGCTGCGCTTTCAGCCGGATGTGGTTTTTGATGACGGGCCGCACATGGGCTATGCCCTGCAGTGGTTTTTATTCTGTGGCCTGCTGGCTGTGGGTTACCTGAGCTTTGTGAGGCGCAACGGCGTCTAAGGGGGAAGTGGGCGATGAGTGTTGAGACTGCAGTGGCGCCGGCGGCAGCGCCGGCCATCAAATCCGGCGGAGTGCTTTCTACGCTGGCGGTTTTGTTTAAGTTGCGCGTGGTATCGCTGCTGCTGGTGGCAGCTGGCGGTGGTGCGGTGCTGGCAGCCGGCGGATGGCCGGGCGCCGGCCCATTGCTGCTGGTTGCAGCCACTGGCGGTCTGGCAGCGGCTGGTTCGGGCGCGCTCAACCAGGTGCTGGAGCGCAAGCGCGATGCATTGATGCAGCGCACCGCGCGCCGGCCATTGGTGATTGGCGGCTTCCTCAGCGCCGGGCGCGTGACCGTGCTGGCTCTGCTGCTGATCATTGTTCCCGCGCTGCTTGTGCTGCCCGCCAACCCCGCGCTGGCATTTTTTGTGTGGCTGGGAGCCGCAATCTATGTGGGCATTTATACGCTGTGGCTCAAGCCGCGCACACTCTTGAATATTGTGATTGGCGGCGCGGCGGGCAGCGCAGCCGTGCTCTCGGGCAGCGCAGCCGCCGGCAACTGGAGCGACCCTGGTGCGGTGACGCTGGCGCTGCTGGTGTTCTTGTGGACGCCCACGCACTTTTGGAGCCTGGCGCTGGTGTACCGCGATGACTATGCGGCTGGCGGCATCCCGATGCTGCCCACGCGCGTGAGCGGGCGCAGCGCCGTGCTTTGGATGATGGTGCATACCGTTCCCACTGCGCTGGCGGGCATTGTGCTGGCGGCGCACCCGGCCCTCGGTTATGTTTATTTGCTGCCCGTCACGGCTGCCTCAGTTTATCTGGTTGTGCGCAATCTGCAATTGCTGCAAGACCCGGGCCGCGCTGCGGCCTTGAGCTTCTTTAAGTATTCCAATATTTATCTGGCTTTGATAGTGTTGATGATTTTTATTGACGCGGTGCAGCCATTCGCAAAAGTTTGACGCGCGCTGGCGGCATGGCAGCGCGCTGGGGGCGGGCTGCTGCGCTGGTAGCAGGGCTGCTGGCTTGGTCTGTCCGGCCGGCTCTGGCGCACGGCATCACCAGTGGTGCACCGCAGCTGCTGGACCAGCCGGTGGGCCAATATTTCCTCAGCGTGTGGACAGTGCCCGTGCCAGCTGCGGTTGGCGTTTTGCATGTTACGATCGCGCTGCACGGCGGAGCCGCGGGCGGTGTGGTGGTGGGTGCGGTCATCGAGGTGACAGTGCGCAACGCAAGTGGCGCGGTGCTGGCAACTGCGGTGGCGCGCGAGGGTGACACAAACAAATTTCTCTACGAGGCAGATGTGCAGTTGATGGCGCCCGGCGACATGGAGGTGGAGGTGGCGGTGAAGGATCCGCAGGCTGCCGGTGCAGCCCGTTTTGCGCTGCTGGTGGGCGCGGGCGCTGCCCCCGGCCTGGCGCCCGGTGCGGTCCGGCTGGCAGCTTTGGCTGCTTTGGTTGTGCTGCTGCTGGGTGGTGGGCTGGCTGCGTTGCGGCGCAAGGCGGTGCCGCATGCTGCGTAAAGTGCTGCTGGCGGGCGCGCTATTGCTGCTGCTGGCCGGCTGCGGCGCGCATAAATTCATTGGTACAGAATTTCCGGGAGCGCCTGCTGCGGCAGAAATTTTGCTTACCGCGCATACCGGCGAGCCATTCCGTTTGTCAGACAGCAAGGGCAGGCTGACGCTGCTTTTTTTTGGCTATAGCAATTGCCCGGACATTTGCCCGGCGCTGCTTGGTGTTGCGCAGCAGACGCTGGAGCGCCTCGGCCAGGATGCCGGGCGCGTGCAGGTTCTATTTGTGACTACTGATCCTGAGCGCGACACGCCCGCTGCCTTGGCGCAGTATGTTGCGCGCTTTCATGTAAACATCATCGGCCTCACCGGCTCAGAGGATGCGCTCAAGGGGGTTGCGGCTGCGTACGGAGTGATGTCTGAAGTGGAGACCCACAAGCACGGCGATGCGAGTGCGGTGTATGAAGTCGGGCATACTTCGCGGTTGTATTTGATTGACGCAAGCGGCGCACTGCGCCTTTCATATTTGGCGGGAGTGTCGGCGGGTGATTTGCTGGCCGACATCCAGTATCTGCTTTCCACCTGATCTGGGTGGTGGCATGCGCCGCGCCCGCTATTCGTCATGAAGGTCAACGGCAAGCCCTGCCGAACCATTTGGATTGCCCCGCACAACGCGCGCTGCGTGCAGATCATCGACCAGCGCTGGCTGCCGCATCGGTTTGTGGTGGAAGACATCACAAGCGTGGCGGATATGGCCACGGCCATTCGCGACATGCATGTGCGCGGAGCCGGCTTGATTGGGGCTGCCGCCGGCTATGGCATTTATCTGGCTGCGCTTGAGGCTCCGCAGCGCAGCGCGGCAGACTTTATGGCTGCGCTTGAGCGCGCCGCGCAGACCCTGCAGGCAACGCGTCCCACGGCTGTAAACCTTGAGTGGGCGCTGGCGCGCCAGCTGCAAGCTCTGCGCGCAGCGCCACCGCAAATTGATGTGCGCATCGAGCTGGCGCGCACAACCGCGCAAGCCATTGCAGACGAGGACGCCGACTATTGCCGGCGCATCGGCGTGCACGGGCAGGCGCTGCTGGCAGAAATCAGCGCACGCAAGGGCGGTGCGCCGGTGAATGTGCTGACGCATTGCAATGCCGGCTGGCTGGCGTTTGTGGATTACGGGACGGCAACGGCGCCGGTGTATGCAGCGCACGATGCCGGTGTGGCTGTGCATGTGTGGGTGGACGAGACGCGCCCGCGCAACCAGGGTGCGCGCTTGACAGCCTGGGAGCTGGGGCAGCATGGCGTGCCGCACACCGTAATTGCAGACAATGCCGGCGGGCACTTGATGCAGCATGCGCAGGTGGATATTGTGCTGACCGGCACCGACCGCACCACGTACACTGGCGATGTGGCCAACAAGATTGGCACTTACCTGAAGGCGCTGGCTGCGCACGACAACGGCATTCCATTTTATGTTGCGCTGCCATCATCCACTTTTGACTGGAACATGCGCGATGGCGTGCGCGAGATTCCCATTGAGCAACGCGCAGCGCACGAAGTGCGCACAATCTCCGGCTGGCATGTGGATCAGGAAGTGGAAGTGCTGCTGCTGCCTGAAGGCAGTGCGGCTGCCAACTTTGCCTTTGATGTAACGCCGGCGCGGCTGGTGACGGGCTTGATTACCGAGCGCGGCATTTGCAGCGCATCCGCCGCGGGCGTGCTGGGCCTGTATCCGGAGCAGGCAACGGGGCAGCGCGGAGGCAGTGGCAATGCCGGCGGATGAGCAGGGCGTGGCCGGCAGTGCGGATCGCTATGCGTTGATTCCGCGCACGCTGTGCTTTGTGCTGAACGATGGCGATGTGTTGCTCTTGCGTGGAGCGCCCACCAAGCGCATCTGGCCCGGCCGCTACAACGGCATAGGCGGGCATGTGGAGCGCGGCGAGGATGTGCACTCCGCAGCGCGCCGTGAGATATTGGAGGAAACCGGGCTGCACGCAGAGCGCTTGCAACTGTGCGGCACTGTGAATGTGGACACCGGCGCAGAGCGCGGCATAGTGCTCTTTGTGTTTGTGGCGCATGCGGCTGTGCGCAACACCACGGCTTCGGCGGAAGGCACCTTGGAATGGGTTTCCGTGCAGCAGGCTGCGCAATATGATCTGGTGGAAGATTTGCCCGTGATAATGCCGCGGGCTCTGGCTGTGGCGGCTGGCGCGGAGCCGTTCGCGGCGCATTATTCTTACGATGCGCAGCAAAAGCTGGCCATTCGTTTTGCGGGATAGTTTGGCAGCACTTATGCGCTGCAGGATTGCGTGTTTTGGCATGCGGGTTGGCAGCAATGCCCGCGTATGCGATGGGAGAATCACATGACCGAATACTTCACACTGGCACAATTTGACGAGACGGCGAACGCCATCAGAGCCCGCAGCGCGCAGCAGCCGGCGATTGGGCTGATCCTTGGGTCCGGGTTGGGCGGCCTCGCAGATGCTGTGGAGCGGGCTGTGCACATTCCGTATCCAGAGCTGCCGCATTGGCCAACATCAACCGTGCAAGGCCATAGCGGCCAGCTGGTTGCGGGGCAACTGCAGGGCCACGCGGTGCTGGTGATGCAGGGGCGGGCGCACTATTATGAAGGCTATAGCATGGCGCAGGTGGGACTGCCGCTGCGCGTGATGCAGCGCTTGGGCGTGCATACGGTGATCATCACTAATGCTGCCGGCGGCGTGAACCCGGAGTTCAGCCCGGGGGATGTGATGCTGATTACGGACCACTTAAACCTGATTGGCATGAGCGGCCTCAGCCCGCTGCGCGGCCCGAACATTGATGAGCTGGGGCCGCGCTTTCCGGACATGATGCATGCTTACAACCCGCAGCTGGGCGCGGCTGCGCTGCGCGTGGCGCAGCAAGCTGGCGTCCGCCTGCAGCAAGGCGTGTATGCCGGGCTGGCCGGCCCCAACTTCGAAACACCCGCGGATCTGCGTTTTCTACGAACGGTGGGCGCGGATGCGGTGGGCATGTCTACTGTGCCAGAGGTGATTGTGGCGCGGCAGGGCGGCATGCGCGTGCTGGGTTTCTCCGGCATTAGCAACAAGGCCAACTTGGATGGCAACACGCCCACCACACATGCAGAGGTGCTGCAAGCGGGCACATTGATTGTGCCCAAGCTGGAAAAAATTGTGCGCGGCGTGCTGGCCGAAGTAAAGGCCTGAGGATCGCCGGCGCGGCTGCCCGCTGGCCCTAGAGTTGTACCTTTCATCCTGGGTGGCGCGCTTTGCGCCGTGGCTGTATGCGGCGCTCGGGCTGGCCTTGTTATTGGCTGCGCGCGCCTATTGGCGCGCCGGGCAGGCCGTGCGCCAGAGCCAGTACGGATTGCAGCGCGAGCGCGCTGCGGAGGCGCGCGCACTGGCGTTGTCGCTGCTGCTGATTGCGGTGTCCGGCTTTGGGCTGGTGATATTGTTGTCGCAGGCCATTTCGCCGGGGCTGGCAGCGCTGCGCTTTAGCACACCCACGCCGGCGCTGGTGTTGTTGACGGCGGTGCCAACTGCCACGCCGGCCGTCAGTATTTTGCTGCCCGGCCAGGCTTCGCCCACACCGTCCGGCAGTGCCACGCCCGTGCCCACCGTTACGCCTGTGCCACCCGCGGGCAGCGGCTGCCGTGTGGCTGCCGCCACCATCAGCAGCCCGCTGGCGGGCGCTGTCATCTCCGGGCAGGTGGATGTGCGCGGCAGTGCCAACATTCCGGACTTTGCCTTTTATGTCCTTGAGATCTCCACAGTGGGCGACAACTGGCTCAACTTATACACCGACGACAAACCAGTGCAGGATGGTTTGTTGGGGCGCTGGAATGCCAGCTTGTATCCGCCCGGCGAGTACGCGTTTCGCATGATTGTGTATGATGCGCGCGGCGCCTTTCCGGAGCCCTGCACAATTCCCATTACGATTGGCGGGCTGCCCTGAGGCATCCCGCAGCGCAGGCGTTGCCCGAAGTTAATTAGTGTTAGATGTTAGAATGAAAGCACCACAGGCAACTGCGTGAGTACCATTACCGTCAGGCCGGCGGCAGCAGCAGACCTGCCCGCGCTGCAGGCACTGGATCGCACCGACACCACCGAATTCGTCTGGTCGTTTGGCATTGCCAACGACGAAGGCCATCTGGGCGCAAATTTTGAGCGTGTGCGTCTGCCGCGTCCGGCGCGGCTGCTGCCCATGCACAGTTTGTCGCAGCTGGAGGAGGATGCTGCGCGGCTGGCACTTTTTATTCTGGCGGAGATGGATGCCAAGCCATGCGGGTATTTGGTGCTGGGTCGCATGGTTGGCTCTACCGCCGGGCTGGTGAGCGATTTGGCGGTGGACCGCAGCCTGCGGCGCCGGGGCATTGGCAGCGCGCTGTTAAACGCAGCGCGGGATTGGAGCCTGCAGGCGGGGCTGGGCCGACTGCTGCTTGAAACGCACCCAAAGAACGACCCCGCAATTTGTTTTTGCCGGCGCAATGGCCTCGCGTTCAGCGGGCTTTTGGATCAGTATTACCCCGGCTTGGAGACGGCGCTGTTCTTTGGGGTAAACCTGCGCTAGCGCGGCGGCGATCGCTTTTATGATGCAAAACTGGCTGCTATCGCTGCTGAGCGCCTTGGCCACCTTCAACCGGTTTCTGGTTGTGGCGGAGGTCATCAGCGCTGCATCGCTGCTGATGTATTCGCTCACGTTCAACCTGCGTGACCGCGTGGCGCGCTCTTGGAATGTGCTGCTGGCTGCAGTGGCAATTGTGTCCCTGTGTGATGTGGCTTCCGGTGTGGTGCAGTCTGATGCGGCGGCTGAAGTTTGGGTGCGCCTGCAGTGGCTGGGCATTGCGCTGATACCGGGCGCCAGCCTGCACCTGAGCGATGCGCTGCTGGCAACCACCGGCCAGCCCTCGCGCGGGCGGCGGCGCTGGGCGGTGCGTGCGACGTATGCGGCCGGTGTGTTGGCTGCCGGGCTGGCGTGGACTTCTGAATTGCTGGTGGGGCGGGTGGTGCGCAGCACGTCAATTGTGCGCATGACGGCTGGCCCGCTGTTCCCGTGGTTCACGGGTGCGTTTGCAGCGCTGGCAGTCTGGTCTTTGGTGAATGTGGGCCGCGCTTACCTGCGCTGCCTTACGCCCACCACGCGCCGGCGCATGGGGTATCTGGCGCTGTCTGTGCCGCTTATCTTAATGGGAGTGTTCCCGTATCTGCTGCTTACCAGCGGGGATGGGATGCGCATGAACCCGCTCTTGTTCTGGCTGGTGGCGACTGCCAGCAACTTGCTGCTGACTGCCGCGCTGGTGCTGGGTGCCTATTGCGTGGGATTTTTTGGAGCGCCGCAGCCGGACCGGGTGGTGAAGAGCCGCATGCTGCAATGGATTCTGCGTGGGCCGGTGGTGGCATGGGCGGTGGTGGCTGCGTATGTTTTTGTAAACTGGCTGGAGCGGCGCTATGGCATTGATGGCATGCTGTGGCTGCCGGTGGCAATGGTGGGCGTGCTGCTGCTGGCGCAGTTTGTAATTACCGTGCTGCGCCTGCCGCTGGAGCGCTGGCTGTTCTACGGGGGGCGGGCCGACCGCTACGATGTGCAGCGCGTGCAAAACTTAAGTGAGCGGCTGCTGACCGCGGCCGATCTGCGCCAGTTTCTTGAATCTGTGCTGGCAGCCAGCTGTGACACCCTGCGCATCTCCAGCGGCTTTGTGATGCAGCTGGACGAACGCGGCGCACAGCTGGAGGTGCAGATGGGGCCGCAGCAGTTGCCGGCAGCGGCCGCCGCCGACGCGCGTGCGGCACTGGACAACGGCCACGCTGCCGGTTATCAGCCGGCAGCCATGCTCGGCATTTTTCGCTGGGGAGATTATTGGCTGCTGCCACTGCGGGCGCAAGCGCCGGATGCAGACAGCGAAAGCGCAATGCCGGATCTGCTGGGCATACTGGGCCTGAGCGTGGGCCCCGCAGCGCAGGAGCCGGAAGAGGGAGTGCTGGCAACTTTGCTGGTGCTGGCCAGCCGCGCAGCGGAGGCGCTGCACGACCGGCGCCTGCAGCAACAGTTGTTTCAATCGCTGGACGTACTCGTGCCGCAGGTGGATGCCATTCAGCGCCTGCGCGCGGCAGCTGCTTATGATGGAGCGGCAGCACTTGCCAGTGGCCGCCTGATTGACAATCCGGATGTGTTTCAGTGGGTCAAGGATGCGCTTGTGCATTACTGGGGCGGGCCAAAGCTCACCACCAATCCGCTGCTGGCACTGCGCGTTGTGCAGCAGGCGATGCAGGGGCAGCAGGAGAACCCGGCCGAGGCGCTGCGCGGCGTGCTGCGCGATGCCATTGAATATGTGCGTCCGGCGGGCCAGCGCAAGTACACTGGTGACTGGCTGCTCTACAACATTTTGGACTTGCGCTTCCTGCAGCGCCGCAAGTCCAGCGACGTAGCGCGCCAGTTGTCGGTTTCCGAGGCCGACCTCTTCCGCAAGCAGCGCGTGGCCGTGGATCAGGTGGCGCGCAAGATTGCAGAAATGGAAGCGCAAGCCCCCGACGTGCCGGCCGTCGCCGCGGAACATTAGGAGCCAGCCGCGTGGCCATAAACCGAAAGCCAAAGCCAGTGCGCAAGCTGGCGCCCGCCAAGCGCGTGCAAATAGTTGAGTCCAGCGCGGCCTCTGTGTTTGGGCCGGCTGCTGCTGGCGTGCAGCGCGCGCTGGCGTGGTTTGGCACGTGGCGCGGCGTGAGCGCGCCGCGTGATGAGATTGCCGGCGTGCTGCTGCTGGTGCTGGGCGTGCTGGGACTGCTCGGTCTTTCCGGGCTTGCAGCCGGCAGCTGGCTGCGCCTGCTGGCGCAGCTGCTGCAAGTGTGGATGGGCGCCGGTGCACTGCTGCTGCCCGCGTCCGCACTGGGCGTTGGGGTGGCGCTGTTTGCGCGGGCGCTGGGGCGCCGTTTTCGCATCAACTGGTGGCGCGTGATTGCAGCGGAGCTGGGCATGGCGGCACTGCTGGGACTGTTGCACTGGCGCTTTGCTTTGATGGAAACGACGGTCTCCCTGCGCGTTGCGGTGGAGAGCGGACCGCTGGTGGACGCCGCGTTGGCAGGGCAGGGCGGCGGCAAAGTGGGCTGGGCCATGCTGACCATAGCGGGCTTGCTTGCGCCCGAAGCCACAGGGCGTTTGCTGGGCGGCTTTGGTGTGTTGATGCTGGTTGCTGCCAGTGGGTTGAGCTTGCGCCACTTCTTTAATGTTTTCATTGCGCTGCAGCAGCGCATGCTGCCGGTGGTGGTGCGGGCGCCTGAGCCGCAGCGCGCGCAAACGCGCAAGCGCAAAGCCCCGGCTGCGGCCGCCCCGCCGGCAGCTGCTGATGTTGTGAAGCGCTTTACTGTTGCGCCGCTTTCCGAAGCGCCCGCAAAACTGCGCAAGCGCGATCCCATCCTGCCCAGCTTTGAACTGCTTGACCACAGCGTTCCGCAGCAGGTGTCCGAGGCAGAAATCAACCGCAAGACCGCTATCATCGAGAAAACGCTGCGCGAGTTTGATGTGCAGGCGACGGTGATTGATTATTTGTCCGGTCCGACGGTGACGCAGTTTGCGGTACAGCCGGGCTTTGTGGAGAAGGCCGGGCCCGATGGCGTGGTGCGCCGGCAGAAGGTGCGCATTGCGCAGATCTCCGGCCTGGCGAATGACCTGGCGCTGACGCTGGCTGCGGGCAGCTTGCGCATACAGGCGCCTGTGCCGGGCCAGTCTTATGTGGGCATTGAGGTTCCCAACCAGCAAAAATCTTTTGTGAACCTGCGTGGCGTAATGGAGTCCGTGGCATTCAACCGGATTGAGTCGCCGCTGAAGATTGCGCTGGGGCGTGATGTATCGGGCGCCGCCGTGGCTGCCGACTTGGGCGCGATGCCGCATCTGCTGATTGCCGGCACCACCGGCGCCGGCAAGAGCGTTTGCATTGCTGCGCTGATAACCGGGTTGGTGATGAACAACAGCCCCGAAGACTTGCGGCTGGTGCTGGTGGACCCGAAGCGCGTGGAGTTAATTCGCTTCAACGGCCTGCCGCATTTGCTCGGGCGCGTAGAGGTGGAGCTGGAGCGCATTGTAGGCACGCTGCGCTGGATTGTGCGCGAGATGGAACGGCGCTACAAAAAATTTGAGGAGCACCGCGTGCGCGACCTTGACGGGCACAACCGCAAGGTGAAGCGCCGCAAGGAAGAATATCTGCCGCGCATCGTGGTGGTGATAGACGAGCTGGCTGATTTGATGATGCTGGCGCAGGACGAGGTAGAGCGCAACCTGGCGCGCCTCGCGCAGATGGCGCGCGCCACCGGCATTCACCTTGTGGTAGCCACGCAGCGCCCCAGCACGGACATCCTCACCGGCCTGATCAAGGCCAACTTCCCTGCGCGCATTTCATTTTCAGTTGCATCTGCAGTTGACTCGCGGGTGGTGCTGGACTCGGTTGGTGCCGAGGCACTGCTGGGCCAGGGCGACATGCTGTTTCTATCGCCGGATGCGCCGGCACCGGTGCGTTTGCAAGGCGTGTATGTAAGCGATGCAGAGCTGGAAAAGGTGGTTGAACATTGGGTGACTCAGAGCGCGGAGCACGCGCCAGCAGCAGTTACCAAGCCCGCCATTGAAGCTGAAGCACCAGTGAAGCCAGCTGCCGGCCCGGAGGCTCCCTGGGATGCACTGCTCTTGCAGCAGGCAAGCGTGGCAGACAAGGACGACCTGATTGCGCAGGCAATTGCGGTGGTAAAAAAAGCGCGCGCTGCTTCCGCCAGCCTGCTGCAGCGCAAGCTGAAGCTGGGTTACCCGCGCGCCGCGCGCTTGATGGACGAGCTGGAAGAGATGGGCATCATCGGGCGCGAGCAGTCCGGCGGCAAAACGCGCGAAGTGCTGCTGCTAGATGATGATGCGCCCGCCGGCGGCCGCGACGATGAGCGCGACTAGGCGCGGCTCTTAGGGCAAGGGTGCGGCGCTGATCTCAAAGCGCGCACCATCAGAACGCCCCCAAACCTCCGGAAAATAAAACTCGCTGGCGGTGGCCGGCGGCACATTGTATTGCCCGGCCAGCTGCGCGTGCAGCGTGTATGTATATTGGTAGGTGCCGGCTGGCAGGTACGCTGCTGCGAGCACCAGCTTCTCGTCGCGCAGGTTTACATTGGAGAACCACCACCAGCCCCAGCCGTAATAGGCGGGGTCCGCACTGCCGTCATCCGGCTGCTGCCCCACCACGCTGCTGGTCTGCAGGCTGCTGTCCACCGGCTCCGCGCCCGCCGGAAACGGATCCTCGAGCAAAACATGATGCAAATCATTTTGGGCCACAAGAGTCAGGGTCACATTGACGTCGGCGCCGGCGGGCACGCTGCTAACGGGCGCGCAGCGCGGTTGGCTCTTGGCGCCGCAACTTTTGCTGCGCAACGTGTACACGCGGCTCACCACCATGCCGCGGCTGAGCGCCGTTGCGCCGGCGGCCGGTTCCGTGTGGCGCAG
The DNA here is from genome assembly GCA_003670425.1 of Chloroflexota bacterium. Lineage (GTDB taxonomy): Bacteria > Chloroflexota > Anaerolineae > Anaerolineales > UBA11657 > BD1. The sequence continues at coordinate 16,955 of QWRL01000005.1, forward strand.
CACGGCGGTGTAATACAGGCTGCCCGTGCCGGCGCCGCGCTGCACCAGCAGCTGGTTCACCGGCGCCAGCAGTTGCGGTGCGGTTACCGTCTGGGAGCGCGGCGCGGAAAAGCCGTCTGCGCTGCCCTGTGCCAGCGGCTTGCCATTTAGCGCCAGCGTGTAGGCGTAGCCGGCCGGTGCGTCCCCGCCGGCAGCCAGCCATTCGGCCAGCGCCATTAATGACCACGCGGTTTGCTGCGTTGTCTCCCATGCGTTTTGCGCGCTGCGCTGCGCCACCAGCCAGCGCACAATATTTGGTATCAGCGCATTGCGCGCGTCAATGCGCACAAAAGCGGACAAGGCCATGGCAGTGCTGCGCAGGTCGGTGTTCATGTTGGCAAGTTCGGGCGCTCCGATTTCATTCCAGTGCGCACCGGTGGCGGAAATGGCGGCCGCACCTGCCAGGTCGGAAAGCAGCGTTGCAATGCGCGGATCGCTGGCGTCCTCCGCATGGATTGCCAGTGCCAGCAGCGCGCGTCCGTAATGTGCCAGCCGGCTCCGTTCGGCAAAGTAGGATGAGAGCGCGCTGGGGTTCTTGATGCCGCTCTCGGAGAGCGCGTAGAGCATGAACACCTGCCGGTTAAAGTCCGCCGGCTGCTGCAGCTGGATTGGGTAGCGCACGCGGGCGCGCACGAACGCGCTTGCCAGCGTGCGCATGTTTTGCGGTACAGCGTGCCCGGCTTGCTGCGCACGCTGCAGCCCGAGCAGTGCATAGGCCGTCAGGTATGAGTCTGACTCTTCGGTGGGCCACCAGCCCCAGCCGCCATCGGGATGCTGCTGCGCAGCCAGGCGCTGCACCGCGGCGGCCACCAACTCTGCGCCGTGCTGTGCGGTTGGCGCTCCCGCAGTGCCGAGGCCTTGCAAAATCTTTTGCATCATCACATTTGGCAGGAAGCGCGAGATGGTTTGCTCGACACATTCGTGCGGAAACTCCTCCAGGTATTGCAGTGCACCGGGCAGGCTGGCAGCCAGTGACGGGCTGATGCTCAACTCAAGCGTGGCGGCTGTGGCGGCTGTGCCGCGCGGCACCACCACCACTTCGCTGCGTGTGTCGGCTGCTGCCAGGACACCGCTGGTTGCTGCGGTTTGGGGAGTGCTGTACTCATATATTGGGGGGGCGCCGCGCCCCGCGCGGCCCCGCGGGGGGGGGGGGCCGGCCTCCCACCGCCCCGGCCCGGGCCCGCGGATCGGCACCACGGCCCGCCGCGGGGGGGTCC
>QWRL01000005.1:18220-22516 GCA_003670425.1 Chloroflexota bacterium
GCGGAACAGAGTGGTCGAAAAGAGCGACACGAAGACCGCCTGATGGGCCTCCGTGATGGCGACGCGCAACCCTTCGCTGCGTGTGTCGGCTGCTGCCAGGACACCGCTGGTTGCTGCGGTTTTGGGAGTGCTGTACTCGTATACGGGCAGGCCGCGGTCCGCTGCGCGCCCGAGCGGTGGCAGGCTGCTGTCTACAAGCGCGCCGGCCCGGGCCGTGAACAGCAGCATAGCGGCCGGCAGCGGAGTTTCCGCGCTGCGCTCAGCTTCTACGGTCCAATCTACCCGCACGCGTCCGTTGGCGGGCACCTGCACCTGCTGGCGTGCATTGTCCGGCAGGCGCACGCCGCTGCCGCTCAGCGTTACATCCACGGTAATTTCCTGGGCAGTGTTGTTATTAACGATGGCTGCGACGCTGCTGCGATCGCCAACCATAAAGAAGCGCGGCGTAATCGGCCGGATGAGCAGCGCTTTGCTGGCTACGATGTCGGCGCTGGCTGCGCCAACGCGTGTGTCTTGCGTTACGGCGCGCGCATCGGCGTGCCATGTGGTCAGGTTATCGGGCAGGCTGAAGCTCACCTGTGCGCGGCCCGCTGCGTCTGTGAGCACCACCGGGTTCCAGTAGGCAGTATCGCGGAAGTCGCCGCGCACTTCAATAAACATTTCATCGCCACCACCACCGCCACCTTTGGCTTTCGCCACTTCCAGATTAACTGCATCCACCAAAATGGAAAGCCCAAGGCTGGTGAGCTGGCGCAGTGGCCGCTGCCCATAGAAGGCCGCTGCCATTGGCAGGCTGTTCGGCGGTGCCAGCGCCAATGCTGCAGCGTCCACCACACCCAGCGCAATTTCGGCCGACACGGGTTTGCCTGTGTAATCAGTTGCCAGCACACTCATTGTGACCGGCTCGCCCGGTGCGGTTTGCGGTTTGTCGGGTGTTAGCTGCACATTCAGCAGCTGCTCGCGCGGGCTCACATCCAGCTTGAGCAGCCCCATGCGAAAGGCGGGCACAGGATTGTCCGCGTCCATGCCCTTCACAATCACAACGCTCACATAAGCCGTCGGGGCCAAGGCTGCCGTGATCGGCAGTTCATACAGCGTGCTGTTGTCACGGAGTGGCAGCACCACGGTCTGCAGCACGCTGTCGCGCTCCACCGTCAAAAGCGCGGTGGCCGTGCCGGTGAACGGCGACGGTATCAGAATCTTTGCCGTGTCCCCGGGCACGTACTGCTTGCGGTCTGCCACCAGGTTTATGCGGTTGCTGTTGTCCTGGCGCCAGCTAATAAACTCTTCTGAGCTGACCCAGATATAAGTGCTGGAGCGGATCTCATGCCCGCCGCGGTCACGGCCGCTTGCGAGTACTTTATAGCTGCCGCCGGTTTGCGGCGTAAAGCGCACCACGGCTTTGCCGCTTGCATCGGTGGTGGCGGTTGTTTCCAGTATGGGCGTGTCGCGGGCGCTGGAGTTCCAGATTAGGTTGCCAAACTCGTCTTCTTCCTGCACATTGAGCCATTCGTGCTCGCTGACTACAATCTTCAGTGACTGCCGCGCCACGCCGGCTTGCTGCCAGTCCACGGCCAGCACATCCACGGCGCTGGGCTTGCCGGCGCTGCCCAGATAGGCTTGCGGGCTCAGGCCAATGTAGTAATCGCCCTGATGCCCCACCACTTCGGTGCGCGCACTTACCGGGCGCTGATCGATGTCTGTGACCGTGGCCTCGAGCGTGAAACGCTGCGAGCCGCTGCGTGTGCCAAAGTCCGCTGGCACGCGCAGCGCGAGCTGGCCACGCGCATCCGTGCGCGCACTGCCGCTGGCCACTACCGATCCGTAATTCCCATAAGTGGGTTCGGGCACACCGGATGTCTGGTCGTAATCGCTGAATGAAAAGTAGCCCGGGCCCTGATAGTCAAAGTAGTGGTCAGTTGCCAGCAGCGTCCATTCAACCGCAGCATTGCCCACCGGTTCGCCAAAGTAGTAGCGCGCCTCGACCAGCGCCTGGATGGCGTCGCCCTGTACTACTGCGTTGCGCGCGGGCGTAACGCTCACTTGGAATTCCGGCTTGCGGTACAGGGCAACCTGAAAGCCAAGATCGCCCGAGAGCTCGCTGCGGGCAGCCACATTCAGCGTGTAGTAGCCGGCATCTGCGGCGGCATCCAATTGGAAGCTGCCGTTAATGGTGCCGAATTCAGACACTGGCAGCTGTTGCGCATGCACACCATCGCCAGCGGGGTTGTGCACTGTGGCTCTCACAGTGCGTGCCGAAGGAATTGAAAAGCGCGCATCCTTGTCGTTGCGCAAGCGGGCGCGGAAGTTCACCGGCTGGCCCGGCCGGTATAACGGGCGGTCAGTGTGCAGGTACACCAGGCCGCGCGCCGGCTGGTAGTCTTGCAGCACGCCAAATTGCCACGGCTCGATGCCGTAGGACCACTCCGAACTTGTGAGCGCAAAGCCCTGCGGCCGCGCATCGGCGATGGCATACACCGGGTCCCATGCATTTTCGCGCGGCGCGATGCTGGTGCGCAGCAGTCCGTCCGCATCCGTGGTGCCGCCGCCAATGCGCTGCATGGCCATGTTGTACAGGCTCACGTCGCGGCCGGCCAGCGGCTTGCCGGTTTGGTGGCTGGTGGCCCACACCAGCGCGCTGGCAGCACCCAGCTTTAGCGTAAGGTTGGCGTCCGCCACCAGCAGCACATGTTGCCCTTGCTGGTCACCAGCGGCTGCGCTCAAAAAATAAATGCCAGGCTCCAGCGTGCCGCCGGCCGCATCAAGGTCGATGCGTGCAAATGCGTTTTCCTCTGGAAAGGGCGGGAGCGCCTGGGCCCACGCGCGCACTTTGTTTTCGAGCGCCGGGGCGTAGCTCTCGCGGTAGTCATAGCCGGCCGGCGCGCTGTACTTTACAAACTCCGCCAGCGGCATGCGCGACAGCTCCAGGTCAAGCGCTGCAACATTGCGATACGACGCGTATAAATGCGCAGGCATGCCCGCCGTGTAGGTGCCGTACGCGCTGCGCGTCTGTAATGCAAAGCTTGGCGCATACGAGCCCGTCGTGAAATTGAGTGTGTACGGCTTGCCGAGCGTGTTGCCGTAGGGGTCGGCTAGGCCGGCATCGAGCACCACGGCGTAAGCCGTCTGCGCTTTGAGGCTGAAGCCGAGGTAGTAGGTGTTGTCATAATCGCTGTACCAGCCGTTCAGGTCAGCGGGCGCCGGACTTACATGCACTTGCGCTTTGAAGGTTTCCGGATCCATGTGTCCGGCAAACGCAAACTGTATGCCCGCAGTGGGATCAACATCCGTGGCGTTGGCCCGCGGTGCGCTCAAAATTACCGCCGGCGCCGGCGCGGACTTGAACGCAAACTGCAGCGGCTCTGAAAGTGCGCCGCCTCCGCCAAACCCATGCGCGCTGACCGCCAGCGCAGCAATGTAGTTGGTATTCAGCGGCAGGCGCTGTGCTGTTTTAAATGTGAGCGTTGCGTCACCTTCAGCCCACGCAAAGCTGCCGCGCACGGCCGCGCCATCAGCACCACGCACCGAGAATGCAGCTTCCGTGCTGCTGTGGTCCATCGGCTGGTTGAAGACAATAGAAACGTTGCGCCCGTCCGGCGCTGCTTCGGTGCTTAGGATTTCGGGCGCGGGCGTGCTGAAAACCCACGTGTAATCAGTTTGCATTTCTGCAGCCGGCAGCTGCAGCGTGCCGCCAGCGCTGAGTGCTGCAATTTCCCGCGCGCTGATGGTGGCGCTGTAGCGCTGCCCACCCGCCAAGCCGGGAGCGGGGGTGAAGACAAAGATGCTGGTGCTCTGCCACTCGCCGCTGCCGGGCACAGCCGGCTCCAGCAGCAGCGGATTGGGCAGCGCGCCGCCAGCGCCGGCGGCAGCCAGCGGCACCACCGGCCGGTTGAAGACCACCGTGATCGTAGAGCGCACATCCACTGCTTGCGCTGCGGGCAGCGGAAAGACCTGGGTCACCTCCACATATCCAGTGGTGTGTACAAAGAAACTGTAGTCTGCGGCTAGCTGCGCGCCATTGGCACTGCGCGCGCCGGCCAGCAGGCGCACGCCAATGCGGGCGGCGCGCGGCGCAGCGCCCGCCGGCACATAGCGCGCTACGCCCGGCTCCGGCCACTGCAGTGTTCCGGGCAGCGGCGGGTCGAAGCGCAGCGCTTGCGCCACGCTCTGCTGATCCATCGGCTGGTCAAAGTACAGTTCGATGGTGGCACCCCGGGGAAGCCCCGCGCCCCGGTCCCGCGCCTCGCCGCCCCACCCCCGCCCGCGGGCGCGGGGCGCCACGGGGGCGCCGGCGGG
>QWRL01000005.1:22526-24954 GCA_003670425.1 Chloroflexota bacterium
ACGGCACGCCGCGGGCGCCCCGGCCGGGGCGGGCGCGGGCCGCGGGGCGGGGCGGGCGCGCGCCGCCGCGGGGGGGGGGGGGGGTGCGGGGGGGGGCGCTGGGGGGGCAGCAGCCGGCACGCAGGCAGCCGCCACAACCGCAAGCAGCCAACCAATGCGGACGCTGCGCGCAAAATCACCGCGTGTGCGGCCCATGTTACGCACAGCCCTTTTGCTTAATCCTGTGCCCGCGTGTGCTCGATTATTTCGGCTGCCAACTCATAGCGCCGAAAGGGCGGCTGCAGATAGGCGCCACGGATGGGTGTGGTTGCGCGCAGCTCTGCAATCAGCTCCAAGGCAATGCGCACGCCTTCAGCGGGCGCATCGGCTGCGCGCGCAATGCGGTGCTGGATTTGCTCCGGGATGTGAATGCCGGGAACTTCATTATGCAGAAAACTGGCGTGGCGCTCACTGTACAGCGGCAGCACGCCCACCAGCACTGGCAGCTGCAGCGCGCCGTGCTCAGCGGCGTAGCGCGCAAAGAAATTGCGCGCCACTTGCGCATCAAACACCGGCTGCGTCAGCGCAAAGTCTGCACCGCACTCCAGCTTTTTGCGCAGCAGCTTGATCTCGCGCGCGGGGTCCGGTGCGCTGAGGCTGAGCGCGCAGGCAGCCACAAATGATGTGGGCTGCCCGATGTCTTGGCCAGCCTGATCCATGCCCGCGTTGAAGCGCTGCTTGACAAGCTGCAGCAGCGCGGTCGGCGCCACATCAAAGTTGTCGAAGGCCTGCGGGAAGTCGCCGATGGTGGCAGGATCGCCCATCACCACAAACACATTGCGCACGCCCAGCGCGTGCGCGGCCAGCAGGTCGCCTTGCACGCGCAGCAGGTTGCGGCCGCGCGTGGGAAAGTGCAGCACCGTCTCGATGCCCACCTGCTGCTGAATGAGATGGCACACGGCCCACGGGCTCATGCGCATGCGTGCCAGCGGCGAGTCGGCCACGTTGATGACATCGGCACCGGACTCCGCCAGCATGTGCGCGCCGGCCAGCACCTTGTGCGGGGTGTAGCCCTTTGGCGGGCTCATCTCCACAGTGATTACAAATTGTTGTGACTGCAGCTTGGTGGCAAGTTTGGTTGGCTCGTCCGTTGCCGGCAGCGCTTCTGCCGGGGAGCTGTGCCGCGCGGGTGCGCTGTGCACCGCGGCTGCGCGGGGAGTGTCCAGCGCCTGGCGCAGTGCTGCGATGTGCGCGGGCGTGGTGCCGCAACAGCCGCCGACAATGCGCGCGCCGGTTGCCAGCCAGTCTGGCGTTAGTTGCGCAAAGTAATCCGGGCCGGCCGGGTACAGCACGCGTCCGCCGCTCACTTCCGGCATGCCCGCATTTGGCATTACGGAAAGCGCCAGCTGTGGCGCAGCAGCATGCATGGCCTGCAGCACACGCAGCAGCTGCGCCGGTCCAATCGAACAGTTGGCGCCCACCACATCCACGCCCAGCCCGGCCAGCGTGCGCGCCACGTGTGCGGGCGAGTCGCCCAGCTGCGTGCGGTCGTCGCGGGTAAACGTCATGGAGGCCACCAGCAGCACCGGTTGTTGGGCAGTGGAGCAGGCGCGTGCGGCGCGCACCGCCTCGCTCAACTCCATCAAATCCGAAAAAGTTTCCAGCACCAGCGCATCCACACCGGCCGCCAGCAGAGCGCTAATTTGTTCACAAAAGGCTGCGTACGCAGCCTCCGGCTTGACGCGCCCAAACGGCACAAGGCGCACGCCCAGCGGTCCGACGGAGCCAGCCACAGCTACCGCGCGCCCGCTGGCCGCTGCCGCCTGGCGGGCCAGTGCCACGCCTGTCTGGTTGATCACGAGTACTTGCTCTGCATGGCCATGGCTTGCCAGCCGGAAGGAGTTTGCGCCAAAGGTGTTGGTCTCAATCAGGTCCGCGCCCGCCTGTAGGTAGCTCGCATGCACACCCAGCACTGCCGCCGGATTAGTCAGGTTGCGCGCGTCAAGGCAACTGCCATTTTTGATGCCGCGTGCGTACAGCTCGGAGCCCAGTGCACCGTCGGCCAGCAGCGTGCCCCGGTTCAGTTTTTCCTGCAGGTTTATTGATGTCATTGCAGATGACTATACACCTTTCAACTGAAACTTTGGCTTGCCAATCATATGTTGATACACTCCACGCATGTTTACGCACACCAGCGCAAAGCTGTTAGGGTCGGCTGGAATTATCCTGATGTTGATTGCATGTTCTGCACCGGCGGCGCAAGCTCCTGCTGCGGCGGGTGCGGAGGCGGGGGGGAAAAACAAAAGGGGGGGGAACGGGGGAACCCCGGGGGGGGGGGGGGTTGTGGTGGGCACCCGGCGACAGGGCCCCCGGCCGCGGGGCTGCGGGGCCGCCCCGGGGGCGCGGGGCACAAACCGCCGCAAGCGACAGATGACGCGCGGCGTTCGCG
>QWRL01000005.1:24964-37116 GCA_003670425.1 Chloroflexota bacterium
CCCGGGGGTTGGGGGGGTGTTGCCTGCTGCTGTGTTTCCACCGTTGGCCGCAGTTGTGGCCCCGGCTGCTGAGCTGTGGGCGGCTGCCGGCCCGCCGGCAATAGCCGCCGACTTCTCGCCAACCAGCCCGGGCAGCGTGCAATTGGCAGCGGGTGTGCCGCAGCTGGTGGAAGTCTACGCATATTACTGAGGGGCCTGCCAGGCAATGAAGCCCATCGTGCATGGGCTTGAAAACGACTATTGGAAGCGGGTGAAGTTCACATACTTGGATATGGATGATGCAGCAACCAGTGAGCTGTTGAAGGCGGTGAACTTCCGTTTTCGCCCGCACTTTACGCTGCTGGACGGGCAGGGCGCAATTGTGAAGCAGTGGGCCGGCATGGTTACGGCCGATGAGTTGAAGCAGGCGTTTGACGCGCTTTTAGCCAAGAGCTGATTGCCCGGCTCAGTTGTGATGTTTGAATTAGCCCCCGGAATGCGCGGGGGCTTTTTATTTTCCCGGCAAAATTTGGTGGTGGCTCCGCAGTGGTTTGCTTTTGCCAATAATTGCCGCTCAAGTGCCCGTGCGCTGCTGGCAGTGATTCGGCAATGTGGCAATTTGTCGTGCGAAGCGTTTTGAATTTGCAGGCTGTAAAATTCATTAGGGGCTGTTGATGCCCGCCAACCAGCTATGACCACCACCTTGCAACTTGCGGAGATGCGCCGGAATTATGCGGCGCGTGCGCTGGATCTGGCGGATCTGGACGCGAATCCGTTTGCGCAGTTTGACCATTGGATGCGCGAAGCGATTGAAACACAAGTAATTGAGCCGAATGCGATGACGCTTGCCACCGCGGATGCTGCCGGCCGGCCGGCAGTGCGCACCGTCCTGCTCAAAGGCTTTGATGAACGCGGCTTTGTTTTTTACTCCAACTACGAAAGTGCCAAGGCGCGCGATCTGGCGGCAAATCCCAAGGTTGCACTTTTGTTTCCGTGGCTGGCGCTGGAGCGGCAGGTAAGTGCCATGGGCATTGCCAAAAAAATTACGGCTGCGGAATCGCTCAAATATTTTCTTTCCCGGCCGCGTGAAAGCCAAATCGGTGCGTGGGCGTCACGCCAGAGTGAGGTCATCTCGACGCGTGCGCTGCTTGAATCAAAATTTGCGGAAATGAAAGCCAGGTTTGCAAATGGCGAGATCCCGCTGCCGGATCAATGGGGCGGCTATCGCGTCACGCCGCAAAGCTTTGAGTTTTGGCAGGGGCGCCCAAACCGCCTGCACGACCGCTTCAAGTACACGCTGCAATCAGATGGGAGCTGGACGATTGCGCGGCTGATGCCGTAGCCAAACGCGGCATTAATCGGGGTGCATCTGCAAACCAGATGCAGGGAGTGCGCGGTGCTGGTTTCTTTGTGCGCAGCGCCAGAATAGACATATCGGGCGTGCGGCGTGGTGCTTCAAGCGCGCATCAACTAGTGGCGCTTTGCGCTGTCTCCGGCACAGTGTAATCTGCAGATTGGTGGCGAAAGTAAGTTTGGTACAACTCCGCGTAATGGCCGCCGTTGGACAGCAGCTGGCTGTGGCTGCCGTGCTCAATGATTTCACCGTGCGCCATCACAATGATGCGGTTCGCTGAGCGGACGGTGGAGAGGCGATGGGCAATCATGATGCTGGTGCTGCGCTCCAGAATCAACTCAAGCGCCGTTTGAATTTGTGCTTCCGTGAACGGGTCAATGCTCGCAGTGGCTTCATCCAAAATGAACACGGGCGGGTGTTGCACCAATACGCGCGCCAGCGCCACCAGCTGGCGCTGGCCAAGCGAGAGGCGCGTGCCGCGTTCGCCCACTTCACTGTCCAAGCCGTTGGGCAGCGCGTCAAGCCATTCGCCGGCGCCGATCTGGTGCGCAATGGCCAATATTTCTGCATCCGTCGCTTGCGGGTATGCGTACCGAATGTTGTCCGCGACGCTGCCGGCAAATAAGAACGGCAGCTGTGGCACAAGGCCGAGCTGGCTGCGATAGGAGCGCAACTCAAGGCTGCGTACGTCGTGGCCGTCGATGTGCAGGCTGCCGGATTGAAATTCATAAAAGCGGGCCAGTAGTTTGATTACGGAGGACTTGCCGGCGCCAGTGTGGCCGACCAGTGCCACGCTCTCGCCGGGTTCGATGCGCAGCGAAAAGCCGCGCAATACCGCTTCTTGCCGGGAGTAACGAAAGTGCACATCTGAGAATTCGAGGGCGCCCTGCAGTTTGAGCTGGCGTGCGCCGGTTTGACGTACGGCCGGCTCCGCGTCGATGAGCGCAAACACGCGCTCTGCCGCCGCCAGCCCGCCTTGAAACTGGCTCCAGAATGCAGCCAGTTGTGAGACTGGAAACCAAAAGCGTTCCACCGCTGCGAGGAACAAGAACCACGCTCCGGCAGTAATGACCCCCGCGCCAGCTGCGCGTCCGCCGGCATAGATGATGAGTGCGGACCCGCAACCCACCATGGCATTCAGCGCCGGGAACACGGTTGCAAGCAGAAAGCCGCGCTGCCAGTTGATGTCATAAGACGCCCGATTAACCGCGGCAAACTGGCTGTAGACTGCGGCCTCTTGACGAAAGTTCTTGGCGACGCTGATGCCTGTGACCGCCTCCTGAATGGCGGCATTTACATTCGCCATGGCGCGCGAGGCGCGCTGGGTTAGTCCGCGCGCAAAATTGCGCCAGGCAGAGGCCATCCAAAAAACAAATGGAGTGAGCACCACCACCAGCAGGGTCAGGCGCCACTCCAGCCGCAACAACACCACCAGCAGCACCAGTACCCCCGCAATATCGTCAAGGATGTCGCCCAGCAGCTGCAGGCCCTGCGCAAAGTCTTGCGTGTCTGATGTGATGCGGCTGATGACGCGTCCGCTGCGAAACTCATCATAGAATGAAAGGTCATGCTCGGCTGCGGCACGGAACGCCTCCGTGCGCAATGCCAGCACCACATCGCCAATCAGCTCGGAGAACCAGCGCGCGCGCCAGTAATTGAGGCCCCACATCAGGACGCCGATGATGAGACTGGTGGCAGCCAGTTGCAGCAGCAGCAATGGCGGCACTGGCAGGCGGTCCAGTACCACGGCCACCAGCAGCGGAAAGGCCGTGCTGGCCACCGCCATCAGCATCAGCGCAGCAAATGCTGCCGTGATTTTTACACGGTAGACACCAAGGAAGCGCCCGATGCGTTGCAGCAGCTGGCGGTCCGTGTACTTTCGGTCGTATGCCTCGGTGTCGAGGCCGCCGAACATGTTCATTGCAACTTGCGTGTGCTCATGCGCCGCCAGCCTCGTAGCGCGCAAAAATGCTGCGGTAAGTCTCCGAATTGCGCAGCAGATCTGCGTGCTGCCCCGCCGCAGCGATGCACCCTTGGCGCAGCACAACAATCACGTCCGCCAGGCGAATCTGCGAGAGGCGGTGCGTGATCAGAAACGTCGTTTGCTGGCGCGCCACATCACGAATGGCGCGCTGGATCTGGTCCTCCGTGGCACTGTCAATTGCGCTGGTCGAGTCATCCAGAATTAGAATGCGCGGCCGGGTTAGAAATGCGCGCGCAATTGCGAGGCGCTGGCGCTGCCCGCCGGAGAGCGTTACGCCACGCTCGCCAATCATGGTCTGGTAGCCGTCCGCAAACGCCACAATGAAATCATGTGCCTGGGCAGCGCGCGCTGCCTCCTCCACTTGCTGCGCTGTGGCGTCTGGCATGCCAAAAGCAATGTTCTCCGCAATCGAGCGCGAGAACAAAAACAAATCCTGCTCGATGATGGAAATCTGGCGGCGCAGGTCGGCCAGCTTCCAATCGCGCACCGGCACTCCGTCCACCAGGACGCGGCCGCCGCTTGCATCGTAGATGCGATTGATGAGCTTTACCAGCGTGGTTTTTCCGGCACCAGTTTGGCCCACAATCGCGACAGTCTGGCCCGGCTCCACGTGCAGGTTAATGTCTTGCAGCGTGCGGCTGCCGGCTGCATACCCAAAACCGGCATGCTCAAAAGTCACGGACCCGCGCATAGGTTCGCAGTAGCCGCCGCTGTTCTCGTCCAGCTCACTCTCGGCGCGAATTAGTTCGAGGATGCGTTCCGCACTGGCCAGCCCCAGTGAAACCTGTGAGTATGCATACAAGGAAACGAAAACGGGGAACCCGTACAGTGTCAACAGGCCCAGGTACGCAATTACATCGCCAAGCCCAATACTGCCGGCGTTGGCAAGCGCCAACGCATGTGTAAAGCCAGCAGCGTTGGCCAGCCCCAACAGCAGCAGCGGAATGTAGCGCGCCTCGATGCGCCCCTGGCGCACAAAGTTGTTGCGATAGGCGCGCGCCAGCAACTGGAAGCGCTGCACCTCTGCCGGTTCTTGGGCCGCAGCCTTCACGGTCTCAATGCCTTCAATTGCTTCGGCCAGCCGCGAGTTCAGCGCGCCAAAACTTTCGCGGACATCCGCACTGACGGGGCGCAGCTGCCCGAGATACTGCCAAAGAGCAAGTACATAAGCAATGAGGAATGCTGCCGGTACAGCGGCCAGCTGCCAGTGGATGGCGGGCGCAACGAGTAGCGGCATCAGCAAAAAGTTGGCCGAGCCCACTACAAGGTTGATGCCCGGGTTGAGCATCAGATTTACTTCGCGCACGTCATTTGTAGCGCGCGCCATTGTGTCGCCAACCGACCGCAGATTGTGGAAGGTCATGCTCTTGCCCAGCAGGCTGCCGTAGAGTTCATCGCGTGCATCGCGCTCCAGGCGCTGGCCAATTGTTTCAGCAGAAGCGTTGCGCACCAGCTGCAGGCCGCCACGCAATATCTGGCTGGCGGCCACCAATGCGGCCGCCCATGCCACGGCGGTGTAGTTCGGTGTGGCGTTGGAGATGACTGCTTGAAAAGCGATGCCGCTGAGAATGGGCACCACCGCAGCCAGCGCAGCATTGCTGAACGCGCCGAAGAAGACGCCGCCAATCAGCAGCCGATTTTGGCGCACGTGCGAGAGCACCCAGCGCAGCGTCGTGCTGCGGTCCGTGGCGTAGGCCCGTTGGATGGAAAATTCGGTTGTGGTCATGGGAGGCGCCGCGTGAGGGGCATTGGCCACGGCGCCGGCAAAAGTATACAGCGAGGTGCGGAGTACTCCATGATAAAGGCCGGCAGGGAGCGGGATGCGGGCATTTTGGTTTGTTCGCAACATGGTGGCTGGGGGCTGCGCTGCTCCAAATTGGCAAAAAAGAGCTTGAATCCAACAGTTTTTGGGCACTGGAGACAAGTGGCAAAATGGTCAATTTTTGCCTTGACAGCCACTCATCGCTCTGGTATTATCTAGTCGCTGACAAGAGCGCCGACCTGAAAGGGGCGGTGTTTGCAAAAAAATATCTGGCAGACAACCGGGTGCCTTTGGCACTGCTGGTCTGCACTAGCCGATGTGAAGGTTTCGCGTCGGCATTTTGAGTCTGTGGCAGTCAGCCCAACAGCGCACCTTAACAACTGAATAGTGACAGATAACCAGCAAACTGAGTCGTCCCCGCAAGGGGACGCAGAGACAACAATGTCGGCAGCCAGCTTAAGGGCGGCTGCCAGATCAATTCTTCACGAAGAGTTTGATCCTGGCTCAGGATGAACGCTGGCGGCGTGCCTAATACATGCAAGTCGAACGAAGAGTGTAGCAATATGCTCTTAGTGGCGAACGGGTGAGTAACACGTGGGTGACCTACCCCAAAGTGTGGAATAACTCCTCGAAAGAGGTGCTAATACCGCATGTGGTCCTAGAGATTAGAGGCTTAGGGACTAAAGACTTCGGTCGCTTTGGGAGGGGCCCGCGGCCCATCAGCTAGTTGGTGAGGTAATGGCTCACCAAGGCAGTGACGGGTAGGGGACTTGAGAGGGTGACCCCCCACACTGGAACTGAAACACGGTCCAGACACCTACGGGTGGCAGCAGTAGGGAATATTGGTCAATGGGCGAAAGCCTGAACCAGCAACGCCGCGTGCGCGATGAAGGCCTTCGGGTCGTAAAGCGCTTTTGGGAGGGATGAAAATGACAGTACCTCCCGAATAAGGATCGGCTAACTACGTGCCAGCAGCCGCGGTAAGACGTAGGATCCAAGCGTTATCCGGAATTACTGGGCGTAAAGGGCGTGTAGGAGGTTGGGCAAGTCGGCCATGAAAGCTCCCGGCTCAACTGGGAGAGGCTGGTCGATACTGCCTGGCTAGAGGGCAAGAGAGGGAGGTGGAATTCCCGGTGTAGTGGTGAAATGCGTAGATATCGGGAGGAACACCAGTGGCGAAGGCGGCCTCCTGGCTTGTACCTGACTCTGAAACGCGAAAGCATGGGTAGCAAACAGGATTAGAAACCCTGGTAGTCCATGCCATAAACGATGTCAACTGGGTGTCGGCGAAGTAAAATTTGTCGGTGCCGAAGCTAACGCGTTAAGTTGACCGCCTGAGGACTACGATCGCAAGATTAAAACTCAAAGGAATTGACGGGGACCCGCACAAGCAGCGGAGCGTGTGGTTTAATTCGAGGCTACGCGAAGAACCTTACCAGGGTTTGACATTCATGTAGTAGGGAAGCGAAAGCGGACCGACCCTTCGGGGAGCATGAACAGGTGATGCATGGCTGTCGTCAGCTCGTGCCGTGAGGTGTTCGGTTAAGTCCGTTAACGAGCGCAACCCTTGTCGCATGTTACACGTGTCATGCGAGACTGCCGGTGTCAAACCGGAGGAAGGTGGGGACGACGTCAAGTCAGCATGTCCTTTATATCCTGGGCTACACACACGCTACAATGGCCGGGACAATGGGTTGCCAAGCCGCGAGGCGGAGCCAATCCCTCAAACCCGGTCTCAGTTCGGATTGTAGGCTGCAACTCGCCTACATGAAGTTGGAGTTGCTAGTAACCGCGCGTCAGCACAGTGCGGTGAATACGTTCCCGGGTCTTGTACACACCGCCCGTCACGTCATGGGAGCTGGCAATGCCTGAAGCCGGTGGCCTAACCGCAAGGAAGGAGCCGTCTAGGGCAGGGTCGGTGACTGGGACGAAGTCGTAACAAGGTAGCAGTACCGGAAGGTGCGGCTGGATCACCTCCTTTCAATGAGCACTGGGCAAAGACTTAAGGGTCTGCGCCCTACTAGTGCACTCGGTAGTGCAGTTGTCTGTCACTCTTCAGTTGCCAAGGGGCGCGGGGCTTGGGGCCTGTAGCTCAGTTGGTTAGAGCATTCCTCTGATAAGGGAAAGGTCACTGGTTCGAGCCCAGTCAGGCCCACTAAGGGGATGTAGCTCAGTTGGTAGAGCGCCGCCTTTGCAAGGCGGAAGTCAGGGGTTCGAGCCCCCTCATCTCCACCTAATATGAGGTGCAGGTGGGAAATAACAGAGTCTGCAATCCACCGGCGGTTTGGAAGCCTCCAAACTGGCGGTGGGCGGCAGACGCCCGGCCGGCGCAGTGCGCGGGCCTGAACTTTAACAACTGAATAGAATGATGATGAAGTTTGTAAATATGAACTTCAATTTCTCCGTATCATGTGATAGAAGCTACTAAGGGCATACGGTGGATGCCTTGGCGTCAAATGCCGATGAAGGACGTAGTACACTGCGATAAGCTTCGGGAAGCTGTGTGCAAGCATTATTACCCGAAGATCTCCGAATGGGGAAACCTGCACGAGCGATCCTCGTGCGTCCCAAGCTGAACACATAGGCTTGGGAAGGGAACCTGGGGAACTGAAACATCTAATTACCCAGAGGAAAAGAAATTATTCCGCTAGTAGTGGCGAGCGAACGCGGAACAGCCCAAACCGGTTGTGCTTGCACAACCGGGGTTGTAGGGTCCAGCATATGGGAGTTACAAACCAGTCTGTTAGCTGAATGCTTCTGGAAAGAGCAACCACAGCAGGTGATAGTCCTGTAGGCGAAAACAGTCTGGCTCCCGCTGGATACCTGAGTACTGCCGGGCACGCTAATCCGGCAGGAACCCGGGGAGTCCACTCTCCAAGGCTAAATACATTTGACGACCGATAGCGGACAAGTACCGTGAGGGAAAGGTGAAAAGTACCCCTGCTAGGGGAGTGAAATAGAACCTGAAACCGTATGCTTACAATCAGTCGAAGGGCGTCTGGCCTGCCTTAGGGCGGGCTCGGCCTGACGGCGTGCCTCTTGGAGAATGAGCCAGCGAGTTAATAGTTGTGGCAAGCTTAAGGGAGTAACACCCGGAGGCGCAGCGAAAGCGAGTCTGAATAGGGCGTACAGTCGCAACAATTAGACACGAAACCCGGTGAGCTACCCATGGCCAGGGTGAAGCGAGCTTAAAACCTCGTGGAGGCCCGTACCTACTAATGTTGCAAAATTAGGGGATGAGCTGTGGGTAGGGGTGATATGCCAATCGAACCGGGAGATAGCTTGTTCTCCCCGAAATAGCTTTAGGGCTAGCGTCACACGTTCAGTATCGGGGGTAGAGCACTGAAGTGGCTAGGGGGCTTATTGCCTACCAAACCGCATCAAACTCCGAATACCGGTACTCCAGAGTGTGGCAGTCGGACTACGGGTGATGAGATTCGTGGTCAAAAGGGAAACAGCCCAGACCATCGGCTAAGGTCCCAAAATTTGAGCTAAGTGGTAAACGATGTGGGATTACTCTGACAGCCAGGAGGTTGGCTTAGAAGCAGCCATCCTTTAAAGAGTGCGTAACAGCTCACTGGTCAAGTGATCCTGCGCGGACAATTCAACGGGGCTAAGCTCAATACCGAAGCCATGGGTCGTGCGCATCTTCGGATGTGCATGGCGGTAGGGGAGCGTTCTGCTTGCACTGAAGGTCGACCGGAAGGACGGCTGGAGCGGGCAGAAGTGAGAATGCTGGCATGAGTAGCGTAAAGCACGTGAGAATCGTGTTCGCCGTAAGTCTAAGGTTTCCGACGCAAGGTTGTTCCGCGTCGGGTTAGTCGGCCCTTAGCTGAGGCCGAAAGGCGTAAGTGATGGACATCCGGTTAATATTCCGGAACCACCGCAGTTGAGTGAAGGGGGGACGCAGGACGGTAGATCAGCCGACCCACTGGACATGGTCGGTGCTAAACGGGTAGGTGTTGAGGTGCGCAGGGAAATCCGCGCGCTGAGCTGAGACGTGATGGCGTGGCCTAGAGCCTGAAGTGATTGAGCCGAACTGCCAAGAAAAGCCTCGTAGCGTTGAGACTGTGGTGTCCGTACCGCAAACCGACACTGGTAGACGGGTAGAGAATACCAAGGCGAACGGGAGAACCCTTGTTAAGGAACTAGGCAACATGGCCCCGTAACTTCGGGAGAAGGGGTGCCTTTAAGCGTGAAGTATGTACATACCTAGCGCCTAGAGGTCGCAGTGAATAGGCTCTGGTGACTGTTTAACAAAAACACAGGTCCCTGCTAAAGTGTAAACTGATGTATAGGGGCTGACGCCTGCCCAGTGCCGGAAGGTTAAGGGGAGAGGTTAGTCGCAAGACGAAGCTTTGAACTGAAGCCCCGGTGAACGGCGGCCGTAACTATAACGGTCCTAAGGTAGCGAAATTCCTTGTCGGGTAAGTTCCGACCCGCACGAATGGCGTAACAACTGGAGCACTGTCTCAACAAGGGACCCGGCGAAATTGAAGTATCCGTGAAGATGCGGATTACCCGCAGCAGGACAAAAAGACCCCGTGGAGCTTTACTATAGCTTGGCATTGCGTTTGGGCTTGGTCTGTCCAGGATAGGTGGGAGACTTTGAAACTGGGGCGCTAGCCTCGGTGGAGTCGCCCTTGGGATACCACCCTGACCAAGTCTAGACCCTAACTTCAGACCGTAATCCGGCTGGAAGACAGTGCCAGGTGGGTAGTTTGACTGGGGCGGTCGCCTCCTAAAGAGTAACGGAGGCGCCCAAAGGTTCCCTCAGGCTGAATGGAAACCAGCCAAAGAGTGTAAAGGCATAAGGGAGCTTGACTGCAAGACCAACAAGTCGCGCAGAGACGAAAGTCGGGCTTAGTGATCCCACGGTACCGAGTGGAAGGGCCGTGGCTCATCGGATAAAAGCTACCCCGGGGATAACAGGCTGGTCTTGCCCAAGAGTCCATATCGACGGCAAGGCTCGGCACCTCGATGTCGGCTCGTCACATCCTGGGGCTGTACAAGGTCCCAAGGGTTGGGCTGTTCGCCCATTAAAGTGGTACGTGAGCTGGGTTCAAACCGTCGTGAGACAGGTTGGTCTCTATCCGCTGTGGGCGAAGGGGATTTGAGGGGAGCTGCTCCTAGTACGAGAGGACCGGAGTGGACAGACCTCTGGTGTGTCAGTTGTCGTGCCAACGGCATAGCTGAGTAGCCACGTCTGGCAAGGATAACCGCTGAAAGCATCTAAGTGGGAAACCTGCCCCAAGATGAGATCCCCCAAGCTATATGCTTGTAAGACCGCAGAAAGACTATCTGCTTGATAGGCGTCAGGTGTACACGCAGCAATGCGCTTAGCTTAGACGTACTAATGGTCGAGAGGCTTCACATATGATACGGAGAACTTGAAGTTCATAAATCATTCTGTTCAGGAACAATGTCTTGGGAATTTTCCCTTGGTGATTTGTGCGGCGGGGGTACACCTGGTCCCATCCCGAACCCAGAAGTTAAGCCCGCCAGCGCCGATGGTACTTGGCTGGTAACGGCCCGGGAGAGTAGGTCGTCGCCAAGGGATTTTCTTATTCAGTTGTTGGCGGCCGCCTTTGTCTGGACTCTTAGTTGAGTTTGGGTGCCGGCGGCTTTTTGTTTGTTGAATGAAAAACGAACTGCACAGATTTTTCTTTAAAGCCCCAAGCGGAACGATTTGCGCACCATGCGGATTGGGTTGGGATAAGATTGGCGGCACCCGCAACAATAACCGGTGGGCACCATCCCATTTTAGGTACGAACACAATACAAGAGATCAACCACATGCCAGTCACCCCCTTTAGACTTGAGCGCTATTTTGCCAAGCATGAATTTAGCGCCAGATATTTGCTCAGTGCATCTGATTGCGAAAGCTTGGGGATGGCCGAACTGCTGCAAATGGCCGCGCCCGCGAGCCGGGCGCTTTGGGACTCGCTAAACCTGGCTTACACAGAATCGCCCGGGCATCCGCTGCTGCGGGCGGAAGTGGCCAAGCTCTACGAGCGCATCGCTCCAGATCAAGTGCTGATCGCGGTGCCTGAAGAGGCAATCTATATTGCCATGCGCAGCCTGCTCTCGCCGGGGGACCACGTCGTCGTGCTTTCGCCGGCGTATCAGTCGCTTGCCGAAATTGCGCGCTTCATGGACTGCAGCGTGACGCCGTGGATGTTGGAGCCGACTGCGGCCGGCTGGAAACTGGACCTCGGGCAACTTGAACAAAGCCTGACGGCGCAAACGCGCCTGCTTGTGCTTAATTTTCCGAACAACCCCACCGGCTACCTTCCGGCGCGTGCAGAGTTTGACGCCATAATCAGTTTTGCAAGAAAACACCAGCTCGCAATCTTTGCGGATGAAATGTACCGCTT
The DNA here is from genome assembly GCA_003670425.1 of Chloroflexota bacterium. GTDB lineage: Bacteria > Chloroflexota > Anaerolineae > Anaerolineales > UBA11657 > BD1. The sequence goes on from QWRL01000005.1 coordinate 36,421, forward strand.
GCTGGAGTCGGACGGCGCCTTGCAGCTGCCTTCTGTGGCAGATGTTTATGAACGCGGGATCGCCTTGAGTGGCTTGTCCAAGTCATTTGCGCTGCCGGGGCTGCGCATTGGATGGTTGGCAAGCCAAGACCGCCAGTTGATTGAACGCTGTTTGGAGTTCAAGGATTACACCACAATTTGCAACAGCGCCCCGGCAGAAATTTTAGGCATCATCGCTTTGCAAAATACGGTTCAAATTGTGCAGCGCAACCGCGAGATCATCCGCGCAAATATTGCCATAGCCGAGCAGTTCTTTAATAAACACCGCAACAGAGTCTCATGGGTGAGCCCCAAGGCCGGTTCGGTCGCATTCCCGAGGTGGCTTGGCACGCAACCGGTGGAGCAATTTTGCCAGAGCGTGCTGGAGGAACAGGCAACGCTGATCGTGCCCGGCAATATGTTTGATTTCCCCGGCAACTATTTCAGGGTAGGTTTGGGGCGCAAGAATTTTGGCGAAGTGCTCGAACATCTGGATGAGTATTTTGCAGCCCACAAGTAATACTAAAATGTTAAGTTGCAAGTTCTGGCAGCTGCGTGGTGCGATGAATGGTGTGGGCTGCCAATTCCGGATTGTAGGCAGTGTGCATTTTCTGCTAGGCTTATCAAATCTCTGCGAATACCAAACAAATGCGGTCATTGACCAGAAATTAATGGTTG
>QWRL01000050.1 GCA_003670425.1 Chloroflexota bacterium
GCACAGCGCACACGGGCGCTGGCGCTCTCGCTGACACAACCCGCTGCGGGCGCGGAGGCGTGGCAGCCGCCATTGCTGCGCACCGATGCATTGGGCAAGCACGGGATGGAGGGCGTGCTGGCAGCTTTGAACGCCCACCGCAGCCACGCACGCGATGGACGGCGCTGGGCAGAGCGGCAGGCGCTGCGCGCGCAAGCCGCCCTCGCAAGCGAGCTAAGCGCGCAGTTGTATACTTCCTTCATGGAGCAGCTGCCGCCGGCACAACTGGCCGAATTAGTGGCGGCGATTGCCGCCCGCACCCGGGATCCATATTCAGCTGCCGCGCAACTGCTCGCCACCCGCAGTTAGAAGCCTTCAAAAATGCCAGTAGTCCGCAACCGCAATCCGCGCATCTATGGCGAAATTGTGCTCTATGCTGGTTCGGCTTGCCCGGAACTGGCGCAAGAAATTTCTGACATCCTTGGCGTTCCGCTCAGCGGCCGCGACTTGGTGCGCTTCCCCAACTCCAATATTTTTTGCCGGCTGCATTCCAGCGCGCGCGGGCAGGATGTTTATGTAATTCAAACCACGGCGCCGCCCGTGAACGACAACTTGATGGAACTCTTGATCATGCTGCAAACGCTGCGGCTGGATTCGGTTGGCCGGCTGACGGCGGTTGTGCCGTACCTGTGCTACGCGCGCTCGGACAAGAAAGACCAGCCGCGCGTGCCCATCACGGCGCGCCTTGTGGCAGACATGATGGAAGTGGCGGGTGCGATGCGCTATATGACGATGGACTTGCATGCCGGCCAGATCCAGGGTTTCTTCTCAATCGCCGGCGACACGCTGACGGCTTTCCACCTGCTGAGTGATTACTTCAAGGAGCGCAGCCGCAGCATGCATCAGCCCGTGATTTTGACGGCTGATCTTGGCTTTGCCAAAAAGGCACGCAACTTTGCGGCCAAGCTCAACATACCGATGGCCTTCATTGAGAAACGGCGGGCCGGAAACGATTCGTCCGCCGAGGCGCTCACCATTGTGGGTGATGTGTCCGACCGCGATGTGATCATTGTGGATGATGAGTGCGATACGGCCGGCTCTGTTACCCAGGCGTGCCGCATTGCACGCGAGAACGGCGCCCGCGAAATTTTTCTTTCATTTGTGCACGCGGTGCTTTCGGGGCCGGCAGTGGAGCGTTTGCGCGACGCAAACTTCCGTGAGATTGTGACCACCAACACGATCCCCGTGCCGCTGGAAAAACGCCTGCCCAACATGAATGTGCTCTCCGTGGCGCCAATGCTGGCCGAGGTGATCCTGCGCGCGCACGAGGGGCGCAGCGTGGGCGAGCTTTTCAACGAGTAGCCGCTCCGCGCGGCCGTTCCCGCGCACGCGCCTGCCGCGTGTTTGTTGGGTAACATCAGTACATGTTTAAGCGCATTATTACGGCTCTTGGCGGCAATCCCACTGCGCGTGATGTAAAGCGCTATGAGGAAATCGCTGCCCTGATTGATGCGCGTGAAGCGCACTTTCAGATGCAGAGTGATGCTGAGCTGCGCGCCCAGACGGGTGCTTTCCGGCAGCAGCTGGCAGCTGCCAGCGCGGCGGCTGGATCACCCGCAGAGCAGCTGGCAGCAGAAGCGACCGTGCTGGATGAAATCTTGGTGGATGCATTTGCAGTTGTGCGCGAAGCCACGGTGCGCACGCTTGGGCTGCGCCACTATCCCGCGCAGCTGGTGGGCGGGCAGGTGCTGCATGCCGGCCGCATCGCGGAGATGCGCACGGGCGAAGGCAAGACGCTGGTGGCCACGCTGCCTTTGTATCTCAATGCCTTGAGCGGGCGCGGCGTGCACCTGGTCACCGTCAACGATTATCTGGCGCGGCGCGATGCCCGCTGGATGGGCCCGGTGTTCCACTTCCTGGGTTTAAACGTGGGTATTTTGCAGGATGCAGCCCGCACCGATTTTGCGCAGAAGGCTTTTATGTACGCGCCCGACCATCCGTCTGCGCAGGAAGACTCGGATCAGATGCTCGTTGTGCCGCGCCGCGATGCTTATCACGCGGACATAATCTATGGCACCAACAACGAGTTTGGCTTTGACTACCTGCGCGACAATATTTCCAATTCGCTGGCGGAGCGCCGCCAGCGTGCGCATTTCTTCGCCATTGTGGACGAAGTGGACAATGTGCTGATTGACAGTGCGCGCACGCCGCTGATTATTTCCGGCCCGGCGCAGGATGACCCGCGCATGTATGAGGAGCTGGCACGGGTGGTGCGCCAGCTGCGCCCTGAGCACTTTGAAATTGACGAGCGCAACAACAGCATCTCGCTGCAGGACGAGGGTTACGACCGCATTGCCGAGCTGCTGGGCCGGCCGCTGCGCGACCCGGAGCGCCCGGAGGAAGTAACGCCCGAACAGGCGCAGCTGCTCTCGCATGCGGAGCAGGCACTGCGCGCCGAGTTTTTGTACAAGCGCAACAAGGACTATCTGGTGCAGGCCGGCCGCGTGGTCATCGTGGATGACTTCACCGGGCGCGTAATGCCCGGCCGGCGCTGGAGTGACGGGCTGCATCAGGCAGTGGAAGCCAAGGAAGGCGTAAAGGTGCAGGCCGAGAATGTCACCTACGCCACCATCACGCTGCAAAATTACTTTCGGTTGTACCCCAAGCTGGCCGGCATGTCCGGCACCGCCGTCACGGAAGCGGAAGAGTTCAACAAAATTTATAAGCTGGATGTGGTGCCAATCCCAACTCACTTGGATTACCGCGCGCGCCACGATCCGGATTTGATGGAGGTTAACTTTCGCGAGAACGGCGGCAAGTTCTCCTACATTGCGCGCCGTTCGGCGCCGGACAAGCCGCTGCTGCACCGCCGCAAGGACTACGATGACCTGGTCTTCCGCACCGAGGAAGCCAAGTTGCGCGCCCTGACGCGTGACGTGCTGGCGCGCCACGCCGCCGGGCAGCCAATGCTGATTGGCACCACATCGGTGGAGGCATCTGAGCAGCTCTCGCACCGGCTGCGGGCAGAGGAGTTGAAGAAGGTGGCGCTGGTGCTGCTGCTGCGCGCGCGCTGGTTCAGCGTCAACAAAAAAGAAGAAGACGGGCGCGCAATTGCAGAGCTGGCGGTGCTAATGCCGGCGCTGGATGACCTCAAGACCGCCGACCTGCGGCCGCTGGCGCGCGAACTGGAAATGCGCCTGAACCCGGTGGATGCCGACAACCTGAAACTGCTGGCAGAGTTGCTGCAGTTGAACCCGGACGACATTGATCGGCTGGCGACGGTGCTTGAGGGCGGCATTGTGCATCAGGTGCTGAATGCCAAGCATCACGATTCTGAATCGCAGATCATTGCGCGCGCCGGTGCGCTGGGGGCGGTCACCATCGCCACCAACATGGCCGGGCGTGGAGTGGACATCAAGCTGGGTGGTGAGATTCCGGAGCAGACGCTTGGCAATGTGAACCGCGTGCTCAAACGCGCGGGCAAACCCGACCCTTCGGGATTGTCCAATCCTGAGCGCGCCGATGCGCTGCGCGAACTGGATGCGGAACAGCTGGGCATTTATGCCGGCGATGCGCAGGCGTTCTTGCAGCACCTGGAGGATGAGCACAAAGTGCGCGAGCTGGGCGGGCTGCATGTCATCGGCTCCGAGCGCCATGAGGCGCGGCGCATCGACAATCAGCTGCGCGGCCGCGCGGGGCGCCAGGGCGACCCGGGCTCGAGCCGTTTTTATCTTTCACTGGGCGATGAACTAATGCGCCGTTTTGGCGGTGCCAACGTGGCCAGCATTATGGAACGGCTGCAGATTGATGACGCCATGCCCATCGAGCACGGCATCGTCAACAAAAGTATTGAGCAGGCGCAATCGCGCGTGGAAGGCTCCAACTTTGATGTGCGCAAGCACCTGCTGGAATACGATGATGTGCTCAACACCCAGCGCTCCAAGTTCTATGACCAGCGCCAGCGAATTTTTACAAAGGATGACTTGACAGAGGATGCCGAGGACATGCTGGAGGCGGAAGTGCAGCTGCGGGTGCAGGTGGCTGCGGTGGAACCGCAGGGCTGGTGGCGCCTGCTGGACTGGCTGGAAGTTGTGCAGCCGGCATTGATCACGCCCGCCGGCGGGCTGCTGTTCTCCTTTGCAATTGAGCGCCTGCTGGACACGCTGGCGGAGCAGGTGCCGGCCCTCGGTGAAATTTGGCAGTCGCATGCCGCAGCGGTGGAGTCGCTGCAGGTGGCGCGCAGTGCACTGGCGGACCCGGCCGCAGCGCAGCCCGCTGCGCCCGCGCTGGCAACTTTGCAGCAGCACGCCAACAATATTATGGAGCATGCACCGGCCGTGCGTGAGCGTTTGCTGGCAATGGCGCGCTCCGCTGCCGAGCAGTCTGAAGCACGCTATTTGGAACTTGTGTCCGAGCGGGTGGCGCGCTGGGCAGAGCAGCTGCCGGCACGCGCCAAATCTCGCGGCGAGCTGGCGGAGCTGGCGTACGATGGCGCGCTGGAGGATGCGCGCGGGAGCGGCCGCCCGCTGCAGGTGCGCGTGGTGGCCAAGGCGATGTTTGACAATGCCGGCCTTGGGCAGCTGCTGCCGCGCGCCGAGTTGCAGCACGTAACGCCGGAAAATCTGCGCGTGGAAGTTGCGCGCCAGGTGGAGCAGCTGTCCGGCGCGGAGCAGCTGCAAACTGCGCTGCGCGGGCTGCAAGTACAGTACAAACTGCCGGCCATTACGGCAGTGCCCGCATGGGACTCGCTGGATTGGGAAGAACTGCAGGACGCGCTGGAAGAATCTGCGCGCACGGCACAAGTCGCATCGAACGCGCAGCTGCAGCGCGAACTGGCACAGCTGCTGGCGCTGCGCATTACGCGCGCGGAGCATCTCACCCGCGCCGAGCTGGGGCGCATCATTGTGGATGTTTCTTTTAACCGTGAGGCCGTGGTGCAGGGCGCGCGTGCGCAGCCCGGCCGCGTTGTGCAGCGCTTCTCCTACACCGGCTATGTGGCGGCCCAACTGGATGAGGCGCACGATAAAGCCGGCATGCAGGCGGATTTGCTTGAGCACTTGAACTGCGCCTTCGACGCCCGCATGCATGCACTTGGCGAAGCGGAAATCCAGCGCCTCAGCAGCGCCAAGGTGGCCGACCTTGAGCCGGGGACAGCGGCGGCTTTGAGCACTGCGCTGCAAGCCGCGGGCCAGCATGTGGATGCGGGCACAAGCTTTAGCGAGCTGGCACCCGGCGCGCGCAGTGCTGCGCAATCCGTGCTTGGCCGGCGCGTAGCCACCGACACAATGCGCCAGCTGCTGCTTTCCGTCAGCAGTCAGCTGTGGGTGGACTTCCTGACCTCGATTGAAAGCCTGCGCACCTCTATTGGGCTCGAGGCGTACGCGCAGCGCGATCCGCTCATGGCTTATAAAAGCCGCGCATTTGATGAGTTTAAGCAGCTGCAGAATGACATGCGGTCTACGGTTGTGGCGCGCATGTTCACATGGCAGGTGCGCCCGGTGTCCGCGCCCGCTGCGGCGATTGCCGCAGCGCCGGCGGCGGGTACCGCAGCCAAGGGGGCACCTGCCGCTGCAATCGGCCGCAACGATCCGTGCCGCTGCGGCAGCGGAAAGAAATACAAAAACTGCTGCATGAAATCCGACGGCGCTTGAAGCGCGGGCTACCGCCCGCCGCGCCAAGTTATCGGTTAAGATTGGGCGCATAATGACAGCCCCAATGAAGCAGGATATTCGGACCCGGCTGGCTGCCTTGCCAAAGGTGGAGCTGCACTGCCACCTTGAGGGTGCGCTGCGGCTTGCCAGTCTACTGGAGGTGGGCCGTGAATATGGTGTGGATGTGCCGCTTGCCGACGCGGAAGCGCTGCGCCCGCTGGTGCAGGTGACATATGCCGGCGGCGATTTTGCCCAGTTCCTTTCCAAGTTCCCGGTGCTGCGCAAGTTTTATCAAAGCCCGGAAGTGATTGCGCGCTTTACGCGCGAAGCCGTGGCAGACGCCGCTGCGGAAAACATCCGCTACATGGAACTGCGCTTCAATCCGGTGGCGCTGGCCTCAACGCGCGGCTACGCGTTGGCAGACGTGTGCGAGTGGGTTAGCACTGCCGCGCAGGCTGCGGCCCGCGAGCACAAGATGCAGGTGGAGTTGATCATCACCGTCAACCGCATGGAGCCGCAACGCGGGCGCGAGATGCTGCAGGTTGCGCTGGATTTTTCCAGCCGCGGCGTAGTTGGCCTGGATCTGGCCGGAGACGAAGTGAATTTCCCCGCCGAGCCTTATGTGCCGCTGTTTCAAGAGGCGCGCGCTGCGGGCCTGCGGATCACTGCGCATGCCGGTGAATGGACGAGTGCCGCCAGCGTGCGCTATGCGATTGAGGTTTTGGGCGCACAGCGCATCGGGCATGGTGCGCGCGTGGTGGATGATGAGAACGTGATGGCGCTGGCGCGCGAGCGCGGCGTTGCCTTTGAAGTTTGCCTCACAAGCAACATTCAAACGAGCGTGGCACCCGCGATCAAAGACCATCCGGTGCGGCAAATGATGAAGTACGGACTGGCTGTGTCGCTTAACACGGATGACCCCGGCGTACAAAACTCAACGCTTACCGATGACTTTTGCCACGCCCACCGCGAGCTGGAGATGGACATACCCGCGCTGGAGCGGGTGGTCTTGCGCGGCGCAGAGCATGCCTTCATTTCTGTTGCGCGCCGGGCGCAGCTGGTGGCAGACCTGCAAAACGAGTTCGACTTACTTTCTGGCTCGCGTTAAGCGCTGGCAGTGCGGGCAGAAGTGCGTGCCGCGCTGCGCAACCACAATGCGGCGCAGCATGGCGCCACAGCGCACGCAGGCCTCGCCGGCGCGCTGGTAGACGCGAAAGTGCAGCTGCTGCTGCCCGCCCCGGTACACCCAATCGATGCTGGCGCCGTTATGGCGAATGCCGCTGCGCAGTGCGCGCCGCACTGCCAGCCAGAGTGCATGCGCCTCCGCTGTGTTTAACGATGCGCTGTTGCGCTGCGGATGCAGGCGCGCCATAAAGAGCGCCTCGTCCGTGTAGATGTTTCCCAACCCCGCCAGAAAAGACTGATCCAGCAGCAGCGGCTTGAGCGCGCGGTTTCTGGCGCGCAGCGCCGTGTGCAGCTGCGCTGCGCTAAAGCTGGCCCCCAACGGCTCCGGCCCAAGTTTGCCCACTATTTGCTGCGCATTGCCCACCAGATACACGCGGCCAAACTTGCGCGCGTCGCTGAAGCGCAGCTCGTGGCCGTTGTCAAAGCGCAGGCGTGTGTGCGTGTGCGGCTCGGCCGCAATGTTGGCCGGCTGCACGCACAGATCGCCGCTCATGCGCAGGTGAATGAGCAGGGCGTCGCGCGTCAGGTCAAAGATGAGGTACTTGCCGCGCCGCCACAGCTGCGTGACCGTCTGGCCGTGAATGCGCTCCGCAAATTGCTGCGGGGAAAGCTGGTGCAAGTGGCGCGGCCAGTCCAGCTGCACGCCGCAGATGGTGCGGCCCACGCACGGCTGGCGCAGCTCGCGCACGCGCGTTTCAACTTCGGGCAGCTCTGGCATGCAGCGCCGGCTTCAGGCGCGGCTGCGCGCTGCGCCGGCCAGCTGCACAAAGTTGCGCAGCAGCTGCGCAGCCTGCTGCTGCAGCTGCGGGGCGGCAGCAGCCACCACAAGCTGCAGCGCTTCCCGCCGCGCGGCGTCTGGCGCGGACAAATCCATTAGCCAGCGCTCCCACATCTCCGGCATCACCTCTGGATGAAACTGCAGCGCGTAAGCCCGCGCGCCAATGCGAAAGGCTTGGTTTGCGCATGCGCCGGAACTGGCCAGATGTATGGCGCCGGCCGGCAGCGCAAAACTATCGTAATGCCATTGGGCGGCTGAGATTTCCGGCAGGCCTGCAAACAACGGGTCGGCGCGGCCGGCCGCGGTGAGGTGCACGGTGTGCAGGCCGATTTCGGATGCGGTGTTGAGGTGCACCGGAGCACCGGCGGCTTTGGCAAGCAGTTGCCCGCCGAGGCACACGCCCAGCACGGGCACATCGGCGGCTACTGCATCGCGCAGGGCGGCATCGACGGCGCGCAGCCACGGGTGGGCCTGCTCCATGTAAACATTCATGTCGCCACCCAGCACAATCAACATGTCGTAGTCTGCGGGGGCGGCCACGGCATCGCCGGCTTGCAGCTGGCGCACATCTGTTTGCACGCCCAGCTGCGCCAGCGGCTCGCCAAAGTAGCCGAGGCCGGCATCCGCGTTATGTTGGAAGACCAGTGCGCGCATTCGCGTGGGATTCTAATCTGAGTTTAGTGGTAGTGCGGCAGCCATTCGCCGTGGGCCGCGATCAGCTCGTCCACCAATGACCAAATTTGCGCTAGGTCCAGCTCTGCCGCAGTATGCGGGTCCAGCATGGCAGCATGATAGATATGCTCGCGTTTGTGCGTGAGCGCGGCCTCCACGGTGAGCGCCTGCACATTAATGTTGGTTTGCATCAGCGCCGCCAGCTGCGGCGGCAGCGTGCCGATGCGCGTGGGCTGGATGCCGTTCTTGTCCACGAGGCAAGGCACTTCCACGCAGCAGCCTGCCGGCAAGTTGTCTATCAGCCCGCTGTTGGGTACGTTGCCGTAGACCACTACCGGTGAGTTGGTTTCAATGGCGTGAATGATGGCCGCGCCATATTCATGGCTGCGTTCCACTGCGAGCGGGGTGGCATCGTCTTCCAGAACTGCGCGCATTGCGTGCCAGCCCTCAATCTGGTTTTCGCAGCGGGTGATGTACTCGTCCAGCGGAATATTGAAGTCCGCCAGCAGCTGCGGGCGGTCACGCTTGATGAACCACGGCACGTACTCGCTGAAGTGCTCGCTGGATTCTGTTACGAAGTAGCCGAGGCGCGCGAGCATTTCGTAGCGCACGCGGTTCCATGCGGGCTGGCGGCCGGCTGCGTGCACGGCGCGCAGCTGCGGGTAAAGGTCTGTGCCCGCGCGCTCAAACTTGAGGTAGAACGCAACGTGGTTGATGCCGGCACAGACGTAGTTGATCTCGGCGGGCGGGATGCCAAGGTCGCGTGCGAGCTGCTCGGCAGTGCCCTGCACGCTGTGGCACAGGCCCACGCTGCGAATGCTGCTGGCGCGGCTCAATGCCCAGCAGTTCATCGCCATCGGGTTCACATAATTGAGGAACAGCGCCTGCGGGCAAAGCGCCTCCATGTCTGCGGCCATTGCAAGCAGCACAGGCATGGTGCGCAGGCCGCGCATGATGCCGCCAATGCCCAGCGTGTCCGCAATTGTCTGGCGCAGGCCATAGCGCTTTGGCACCTCAAAATCCACAACCGTGGCCGGCTTGTAGCCGCCCACTTGAATCATGCAGATTACGTAGTCGGCGCCATCAAGCGCTGCGCGCCGGTCGGTGCTCGCCGTGATCTCCGGGTGCGCGTGCAGTGCCCCGGCTACCTTGTGTGCCACCACCGCTGAGGTTTGCAGGCGCACTGCATCGATGTCATGCAGCGCGATGTGTGCATCTGCCAGTTCCGGATGGCTGAGGATGTCACCCAGCAGCGTTTTCGCAAACACAGTGCTGCCGGCACCCAGAAATGTGATCTTTGGCATGCGGTGTTATTCCTTGGTGTGGCTGGTGTGGCTGTTACGCCGCCTGCGCGGATTGTAATCGCATGCGTGCCCTGTAAAATTGCAGCATGCCAACTGCGCAGCGGGATTGCGCCGGCCCGCGCTTATGAACCGCACACTGGCCGCACTGGCTGCAGTGGTGGGCGGTGTACTACTGGCGTATGCCGTGGCGGTGGCACTCAGTGCGCCGGCCGCGCCGCGCGCGCTGTTCTCCGCCGCACTGCCGGTGCCGCTTGTAATTGCGCGCCAGGGCGGTGCTGGGCTGCGCCCCGGCAACACCCTGGCAGCTTTTGAAAATGCCGTGCGGATGCGGGTGGACATGCTGCAGCTGGATGTGCAAAGCAGCGCGGACGGGGCGCTGGTGCTGATGCATGACAGCACTGTGGACCGCACCACCGAAGGCAGCGGGGCGGTGGCGGCGTTTAGCCTGGCAGAGCTGCAACAGCTGGATGCCGCCTATGATTGGTCGGCGGATGGCGGGCAGAGTTTCCCGCTGCGCGGCACGGATGTGCGCGTGCCCGCGCTGGAAGAAGTGCTGGCGGCGTTTCCGGAAGCGCGCATGATGATTGACATTCAGCAAGAGGCGCCGGCGCTGGGCATGCCGCTGTGCACGCTGCTCGCGGCGCACAACATGCAGCAAAAGGTGCTGGTGGCAGCAATCAGTGCGGTGGCTATTCAGGACTTTCGCAAGGCGTGCCCGCAAGTGGCAACCGCCGCGAGCCAGCGCGAAGCCACAAATTTTTATTTGTTGAACCTGGTGTTTGTGGGCGCAGCGTACAGTCCGCCGTTTGCAGTGCTGCAGGTGCCGGAGAAGCGCAGCGGCCTGCAGCTGATCACACCAACTTTTACCAGCACGGCCCACCTGAAGCAGCTGCGCCTGCATGTGTGGACAGTGAACGAGACCGACGCCATGCGGCGCATGATGGATGCCGGTGTCGACGGTATCATTACTGATTATCCCGACCGGCTGCTGGCGCTGCTCAACCGCTAAGGCGCCGGCACAACTACAATGGAGGCAACGCATGGCAATCGAAACCATCTTCAGCAAAATTATCCGCCGCGAAGTGCCGGCGCAGATTGTGTACGAGGACGAACTGGTAACCGCTTTCCGTGACATTCACCCGCAGGCGCCCACGCATGTGCTGATTGTGCCGAACAAGGTGATCCCGACGGCTGCGGATGTGACCGCGGCAGACGAGCCGCTGCTGGGGCGCATGTTTACGGTTGCTGCGCAGATTGCGCGCACAGAGGGCATTGATGCGGATGGTTACCGGCTGATTGTGAACTGCCGCGACCATGGCGCGCAAGAGGTGTACCACCTGCACATGCATCTGCTGGGCGGACGCAAGCTGGGTGCGATGCTGGCGCGCGCCTGATAGCACGCATGCCGGCAGCTGCTGACGGGCGGGCCGCGGCCGCGGGCTGCGCGGCGCGCTGTTGCGCGCCATAAATGTTCGCCGCCAGTAAACTGCCGATCGCATCAATATGTCCATCCTAGACTCGCCGCAGACCACGCAGCTGCAGCTGCGCCCCGGCATCATTGAACTGAATTGGGGGCAGCCCGACCCGGAACTGCTGCCAAAAGAAGCGGTAAGCAGCGCGGCCGCTGCGGTGCTGGCGCGCGTGGGCGGCGATGCACTGTCTTACGGTGCGGCGGCCGGTGCCGGGCCGCTGCTGGCGTGGCTGCGCGCGCACATTGCGCGCACGGAGCAGCCTGCAGTGACGGCAGATGAAATTGCAATTACGGCGGGCAACTCCGACGCGATTGACCAGGTTTGCACGCTGTTCACGCAGGCGGGAGATGTGGTGCTGGTGGAGTCGCCCAGCTATCACCTTGCCCTGCGCATCATGCGGGATCATCCGCTGCGGCTGGTGCCGGTGGCGGCGGATGCGCACGGGCTGCAGGTGGCGCAGCTGGCGCAGACGGTGCGCGACCTGAAGCGTGCCGGCAGCAGCGTGCGCATGCTGTACACCGTCCCCACGTTTCACAACCCCACTGGTGTGTGCCTCAGTGCGGAGCGGCGCCGCGCGCTGCTGGAGCTGGCGCAGCAAGAGGACTTCCTGGTTGTGGAGGATGATGTGTACCGCGAACTGCACTATGACGCACCGCCGCCGCCGGCTTTGTGGGCGATGGCGCCGCGCGGCACAGTGCTGCGGCTGGGGTCATTTGCAAAATCGCTGGCGCCGGGGCTGCGCTTGGGCTGGATTAACGGCAGCGCCCAGCATGTGCGCCGCCTGGTGGATGGCGGCCTGCGCGACAGTGGCGGCGGCGTCAACCATCTGACCGCGATGATCGCAGGCGAGTTGTGCTCAACTGGCGGCTTTGAACTGTATGTGCAGCGCTTTCGCAATGCATATCGCGAGCGGCGCAACGCATTGCTGGCTGCGCTGGCTGAATACATGCCTGCCGGTTGCAGCTGGCTGACGCCAGCGGGCGGCTTCTTTGTATGGGTGACGCTGCCTGCAGCGCTGGATGCAACTGTGCTGCTGCCGCACGCAGAGGCGGCTGGCATGGCTTTCATTCCGGGCGCAAACTTTCACCTGGACGGGCGCGGATCCAACACGCTGCGTTTGGCGTTCAGTTTGTATCCGCCGCCGGAGCTGGAGCAGGCAGCGCAGTGCTTGGCAAAAGCTGTGCGATTGTTGCATGCCTGACAAGTGCTCTTGCGATCCGATTGTTGCGCAAGCACAATTTTCATGCACCAATCATGCGGGAATTGATAGCCGTCAAATTTCTGTATTGCAGGGATTAAGCGGAGAGTCTGCTTCGGGCGGCAGCACTTGACGATTACAGCACCGTATGTTCAAATAGACTTTAATTTGTTGCAAGGAGTTAAAATGTTCAAACTAATTTCCCGCCTCACCGCGGCTATTGCAGTCGCCAGCCTTTTGCTTGCTGCTTGTGCGGCACCGGCTGCGCCGGAAGCGCCCGCCGCCGTTGCCACCACTGCGCTTGAACCAACGCTGGCCGCGGCGGAGCCCACGGCACTGCCGGAACCCGCAACCGCCCAACCCGAGGCTGCACCCAAGGTTGTAACCATCTCGTTTACACAGGAACCAGACAGCTTGAGCCCGCCCTACACCGGTATGTGGTTCTCGCAGATCACGCAGCCGTTTTGGCTGCGCGGCCTATGGCGCTTTGACGCGCAGGGCAACCCCGTGCCGGATGTTGCGGCGGAAGTTCCCACCAAGGAAAATGGCGGTGTCAGCGCTGGTGGGAAAACCATCACCGGAAAACTTCACCCTGAGGCCCAGTGGGCTGGTGGGCAAATGGCGAACGCCGCTGATTTTGTGGTCCACAACCACATGATCCTTTCACCCCAAAATGCAGTGGTCTCCACC
>QWRL01000051.1:0-736 GCA_003670425.1 Chloroflexota bacterium
CCATATAACCCCGGCACGTCTAGTGCCAGCCACTGCGCTGGATCCACTTGATTGCCGTTCACCCATACTTCCCAGTGCAGATGGGTGCCAGTGGAAAGACCAGTGTTGCCGACCGTGCCGATCACCTCACCGGCCTGCACCGCTTGGCCCACAGTCACCAAAACGCTGGCCTGATGCCAATAGGCGGTGAAGACACCCCAGCCGTGGTCGATTATTGTGGCGCCGCCGCGAATTTGAAGTTGCTCAGCGAGTGCCACGACACCGGCAGCCGGTGCACGGATGGGCGTGCCCGCCGGCGCACCAAAATCGATGCCGCCATGAAAGGTGCGAAACGGGCTGCCGTTGTAGCTGCGACGCAATCCAAACTGCGTGGTGATGTACTGCGACGAGATGGGCTGCTCAAACTCGGCGGCCCACAAGCGCGAGGCGGTGAATGCCTCGGCCACAGCCTGAATGCGCGCCACTTCGCCATCGCCCACTTGCGGATCGTTCAGCAGCGCCGCCTTCTCGTCTTGCAGCAAAATCAGCTGTTGCGCAAAATGCGCATTAGAGACGCGCACGCGCAGCTCCACATTCACTGCTGCGCCATGTAGCGCCTGGGCGCGCACGCGCAACGCGTACACGCCCGGCTCGGTGGTGGCATGCACGCCATGCAGCGCAATCTGCCCGCCGCCCAATTGGGAAAATGCAGCATCTTGCCATCAAATTCACCGCTTAGGGCTGCATCGCCAGCAAG
>QWRL01000051.1:746-12827 GCA_003670425.1 Chloroflexota bacterium
CACTTAATGATTGGAATGGCAGGGGCAGTGAGTTATCTGCCGCGGCTGGCAGCTGCAGCTGGAGCCCGGGGGCGGCTGCCAGCGAGGAAAGCGTGTTGGTCAGTGAAAGTTGTTGCAGAGTGAGACCGGCGCGCGCAGCCAGCAACGCCAACGTCTCGCCGGGCTGTAGTACCAGTGTGCGCTGGGCAGGCAGCACCGGCTGCGCAGCATCAGTTGTCAGGTACAAAAATGACTGCCCAAGAAATAGCGCGGCCGGATTCACAACATGGTTCAGGCGCACAAGTGTTTGCAGGTCTGTGCGCAGGCGTTGCACGAGGGTTGGCAGGCTATCCCCGGCAGCCAACGGGTGTGTGGCCAACACTCCGCGCAGGCCGGCAAAGCCGGGCACAACCAGCCGCCGGCCAACATCCACCATACCGGGGTCTGCAATTGCGTTCGCCTGCTGGAGCGCATCTACTGTTGTGCCCAGCAGCTGCGCAATTGTGTAAAGACTTTCGCCGGCTTGCACAACGTAGACTGGCCCATCCTCTTCGGCGGCACGTGCATTGGTGGCGGGCGCGAGCATCAGTGATGCAATTGCAAACATGCGCCAGCAGTGCCGCCAAAGCAGCGCCTTACCAGCCGCAGCCGCGCTGACGCGCACAACAATTGTGGCGCGGGCATCTGAGCGGGTTTGTGGACTGCAGTTCATCGAGCTGGGGGTATGCGTGTGCATCGAAAGGGCAAGCGGGCCGCGCAACTGGCAACTTGCGGGCAAGTAACCCGTTAATACGGGGCTGCCCGCGCGTGGGTGCGCTTGGGAGTGCCCGCAATATAATCGCCGCAATGCGAATTCGACGCGCTTGCATTATAGCGACACTGGCTGCGCTGCTGGCAGCGTGCGGCGCTGCGGCGCAGCCGGTAATGGTGGCACGCAGCATTCCCACGGCAGAACCATCAAGCACGGCAACGGCCACGCAAACTGCAACGCAAACTGCCACGCCCCCTGCAACGCCTTTACCAACCGCAACGCCCCATCCGCTGTCAATCGCGGCGCTACGCCAGCGCGCGTATCCCGGCAGCAAGCTGGTTGTGGAGCAACCGCTGGAAGCGGGTGGCAACTATACGCGCGCCATCGTCTCTTATCAATCAGAGGGTCTCAAAATATATGCGCTGCTCACTGTTCCGTTTGGCATGCGGCCGGCAGCCGGCTGGCCGGTGATTATTTTTAACCACGGCTACATTGCGCCGGCTGAGTACCGCACAACCGAGCGCTACGCAAATTACATGGGGGCGCTGTCGCGCAGTGGCTACATTGTGCTGCGGCCGGATTACCGTGGGCATGGCAGCTCTGAGGGCGTGGCGCGCGGTGCGTACGGCGTACCGGACTACGTGGTGGATGTACTCAATGCCGTCGGTGCCATCAAACAATATGCTGACGCAGACCTAGGGCACATTGGAATGTGGGGCCACTCGATGGGCGGCTACATAACCCTGCGTGCGATGGTGACCACGCGCGACATCAAAGCCGGCGTGATCTGGGCTGGCGTGGTGGCATCCTACCCCGATCTGCTTGCCAACTGGCGCGTGCTTACTAGCAGCGCGGGGCCGGCAACTCCCGTGGCGGGCTGGGGCACCAGCTGGCGCCAGTCGCTGCCCAACACTTTCGGCAGCCCGCAGTTCAACCCGCAGTTCTGGAGCGATATCTCCGCCAATAGTTTTCTGGCTGACCTGTCCGGTCCGCTGCAACTGCATCACGGCAGTATTGACACGGTTGTGCCGGTAAGTTTTTCCGAGTCGCTCTATCAACAGCTGCGCGCTGCAGGGCAGCCGGCAGAGTTGTATCTGTACCCGCAGGGAGACCACAATATTCGCGTTGGCTTTGACGAGGCCATGCAGCGTACGCTGCGGTTTTTTGAGGCGCAGCTAAAAGCTAAATAAAGCAGTTTGTGGCAACGTTCGCGCGTCTTTCCGCGCAACTGCTTGTATTTGATCCGTTAGCATCTGACCTAGGCACCCAAGTTTCCCCCTCACAACCACCGCAGCGCAAGGTTTACCAGGCGGCGCACGGCCGCGGTGTAAGGCGGGAAGAGCAGCTTCATTGGCGCGAACGGTCCCTGGCGCAGGAACGCGCGCGCGTGCGAGAAAGCGCGGAAACCATACACTCCATGCGCACTGCCCGTTCCGCTGTGGTTGAGCCCGCCAAACGGCAGATTGGGATGCATAAAGTGCAGCACGGCATCATTGATGCACGTTCCACCGGCCGAGGTGCTTGCTGTGATCTGTGCAATGTTTCTGCGGCTGCGGCTGAAGATGTATAGCGCCAGCGGTTTGCTGCGTTGATTTATCACTTGCAGTGCTTCCGGGAGCAGAGTGTACGGGATGACCGGCAAGATTGGCCCAAAAATTTCTTCTGTCATTATTGCGTCCTGGTTTGCCACATCAACCAGCACGGTGGGCGCAATGTAGCGGTCGGCCGCGTCCCACTTGCCCGCCAATAGGGGCGCGGGCGCCGTTCCTTAAGCTGGCCATTAGCAGCTGCTCGCAGCGCGCAAAATGAGCCGGGCTCACAATGCGCGCGTAGTCTGGTGACGCGCGGCGCGCCGCTGGATCGGCACCATAGGTTTCCCGGATGGTTTCACCCAGCTGCCACACCAACTTTCCCATGACGCTAATGTGTGCCAGTACATAATCCGGCGCGATGCAAGTCTGTCCGGCATTTAGGAACTTTGCCCAGACGAGCTTTTGGGCGGCGTCCACAATGTCCGCGCTCTCATCCACTATCACCGGGGACTTGCCGCCCAGCTCCAGTGTGATGGAGCTGAGGTGCTCGGCGGCGGCGCGCATCACCAGCTTGCCTTTGCTGGTGCCGCCAGTGAAGAAGATGTGGTCGAATGGCTGGCGCAGCAGTTCTTCTGCGGTCAGATGGTCACCCTCAAAGACGGCAACCTCATCTTCCGCAAACAGTTCGCCCAGCATGCGCGCCAAAAGGCGCGCGGTATGCGGGCTGATTTCTGACGGCTTAAGGCAAACGCAATTGCCGGCAGCAATTGCGGAGACCAGCGGGCCAAGCGCCAAATTGAACGGAAAATTCCACGCCGTAATGATGAGCACAACACCACGCGGTTCCGGGCGCACCCAGGCGCGCGCTGAAACCATTGCAAGCGTGGGTGCTACGCGCCGCGCCCGCATCCAGCGCGCCAGATGGCGGCGTGCATGCTTGAGTTCAGTTGTCACCGGCAGAATTTCCGTGAGGTCTGCCTCCGCGGGCGGCTTGCGCAAATCCGCATGCAGCGCGGCGTGGATGTCTGCGTGGTGGCTGTCCACCCAACGCAGCAGCAAATCCAGTTTTAGATTGCGCTGTGCTGCGTTGCGGGCAGACACCTCGGGCTGCTTGGCACGCTGCGCGGCAAACACGCGCAAAATCCGTTCTTTGTCCGGGGCGATGTTTGTGGGCGGCATAGGATCGCCTAGCGGTGGCGGCCCTTGGCGCGCTCCGGCTTGCGGCCCTTGTAGCTGGGGCAGGTAAGCACGCAGATTGTGCTCAGGCGCGGGTCGTTAAGGCGCGTCTCAAGGCGCTCGCTAATTTCAGACTTGGCAGCCGCCATGGTTACAATAGTGGGGGATTGCTTTACATACCGGTGGTCAATCAGCTGCAACAGTTTCTCGCGCGCCCATGGTGTGGCGCTCTCCGTCAGCAAGTCATCCAGTATTAGCAGCGGCGTCTCGCGCACTTCGTTAAACAGCTTGTCATAGCGCACCTGCGAGTCCGGGCTGAATGTTGCGCGCAAATGATCCAGCAGGTCAAGGCAGGTGATGAACAGGGCCGTCATGCCGCGCTCCACATGCCGGTGCGCAACGGCTGCCGCAAGATGGGTTTTGCCGGTACCGTGCCCGCCAACCAGCACCAGCCAGCCAACTGGATTCTCTGCGTAGCGCTGCGCAGCCGCATACGCGGCAGCCAGCCGGCGTTGTGGGTCTCCGGTGAGCTCCCCGGGGCGCAGGTCAAAATTTTCGAATGTGTGGCTGCTGTAGTTATCCAGCGTAGAAATTCCAACTTGCACAGCCTCGGCGCGCCGGAAGTCCGGGGCATCCAGCAGCACCTTGCGCACCAGGTCCACATCCACCAGCCGGCTGCGTACGCGCGGGTCAATGCGCTCCAGGTCCATGTTGCTGGTGATCACGGTGGGCAGCTTGTTGGTATAGCGATGGTTCACAAGCTGGTAGAGCTTCTCTTGCGCCCAGGCCGTGGCGCTCTCGGCGCCCAGGTCATCCAGCACCAGCAGCGGCGTGTTGCGCATGGTGTCAAATAAATCATCGTAAGCCACAGCTGAGTCCGGGGAGAATGTGGCGCGCAGATGATCCAGCAAGTCCGGCACGGTTACAAACAGAACGGGAACGCCGTTGGCGAGGCACTGCGCCGCAATCGCTGCCGCCAGATGGGTTTTGCCGCAGCCGTAAGTGCCATGCAGCAGCAGCCAGCCGTGCGGGTTGCCCGCGTAGCGCTGCGCCAGCTCCAGTGCGCGCCGCAAACTATCGCGGTGGCGCGGATTGGTGGAGTGGCCTTCGGGCTTAAAGCTGTCAAATGATTTGTTGGCCAGCGCGCCGAGGCTGGACACTTGCAGGCGCTGCTGGTCTTGCGCGCGCTGCACTTCCGGTGCGCGGCAGGCGCACACGTGCAAGCGCCCAAACGCCGGGTGCCCGGGCGGCACATCGCTGGCAATGTATCCCAGGCCGTTGCATTGCGTGCAGTCCAGCTTCCCCGGGCCGGGCTGCGGCGCGCGCTCAGCGGAGCCAGTCTTTGTACCGTTCGCCGTTTTCGCCATGGGGTTCCCTGCCGGCCTTATGCCTGCGCTCAAGTATCGCCCGCACGTACTTCAAGCTGCGCTTGTTTTGCAGCACGCTTTCAAGCAGCGCCTGTTCCACCCACTCCGCGTTAAAACTTTTTTCAATGTCGCGCAGCTCGTCCGCCAGCAGCGGAGTGATGGGCCCGATGTTTTGCTCGTACAGTGTAAAGATGTTGCGGCGTTCCACCAGCCACGCTGCGCCGCCCGCCGCCGGCTCTTCCGGCAGCCACTTGCCCTGCTCAATGTCCGCTGCGGCAGCGCGCCCTTTTTGGGTGTTCAGCAAATAAAGATCATGGTCTGGCTTGTTCTGCAGGCTGATGTGGAGCAGCGTGCCGCGCGCGCATGCCCGTTCCAGCGCCTCTGCTAGCAGGCTGCGCGCAGCTTCAGGCGCTGCTGCCAGGCTTGCCAGCAGCTGCCCGTCTGCCAGCAGTTCGCTGTGCCAGATCACGCGCACGGCATCAGACTTGCGCGTGAGCAGCCAGAAGCAGTGCAGCGTCAGCTTCAGCTCCGCCAGATTGTCGATGATGGGCAGCAGCTCGCTGAAGAACGCGGCGGGCAGCGCCGTGGTGCCTTCAGTGGTGGCCGCAAAGCCGGCAAAGCCTTTCATGCTTGCCATGGTTAATCGAGGCTGATGGACTTGTGCACGGCGTCCGCAAACTGCGTGAACTGCGGCAGGAAAATTAGATCAAGCGTGCCGGTGCGCCCGTTGCGGTGCTTGGCCACCACCAGCTCTGTCACCTCTTTCTTTTCCGGCATTTCGTCCCACTCATCCGGGTGATGCAGGAACATCACCACATCGCTGTCCTGCTCAATGCTGCCGGACTCGCGCAAGTCAGCCAGCATAGGGCGCTGGCCCTTGCGCTGCTCCACGCCGCGGCTGAGCTGCGCGCCCGCCAGTACCGGCACGCGCAGTTCGCGCGCCAGCGCCTTCAGGCTGCGCGAGATTGCGGACACCTCCTGCACCCGGTTGTTCTCGCGGCCCACTTCGGCGGTCATCAGCTGCAGGTAATCCACAATCACAAGGTCAAGCCGCGTCTCCGCGTCCAGGCGGCGGCATTTGGCGCGCAGCTGCGTGGTGGAGATGGAAGGCGTATCGTCCAGATGCATGCCCAGCGCAGCCAGAGAAGTTGTACTGTGCGCAAATTTCGTCATCTCGTCCGCCGTCAGCTTTCCCAGCCGCAGGCGCTGCGCGTCAATTTTTGTCTGCTGTGCCACCATGCGCTGCATCACCTGCTCATTGGACATTTCCAGCGAGAAGATGGCAACCTGCTTCTTGTCCCGCACGGCGGCGTTCAACGCCACAGAAATCATGAACGCAGATTTGCCGCGCCCGGGCCGGCCCGCAATCACAATCAGGTCGGAGTTTTGCATGCCGCCCAGCAGCAGATCCAAGTCATGGAACCCGCTGCGCACTCCGGTGAACTGATCCTGATGCTCGTAGAGATACTGAACGCGCTCGTAATAGTCCGCAGCCACCTGGCGGATGGGCTGCAGGTCGGTGGCCATGCGAGCCTCGCTGACCGCGAAGACCAGCTGCTCGGAATGGCTGACGACCTCGGCGATGTCTGTGCTCTTGTCGTAGGCTGCCTTGGCAATATCTGAAGCGGCCCGCAGCAGGCGCCGGCGGATGGCAGCCTCCTCCACTGTTTTGCCGTAAGCCGCCACATGCAATGCGGAGGGCACCAGCGTAACCAGCCGCGTTAGAAACGCCTGGCCGCCAATGCCTTCCAGGCGGTTGGTGCGGTCTAGTTCGTCGGCTGTGCTGCGCAGGTCAATGGGGAAGTTGCGCTCGTGCAGGCTGGCAAATGCAGACCACACCCAGCCGTGCTTGACGACGAAGAAGTCCTGCTCGCGCAGCATTCCAGAGACCTCAAAGTATGACTCTGGATCGATGAGCACAGAGCCCAGCAGTGCCTCTTCGGCCTCGACGGCCTGCGGCTCTGCTAAAGCTGAAATGGTGTCGTTGGTGGCCATGTCTTTAATGACAGCCGCGCACCAAGGGTTGGGGCGCGGCGGGTAACAACCGTTCGGTGGGCAGCGCGGCTCGCGCTATTTATTTTTGCCGCCGTCGTCTTCGTCGCCAAAGTCCAGCGTGTCAACGAAGTCGGTAAACACAGAAGGCGTTGCCTCCTCCGCACTGCGGCGCTGCTCTTGCTGCTCCGATCCCAGCTCTTCTTCAATGTCATGTTCCGGCGTGATGCCGGCCGTGTCCATGACTGCATCATCCACATAAATCTTGGTGTCGGCGCGCACTGCAAGCGCCAGCGCATCCGAGGGCCGCGCGTCAATTTCCAGGCGCTTGCCGCGCAAGTTGACAATGATGTGCGCCAGAAACACATCGTTGCGCAGCTCGCGGATGAGGACATGCTCCACTTTGGCGCCAAGCTCCCCGATCATGTTGAAGAGCAAGTCATGCGTGATGGGGCGCGCCACCTCCACCTCCTGCAGGCGCACAGTAATGGCGTCCGCCTCGCATGGCCCGATCCAGATCGGCAAGAAGCGGTCGCCGTCCACATCTTTGAGGATTGCCACCCGATGCTGGGACATAAGGCTAACGCGGATGCTATCTATAGTTACTTCGACCATGGTGGTGCACTCACTGTACCCTAGAGTTCGGCAAGTTTAGCATAGCGCGCCAGCCTTGGCTTTAGGCTGGTTTTTGGGCGCCAAGCGCCGCTTGCCAGCGGGCCGTCATGCTGCGCGTGGCTTCAAACGCCAGCACGGGCAGCTCATGTGCACCGAACCAGCCAACTTGATCCACATCATCCGCCGGCTGCAAGTTGCGAGTGCACAGGCGCGCGCTGTAAAAAATTACAAAACCTGCACCGCGCGGATGCTCGCGGCCGGCAACAATATCCAGCAAGCCGGTTAGCTCTACCGCAACCCCCAGCTCTTCGGCGCATTCGCGAAGGACTGCGCTGGCCGGATCTTCCCACGCGTCCACATACCCGCCCGGTATCGTCCACAGGCCGCGCTGTGGCATCACCGCCCGGCGCACCAGCAAGAGCCGCCCGTCCTCTTCGATCCAAGCCGCAGCGGCTACTTTGGGGTCAAAGAAGTGCACATGATCGCAGGCTGGGCAGCACGGACGGAGTGCCCCTTGCCGCTCCTGGCGCAGCAGCGCCGCCCCGCAGAGCGCACAAAAGCGAACCGCCGGGTCGTCGCGCGTTGCCTCGGGCATCCGTCTAGCTTAAACGCAGCGCCCGGCCAGCAGCCGGGCGCGCGCTAAATTGTTGGTGTTACTTCAGCTCAACGATGGCGCCAACTTCCTCAAGCTTCTTCTTGGCTTCGTTGGCGGCATCCTTGGTCACGTTCTCCAAAATAGTGGAGCCCGCGGCCTCGGCCACATCCTTGGCTTCCTTCAGGCCGAGGTTCGTCAGCTGGCGGATAACCTTAATGACGTCAATCTTCTTGGGTCCGTGCTCTTTGAGCACCAGCGTGAACTCCGTCTTCTCTTCGACGGGCGCGGCTGCCGCTGCTGCCGGCATGGCCGCCATCGACACGGGCGCGGCTGCCGAAACCCCCCATTTCTCCTCAAGCAGCTTCGTCAGCTCCGAAGCCTGCAACACTGTCAGCTCGCTCAGCGCGTCCACAAGTTTGTTCAAGTCTGCCATGATCTTTGCTCCTATGTTATTGGTTGTTGAAATTTATCGACGTAAAAAATTAGGCCGCAGCTGGCGCGGCATCTTTATCCGCGTAAGCTTTGACCACATTCACTATCTGGCGCACGCTGCCGGCCAGTGCGCCAACGATCCGCGTGGCGGGTGCACTCAGCAGGCCCAGGAATTGCGCCCGCACCACCGGCAATGGCGGCAGCTCCGCCAGCGCCTTTACCTGCGCTGCGTTCAGCACGGTGTTGCCCAGCAAGCCGCCGCGCACCAGCAAGCGCTCGTGGTCCTTGGCAAAGTCGGCAATGACTTTGGCAACGCCCGGCAGGTTGCCGTACGCGAAGCCGGCTACCGTGGCACCCACCAGCAATTCCGGCGGCGTGGGCAACCCGGCCTTGCCCAGCGCAATGCGCACCAGCCGGTTCTTGGTGATGCGGCATTCGCCCTCGGCGGCGCGGATCTTCTTGCGCAGCTGCGTCATGTCCGCCACTGAAAGGCCTTTGTTGTCGGCAAATATCACACCCTGGCATTTCTCAAACATGCCGGTGTAAACATCCACCAG
The DNA here is from genome assembly GCA_003670425.1 of Chloroflexota bacterium. GTDB lineage: Bacteria > Chloroflexota > Anaerolineae > Anaerolineales > UBA11657 > BD1. The sequence continues at coordinate 9,743 of QWRL01000051.1, forward strand.
TTCAGATTTACGTTCCTTCGTAAGTGCCATTGCGCCTCCTGTTGGCTGCCAAACAAAAAAGTCTTTGCGGCCGCAGACATATGTTGCGGGGCAAAGACTTGGCAACCAGCACAGCAGCGCTCACGGCGCTGCGGCCAGATTGTTGGGTCCGTGCCTCGGCGGGGGATTGAGCGCAACCATTTGGTGCGCGCCCGCTGTCTGTGGCCGGTAACCAGCAGCGCCTTGCGGGCGCCGCTGGAAGTGCTATTGTACTACTCGGCGATGCTAATTGCGTTCTGGTCCACGCGTACGCCCGGCCCCATGGTGGCAGCCACTGTAATCCGCCGCAAATAATTGCCTTTGGCGCTGGCCGGCTTGGCGCGCCGCACGGCGTCCATCAGCGCTGTAAAGTTTTCGAGCAACGCCTCAGCCGTAAATGACGCTTTGCCAATTGGCACATGCAAGTTGGCAGTTTTGTCCAATCGAAACTCCACGCGCCCGGCCTTGGCCTCGTTGATTACGCGCGGCAGATCCTGCTCGGGCGCAACGGTGCCAGCCTTGGGGTTGGGCATCAAGCCGCGCGGGCCGAGCACACGCGCCAAGCGCCCGACTTTGCCCATCAGCTCTGGCGTGGCAATCGCCACATCAAATTCCAGCCAGCCTTCCTGGATCTTCTTGATCAGTTCATCGTCGGCAATAAAGTCCGCGCCGGCATCGCGCGCCAGCCGCGCGCCATCGCCGTCTGCAAACACCAGAATGCGCACGGTCTTGCCCAGCCCGCGCGGCAGCAGCACCGTGGCGCGCACCTGCTGGTCCGCCTGGCGCGGATCCACTGCAAGCCGGATATGAACTTCCATGGTGCCGTCAAACTTTGTGATCGAGCCTTCGCGCGCAAGCCGCAGCGCCTCGAGTGGTGCGTACGCCTTGCTGCGGTCGACTGTGGCCAGTGCGGCCAGATACTTCTTGCCCTGCTGTGTCATGGTTGCCTCCGGTGGTGATAGCGGGTCGCTTGGGGCGCCCTCCCACAAACTGATTTACTTCTCGACGGTGATGCCCATCGACCGCGCTGTGCCTTCAACCATGCGCATTGCGCCCTGCAGGTTGATGGCGTTCAAGTCATTCATCTTGGCCTCTGCAATCTCGCGCACTTGCGCCGGGGTTACTTTGCCAACCTTGGCTTTGTTGGGCTGCCCCGACCCCTTTTGCAGGCCGGCTGCTTTGCGCAGCATCACTGCCGCCGGAGATGTGCGCAGCACAAAAGTAAACGAGCCATCGGTGAAGATGGTAATGTCCGCCGGCAGAATGTCACCAGGGCGCCCCTGCGTGCGCGCGTTGTACTCTTTGCAGAACCCCATCAGGTTAACGCCATGGCTGGCCAATGCCGGCCCCACCGGCGGCGCCGGGCTGGCTTTGCCGGCCTCCAACTGTAGCCGCACTACGGCTTTGATTTTCTTTGCCACTTTTGCTTCTCCTCGTCTAGAGCTTTTCTACTTGCAGGAAATCCAGCTCAATCGGTGTTTCCCGGCCAAAGAACGAAACCATCACGCGAACTTTCGAGCGCTCACTATCCAGCTCGTTGACCGTGCCCATAAAGTCGTTGAAAGGCCCGTCGATGATGCGCACCTTCTGGCCCACTTTGTAACTTACCATCACGCGCGGCGAGTCTGCTTCCATGCGCTTGAGGATGCGCGCCACTTCTTTGTCCGGCAGCGGAGTGGGCATGGTGCCAAGCCCCACAAACCCGGTGACGCCGGGCGTGTTGCGCACCACAAACCAGCTCTCTTCTGAGATGGCCATCTGTACCAGCACGTAGCCGGGGAACACGCGCCGCTCAAACGTTTTCCGTTTGCCGTCGCGCACTTCAATCTCTTCCTCAGTTGGCACAATAATGTCGAAGATTGCGGCCTGCATGTTCATTGTGTCAATGCGCTGCTCAAGATTGTGGCGCACTTTGTTTTCGTAGCCGGAGTAACAATGCACCACATACCAGCGCCGGTCAGTATCGGGCTCAATCGCCGGCGCCAACTCGTCGTCGTGTTCTGCGTCGACAGGCGGCTCCTCTGGAACCAGCGGCAGCGCAGGCAGATTGCGTGTGACCGCTGCAAGCTGCTCCGCTAGTGAAGGGCCCAGATCGGAGTCATCGAAATCAACGTCGAAGTCGACATCCTTTGCCTCGAGCGGGCTGTCCAGCTCTGCGCTGAAGTCTTGGGCCGGCACAGCAGCGGGCTGCGGCACGGCAGCGGCATCCATCCCGGGCTCCGGCTCCAACTCCGCTTGCGGGGCAGCATCCAAGGCAGGCTCCGGCTCCGGCGCCGTTTCCGCTATCGAAATGTGTGTTTCAGGATCTTCCTGCATCATCTTATTCTACTCATGCCAGCCAATGCTGGCTCAAATTAACTGCGCAAATACAAGTGTGAAGACTGCGTCAAACAGTCCCAGCACGATCGCGCTCACCGTTATCGTAATCAACACAATAATCGTCAGATCAGTGGCCTCGCGCCGCGTGGGCCATGAAACGCGCCCCAGCTCCGTGCGCGTTTCGCGCAGATACGTGATGATTTCCACCCGGTAACTGTAGAGCAGAAACACCACGAGCCCGAGCCCAACACCCAGCAGCGCAGGCCAAATTATCTGGCGGTAATCGATCTGACCAAAATTCATAATTAGTTACGTCAACCAATTTCATCGCGCACAACACCGCCAGCTGGCGGTGTTGTGCTAGGCATTGTCTCTATAGCAGGCGAGGCAGGACTTGAACCCGCAACCTACGGTTTTGGAGACCGTTGCTCTGCCAGTTGAGCTACTCGCCTATGATTCGCGCGGCTATTTGGCCTCGCGGTGCAATATATGTTTGCGGCAACGCGGGCAGAACTTTTTAAACTCCAGCCGCCCGGGGTCGTTGCGCCGGTTCTTTTCGGTTGTGTAGTTGCGCTCCTTGCACTCTGTGCATGCCAGTGTAATCACCGGGCGGACATCTTTCTTGGCCATGGCTTGTTAGAGAACCTCGGTAATAACGCCCGCGCCCACCGTGAGGCCGCCCTCGCGGATTGCAAACTTGGAGCCCTTCTCCAATGCCACCGGCGTGATCAACTTCACTTCCATGTTC
>QWRL01000052.1 GCA_003670425.1 Chloroflexota bacterium
CGAGGCTGGCCAGGCCGTGCAGCGGGCGCTGGCTTTGGACCGCACACATCCGCAGGCGCTGCGCATGCTGGCCACGCTGAACGCAACGGCACAGGCAGCCCCGCGTTCTGCGCGCAGCTACGCCGACGTGCTCACCAAGCTGCCGTTTGACTTGGATGCATTGCTGCAGCTGGGGGATTTCTACGCGCAGGCCGGCGACTGGAGCTCTGCGCGCGCCGTGTATACGCGCGCGGTAGACATTGACAGTAGCAGCGCACCCGCTGCGGACCGCTTGCGGCAAGCCAAGGCCCATACCGGACCGCTGCCGCAACCAGACTTTGAGCCAGACAACGCGCAGCAGATGCCCACCCCACCCGCCGCACAAGTAGTCATCACGGCTGCGCTGCCCACCCACCACTCAACAGTAACTGCGGAGCTGGAAGCGCCCGCTTTGGCACCAGCTGCACAACCACTCGCCGCAAATACCACAACCCTGGCACTGCGTTGGGGTGGCAGCATTTTGGATTACAGCGGCTACTCGTGGCTCTCGCGCCAAATATTGCGCGGCCTCGACCAGCCGCAGCTGGCGCTCTCACTTGAGCCTTACGCCGTGAATGCGCAGCTGCTGGCCGAGCTGCCGCTGGACTTGGTGCGGCGCTGGCAATCCATGCTGGGCTGGCACGCCGGCAACCCCGTCTATGTTTGCTTCCACCCGCCGGTGCTGTGGAATGGCGACGATGTGTACGCGCACTATCGCGCACGCAATCCGCATTGCAGCGCTGCTGTGGGCTTCACCATGTTCGAGACTGACCGCCTGCCGCAAGGCTGGGCGGCCGCGCTTAACCAAATGGATGAAGTATGGGTGCCAAGCCAGTTCAACTTTGAAACCTTTGCGCACGCGGGCGTGACCGCCGCCAAACTGCATGTTGTGCCGTGTGGCATTGCTGCGGCTGCATACGCACCCGGCACCGTGCAGCCGCTGCCAGTCAGTGGCCGGCGCGGCTTCAACTTCCTTTCTGTATTTCAATGGCACCGGCGCAAAGGCTGGGATGTGCTGCTGCGCGCTTACCTTTCCGCCTTCCAACCCGGGGACGATGTGTGCCTAATGCTGCGCGTGCATCCCGATGCCGGCGATGCGCAGCCCATCCGCGAACAGATTGATGCGCACGTGCGCGCAATCGGCTACGACCCGCAGCACATTCCGGATATTGTGCTGCTCACAGACTTCATCCCCGAAGGCGACATGCCGCGCCTGTATGCGGCAGCTGATGCGTTTGTGCTGCCCACCCGCGGTGAAGGCTGGGGCATTCCATTTATGGAAGCGATGGCCAGCGCCCTGCCCGTGATTGGCACGCGCTGGAGCAGCCAGCTGGACTTCATGAACGATGCTAATAGCTACTTGATTGACGTCGCGCAGCTGGTGCCAGTCTGCAGTGAACAAACTGCCGTCAATCCTTTTTACACGGCGGACCAACTGTGGGCAGAGCCTTCCACTGCGCACACTGCCCAACTCATGCGCATGGTTTTCACGGAGCGCGAAGCGGCACGCACCACTGGTGCGCGCGCCCGCGCCAGCATCTGCCGCGATTGGACGCTTGAGCGCACCGCTGCCTGGATCAATGCGCGCGTTGCAATCCTTGCTGGCCAGCGCTCAACGCCAGTTGCAGCAGCTCCAATTGCCGAAAGTTTGTCTCATCCATTAGTTACAGCGCAAGCTGCTGCGCCCAGCGCAGCCGAAACAGCTGGCGGCAGCCCAATCCCGGCTGAACAATCAACCGATGAAATTGCACTCGCTGCCGCACCACTGGCGGCCGTGCGCTGGCATGCGCCCGTCTTTGAACCCAGCGGCTACGCCGATGATGCCCGCGCGCTCACCACCCGCCTGGCTGCCCAAGGCCATTGCGTGCTGCTTGAACCGGTGGGCAATCCTGTGCCGGCCTTTGTGGCGCAGCTGGGCCCGGACACACAGGCAGCGCTCGCCACACTCATCGCAACGCACTTGCCCGCCACATTTTGCAGCGTGATGCATGTGCCGGCGTACGCGTTTGTGCGTGACCCGCAGGCCACTTTCAATATCGGCCGCACGATGTTTGAGACTGAGGGCTTGCCCGCCAATTGGGTGGCGCGCTGCAACCAGATGGATGAAATCTGGGTGCCGGGCGAATTCAACCGGCGCACTTTCATGGCCGCCGGAGTACAGGTGCCGGTGCACATTGTGCCCATGGGCGTGGACTGCGCGCGCTTCCATCCGGCAGCCGCGCCGCACGCCATTGCGCAATTGCCGGGCCTCAAATTTTTGTCCGTGTTTGCCTGGCAGCAGCGCAAGGGCTGGGATTTGCTGCTGCGCGCCTGGGCCCGCAGCTTCCGGCGCCACGAGCGCGTGCACCTAATTCTGCAGGTGATGGGCGCACAAACCGCCGCGGCCGACATTCGCGCCAGCATTGAGCGCTTCTGCGCAACCGAGCTGGGCACCAGCCTTTCTGACCTCGCGCCCGTCCACATCCTCACCGAGCCGCTGTACGCCAACCTGCCGGGTTTGTACGCCGCCGCCGATGCGTTTGTGCTCCCCACGCGTGGCGAAGGCTGGGGCCGGCCGTACATGGAAGCCATGGCCACGGGCCTGCCCGTGGTGGGCACCCGTTGGGGCGGCAACCTCGCATTTATGACCGACTTCAACAGCTATCTGATTGATAGCAGCGGCTTGGCAGAAATCGGCCCCGACATCGACGTGCCTTACTTTGCCGGCCTGCATTGGGCCTCGCCCTCCGTTGAACATTTGGTGCACTCGATGCGCCACATCTTCCGCAACCGCGGTGAGGCACGCCAGGTGGGATTGCTGGCGCGCGCAGATATGTTGGATAACTGGAGTTGGGAACGCGCCGCGGCGGCGGCTTCCGCCCGCTTGCAAGCGCTTGGCGCGCAGGGCAGCTTGCTGCCCGCCCGCCCGCTGGCTGCGGCCGGGCAGCAAGCTGCCATTCCGGCAGCGCCCACCCAAGCAATGCGCATCCACTGGGAAGGTTCGCAGCTTGTGCACCATTCTATGGCGCTCATTAACCGCGAGATCTGTTCGCGGCTTGCGGCGAACGAATCAATTGAGCTTTCAATCATTCCAGACGAGCCGCCTGTGTTTGAAGCCGGTGCAGACGCACGCCTGCAGGCGCTCGTTGCGCGCATCAATCAGCCGCTCAATGGTGAGGCGCAGGTGCATGTGCGCCACCAGTATCCGCCCAGCTTTGCGGCGCCGCCGGCTGGCCATTGGGTGATGATCCAGCCATGGGAGTTTGGCAGCCTGCCACAAAAGTGGATTGAAGAAATGCGCGCTGCGGTGGATGAAGTGTGGGTGCCAAGCCACTACTTGCGCGAGTGCTACATTGCCAGCGGCATGCCCGCCGACCGCGTTGCCGTTGTGCCCAACGGCGTGGATGTGGATTGCTTCCAGCCGGACGCGCCGCCACTGAACTTGAACGCGTGGACAAACGCGGACACCCAGCTGGCAGCCGGCACCTTCAAGTTTTTGTTTGTGGGCGGCACCATCTGGCGCAAAGGGCCGGACATTTTACTGGCGGCCTACAAGCAGGCGTTCACACGCGCAGACGATGTTTGCCTCGTCATCAAAGACCTGCCGTTTTACGAAGGCTTCCAGTGGACGGAGCGCATCCGCGCAATGCAGGCAGATCCGTTGGCAGCGCGCATCCTGTACCTGAACCACAACCTGCAGCCCAGTGAACTGCCCGGCCTGTACACCGCAGCGGACTGCCTGGTGTACCCCACGCGCGGCGAAGGCTTCGGCCTGCCGATTGCCGAAGCGATGGCTTGCGGCCTGCCCGTGATTGTGCCGGCTGCGGGTGCGCCGCTGGACTTCTGCAACGCGGACACGGCGTACCTCATCCCCGCACCGCGCCAGGATTTTCCGGTTGAACGCATCGAAGATTTGCAAACAGCCGGCGTGCCGTTCCTGCATGAGCCGGATGTGCAGGCAACCGCAGCACTGATGCGTGCCGCATATGAGAACCGCGCCGCAGCGCAAGCCACGGGACGCAAGGCGCGCGCAGCAATCGTGGCGCAGTTTACGTGGGAGCACGTGGCGGCACAAGTGCAAGTGCGCCTGCAAGCCGTGAGCGCGCGGCCGGTTGTGCGCTTTCAAGTTGCGCCGCCCGCCCTGCCCGCAATCTTTGTGGCGCAACCACACGGCGCAGCGCTGGCAGCTGCTGCGCTCAGCCGCCATGCTGCGGGCAGCCTGCAGCACTACGCCGTTGGCGCACGCAGCGCATCGGACCTGCAGCCCGCAGCCGTTCCGCCCGGCGCAGCATGCAGCGCGGCACCGGTTGCGCAGCTGCTCAACCAGCTCATCCGCCACACCAACGCGCCGGCAATCGTGATGCTCTCTTCCGATGCAGCGCTTGAGCCACAGGCTCTGCAGCAGCTGTGCGCAGCGCTTGCAGCGGATGCCAACCTGGCGCTAGTAGCGCCGGCCGCACACGCGTTGCCACCGGAGCCGGCAGCCGGGCAGCCTGCCGCCACACTGGCGGTGCGCTCCGTGGCCAGCGCCTGTGTGGTTTTCAACACGCAAGTATGCCGCGGCCTTGCGCCGCTGCGCGAAGACATTGCATTTCATGTGGCGTTCTGGGAGTACCTGGCGCACATTCAACAATCTGACAAAAAGGTGGGACTTGCCATGCACATCAATATGGAACACGACACACTGACCACGCTCGAGGGCGCACAGTACGCAACGCTCGAGGCCATCGACACCCGGCTTGGCGCCGTGCTTGGTGAATGCCAGCAGTGGCTGGACACGGGTGACTACGCTACAGCGCTGCCCGGCTTGCGCGAGGTAACGCTTGCGATGCCGGAGTTTGCTGCCGGGCACGCAGCCCTGGGCGCGGTGCTGCTGAAGCTGCAAGACCCGGCTGCCAGCACTGCGGCGCTGCGCACAGCAACGCAGCTGGATCCGGACAGCGCCATTTATTGGAACCAGCTGGGCGTTGCGCAGCATGCGGCCGGGGACTTGGGCGGCGCGGCGCAGGCGTTCGAGCAGGCGCATATCGCAGATCCAGCCGACATTCAGTCGCTGCTCAATCTGATTGAATTGCGGCGCGCACAAGATGACATTGCGGCTGCGTCAACACTGGTGAAGCAGGCACTGCAGCAGGACCCAACCAATGCGGAAGTTCTGGCTGCATTTGCAGACCTGTGCCTGGAGCTCGATGACCTGGAAGGCATGCGCTTGGGATTGCAGCGCCTGGGCACGGTTGCGCCCGGCCACCCGGCATTGGCCAGCTTGCAAGCCGCAGCGGCTGCGCGCCAGGCCCAGACAGCCGCCACCCCGGACTTGGAAGCCCAGCTGTTGGAAATGCTGGCGCTTGGCAAACAGTGCATTGACCGCGGCGACTACACGACCGCCATTGAAGCCTTCACCGGCCTGACGCTGACGCTGCCCGGCCTGGCCGCCGGGCACACCGCGCTGGGCACCACGCTGCTGGCCAAAGGCGACGCGCATGCCGCCATTCCGGCGCTGGCGCGCGCAGTGCAGCTGGCACCGGATGAGCCCGGCCTGCACAACCAGCTGGGCGTGGCCATGTACCAAGTTGGCCAGGCGGCTGAAGCGGCGGAGCAGTTTCAGGCTGCGCTGCAAATTGCGCCGCAAAACCTGGACGCAATGTTGAACATGGTGGAGCTGGAGCGCGCACGCGCAAACTATGACGCCGCAACGCACTTTGCGCATGCGGCCCTAAAGACGGATCCAAACCACCCGGATGTGCTGCTGGTCTTTGGGAGCCTGAGCCTGGAGCTGGGCGACGCGGAAGGGGCCGGGCTGGCTCTGCGCCGTCTTGAAAAAACGCAGCCGAGCCATCCGGCAGTCGGTCAGCTCGGCGCTGCGCTGGCCGCACACCAGCCCGCCCCGGCAACGCTGGAGGAGCTGCCCTACAAAAATGGCACGCACCCCTCAAATGGCACACATGCGATTAACGGCACCGCCCCATACGCAAATGGCAAGCACACGGGCAACGGCACAGCCCCGTATACAAATGGCAAGCACTAACCGCGCCCACAACCGCAACCAGTGTGCCGCCACGCGGGCAGCCGGTTGGCAATCTGCCGTGGTCCAGCCCGCAAAGTGCAGCGGCCAGCATTTCCGCTTAACGGCGGCTTAAGCCTGCATTTGCCGCAGTTTTACGCGTGCCTATTCCCAAACAGATCTAATTAGCTTGCGGTGATTTAGGTGCCTGCCCGCATTGGGCCGGTGCCCGCCGCAATAGTTAAATGACAAAACGAATCCGGGTTGCCCACCTGCACAGCTACCTGCCCTTTGGCGGCGTAGAGAACCACATCCTCAACCTGTGCCGCCACTTTGACAGCGAGCGCTTTGAGCTCGAGGTCTGCCTGTTCCGCGACGGCGGACCGATGCTGTCCGTTTTTGAGGATGCGGGCATTACCGTGCGTGTGTTCAATGTGGTGGATGGCGATGGGCGCATTGTGAATAGCGACCAGGCGCGCGCCTTCCTTGCCCACTTGCGCAGCTTTGATATTGCGCACACTTGGTACGGCGGCGGCCCGCTCAACTTTGGGATGCAGGCGGCGCAGTCACTGCGCATTGCCGTGCAAGTGCAAAGCATTGAGTGGCTGGTGCCCGCCGTGGACCCCGGGCTGGATGCTGTAATTCTGGAAAGTGATGTGCTGAAAACAATTCAGGAAGCTGCCGGCGTGCCAAACCGGCTGGTGCGCATCAATGCCGGCATTGACCTGGCGCGCTACAACCCGGCCACAGTGCAGCCCTTCCGGCTCTTTGAAGGGCCGGTTGTTGGCCGCGTGAGCCGCCTGGTGGAAGAGAAGGACCCCGAGACTTTTGTGCGCGCGGCTGCGCTTGTGCAGGCGCGCCATCCGCACACCAACTTTGTGATTGCCGGCGACGGCCCGCTGCGGGCGCAGTTGGAAGCACTCGCGCAGCGCCTTGGCGCGCGCATCACCTTTTTGGGCAACTGCACCAATGTCCCCGCGGTGCTGGCCGCCTTTGACATCTTTGCCTACCCCACGCTGGGCGACTCGTTTGGTTTTGTGAATGCCGAAGCCATGGCCATGGGCAAGCCTGTGATCAGCACGCGCGTGGGCTCGGTGCCGGAGCTGGTGCGGGATGGCGAGACCGGCTTTTTGATTGAGCCGCAGGATGCCTGGGGCCTGGCGCAATGTATTTGTTATCTGTTAAACGAGCCGGAAATCGGACGCCGGATGGGAAGCCAAGGCCGGCAGCTCATTGAAACTAAATTTGATTTGAAGCAGGAGGTTACTGCAATGGCTGATCTTTATCACGAACTGTATCATCGCTTTTTGGGTGCACCGGACCGCATCTCAGACGCCCCGGCGGTAGACACTGCGCCGGCTGCGGCCGAAGCGCAGCCAGCCACCGCACCCCAGCACCGCAACGGGTTTAACCTGCAGGAAGCGCAGGCAGCCGCGGAGCACGCACTGGAGCTGGCGCCAACGGACATCAATGTGCTGGCCGCCTACGGCACCGTGAGCGTTGAAGCCGGCAATTACGAGGGTGCGCGCAGCGCGCTCTTGCGCATTCAAGCGCAAGACCCGGAATGCCCGGCGGCACTTGAGCTGCAGGAAGCCGTAAGCCTGCTGCCCGGCTAACAGCCGGACACTGCGCGCAGCATATGCAGCGCCTGCTCATCATCCAGGAAAACGGCCGGCACGCGCGCAACCAAAAGTTTCGCGAGTGTTTTGCGCTGCAACGCGCCTTCGCAGAGCTGGGCATTTTCGCGGAAGTATGGGGCCTCGGCCACGCGAACTACAGCTCAGACTTCGCCAGCCTCGCCGCCACATTTGACGCGGTACTGTCGCTGGAAAACTACGACAACGGCTGGCATCCGGACTTGGCGCCGCTCAAGATCCCCAAGTTATTTTGGTGCTTTGATGCACATGTACATCCCGCGCGCCTTTTGCAGTTTGCGCGCAGCAACCGCTTTGACGCGGTATTCAGCGCCACGCAGCATTACGTAAGCCGCTTTGCGCGTGTGGCCGGTGGCGCGCAATGGCTGCCCAACGCCGCGGACCACTTTCTACTGGACCGCATGTACCCGGTTGAGCGCAGCGTGCCGCTCGGCTTTTGCGGCAACACCGGCAATCGCGGCGAGTGGCTGGCGTTCTTGCAGCAGCAACACGGGCTGCAGCATGCGCAGATGGTGCTCGGCCCGGACATGGTGCGCACGGTCAACAGCTATCAGGTGCACTGGAACCGCAACATGGGCCTGGACATCAACTACCGCACATTTGAAACGCTGGCGTGCGGCAGCTTTTTGCTCACCAATTACACGCCCGGCCTGGAGCAGCTCTTCAACATTGGCGAGCATCTGGCCGTGTACGCGCAGCGCACAGACTTGGAGCGCCAGCTGCAAGAATATTTGCACGCACCGGAGGAATGCGAACGCATCGCGCGCGCGGGCTATGCCCACGTGCGCAGCCAGCACACCTACGTGCGCCGTGCGCAGCAGATTCTGGCGGTGCTGGGTGTGCAGCGCCCCACGCTGGAAGACACGCTGCACGCCATTCCCAATGCCGGCGAAAACACCGCCACCGTGGTGCAGGGTGTGCATTGCTACCTGCCCTACCAATCCATGCCGCTGGAAAACGGAAACCTGCTGCCCGGCCTGCGCTCCTACGCACCGCGTGTGCGTGACTTGCAGCTCGATGACATCGACTTCAATGGCAAAACCGTGCTGGACCTCGGCGCCAACCTTGGCATGCTGTGCCTGGAGGCCAAGCGCCGCGGTGCCGCGCGCGTGGTGGGCGTGGACAGCGACCCGCACTATGTGCACGCCGCGCAACAGCTGGCTGCGCGCAGCGCGCTCAACGCCGAATACATGCAGCTGGACCTGAACCGCTTTGACTTCAACACTTTTTCGGAAACCTTTGGCGTGGACCAGTTTGATATTGTGTTCTGCTGCTCGATGATTGAGAACCTAACCAACGCGGGCGGCTTCTCGCGCAGCCTTGCGCCGCACATTGCGCACACCTACTACCTGGAAGGGCACAGTGCCGATGGCGCACGCGAAGTGCAGCGCTACCGTGGCTATCTGGAATCCATGGGGTTCGCATCCGTGCAAACCCTGCAATCCTCGGACTCCGGCCAAAATGCGCCGGGCGAGTTGAACGGCCGCACGCGGCCGGCCTTCCGCGGGCAGCGCACATAATGGCTGCACTAAACGGCGCCGGCTTGCAGCCTTACCTGCCGCCCACCCGCACGCGCAACGCAGACCGCAGCTACATGCGCGGCACATTGAGCGGGATGCAGGTATTTGCAAAAATATGGGACCCGCTGCGCATTGAGCGCGAGCACAACTTTCTGGCCGCACTTGACCACCCCGGCATTGTGCGCTGCCATGGCTGGCAGCAGCTCTCAGACGGGCGCGCCGCGCTTATCCTGCAGCAATGCGCCGGCACCGCCGTTGAAAACTGGGACCGGCCGCTAACGGACGCGCAACTGCGCCTGATTGAGCTCAAGCTCACCAGCACCGTGGAATATCTTTACGACCACGGCTGCTTCCATGCGGACCTGAACGAAAGCAATGTACTGATCACCGCCGAGCTTGAGCCGCTGTTGATCGACTTTGAGTTTGCAGTGCGCTTCACCGTGCGGGCGGACTTTATGCACAGCGCCGACTATAGCGGCGAGTTTGGCGCGGACTTTGCCAGCCTGCAGCCCGAGCCGGGCATGCACGAATTTCCCGGCGGCCGCCCCTACCCTTATGGCGTGCAATATGTGCTTGGAAAACTGCGCGCGGCAAGCGCAGCAGCCGGAACTGCCCAATGCTAATTCGCATCGACGACTTTCCGCACGGCGACTTGGCGCTGCACAACCAGCTGCGCAGCCAGCCGGGCTACGATCACCGCGACCATCTGTGGCAGTTCCTGCAGGCCTTCGAGCGCCGCGGCGTGCCGTATGTGCTTGGTGTTTCGCCCGAGCTGATTAACAATCACTCTGATCTCTTTTTCCTGCGCGGCTTGCAGCACTGCGAGGTGGCCCTGCACGGCTTTAACCACGGCTGGCACCGCTTTGCAGCGCGCTGGCAGCGCATCACAGAAACCTGGCCGCTGGGCGGTGAGTTTGCGTTTGCCACGCCGGCTGAATTGCGCGCCAGCATGCAGCGCGCGCTGCACAAGCTGGCCGATTTCAAGCTGCGCAAGTTCATTGCGCCCTTCAATGTTTATACGCAGCCGCTGCTGGATGTGCTCAACGAGTATGGCTTTGAGCAGTTGCTTGGCGGCGAAGCGGGCCGGCAGCACGGCATGCACAAGCTGGACCATGGCAGCTTGCAGCTGGACCTGTGCCTGCCGCCGCTTTACAACGACGCGCACAAAATTTTGCCGCACCTGCCGCAGGCAATTGCCAATGGCAGCACCATCACGCTGCACTGGATCTACGAGCAGCCCGCGCATGCAGCGCACTGGGATGAAATTGCGCGCCAAGTGGCTGCTGCCCGCCTGCTGCCCGCAGCGCAGCCCGCCCCGCCTGCGCTGCCCGTGGCGCTGCGCAGCGCGCAGCGCGCCACGCAAACATCGCCGGCTGCCACTGCCGCTGTGCTGAAGCACACGGCAGCGCCCGCGGCCGGGTCGTCCATTGCAATGGTTACGGAGACGCTCAACTTCACATCCGGCGGCGTGCGCTGCATTGCCGAAACTCTCAACGAGCTGACGCGGCGCGGCTACGACACTGCCTGCTATGTGACGCACCCGGACTTAAATTGCGACTGGCTGCAGCTGGAATTTCCCGTGCGCCCGCTTTCGCAGCTGCCCGACTTTCGCGGCGTGCTCATCAGCCCGTATTCACCCACGGCAGAGCTGGTTGCCAATTCCAACGCAACGGGCAAGTTCTACTGGGTGCACTCCTATGAGCCGCGCTTCCCGGCGCTCACCGGCCGGCCGGACAGCTGGCGCGCCATGTCCGAGCAGTCTTACCGCCTGCCGCAACTGCAGTACTTTGCAACCTCCAGTTATGTGCAGCAAATTTTGGAGCTGATCTACGGCCGCGATGTGCTGGCGCCGCTGGTGCCGGGCGGCGTGGACACGCAGCGCTTTGTGCCCGGCGCCAAAAGTGCCAGCCTGCCGCGCGTAATGTTCCTCAGCCGCGAGCATGCCTTCCGCGGCAGTGCGGATATTGTGCGCGCGCTGCAACTGGCGCGCAGCATGGGCGCAAACTTTGAGGTGCTGGTAATGGGCCAGCCGCTGGATATGGGCGGGCTGCAGCACCAACTGCTGCCGCCGCTGCCGCAAGCCGAATACGCAGCGCTGCTGGGCAGCGCGGATATTTTTGTGCATGCCAGCCATTTTGAAGGCCTGCCACTGCCCCCGCTGGAAGCCATGGCCGCCGGCTGCGCCGTGATTGCCACCCACCCCGGTGCCAGCGACTATCTGCTGGACGGGCACAATGCGCTCGTCGTGCCGCCGCAGCGCCCCGATAAAATTGCAGCCGCACTTGTGGAGCTGCACCGCAGCAGCGCGCTGCGCGCCGAGCTGGCTGCCAACGGGCGCGCGACTGTGACGCGCAGCTATACATGGGCGCACACCGCCGACCGCATCGAGCAGGCGCTGGCCGAGGGCATGGCGCGCCTTGGGCTGCCATTTGGGCGCGCGCTAGCGCAAACTGCAGCCGCCATGCCGGCAGCCGCCCCCACCGGCGCACAGCCCGCCCGCCCGCCGCTGGTGTCAGCGCTTGTCTCTGTGTACAACGCCGAGCGCTTCATGCGCGGCCTCCTCGACGATCTTGAAGCGCAGACGATTGCCGACCGGCTTGAGATTATTGTGATCGACGCCGGCTCGCAGCAAAACGAGCGCGCGATTGTGGCAGAGTACCAGCAGCTGTACGACAACATTGTGTACCTGCGCGCACCCGGGCCGTGCAGCGTGTATGCGGCGTGGAACCTTGGCATTGCGGCGGCGCGCGGCCAGTTCCTGACCAATGCCAATGCGGATGACCGCCACCGCGCGGACGCGTTTGAGCGCATGGCCGGCGCGCTTGCGCAACGCGCAGACATTGCGCTGGTTTATGCGGATGTGCTGATCACCGAACGCGAAAATGAAACCTTCGAAAACAACAGTGCCGTAAACGCTGCCAACTGGGAGGACTTTGATGCCGCCCGATTGCGCCAGGATTGCTTTGTGGGACCGCAGCCCATGTGGCGCCGCGCGCTGCATGCGCGCTACGGCAGCTTTGATGAGCAGCTGCAGGTGGCCGGCGACTGGGAATTTTGGCTGCGCTGCGCACCGCCGGAAGTATTCCTGCACTTGAACGAAGTGCTGGGATTGTATTTGCGCTCGCCGCAAAGCCGCGAGAACCGCGACCGCCCGCTGGCGCGCCATGAGGCGCAGCAGGTGCGCACCCGCCACATCTCACAGCCCGCGCTAATTGAAGCCTGAACCATTGAACATCACCACCGGCAAAATGCCCAAGGAGAATTACACCATGATCGAATCCACCACTGCCCTGCGCAACCTGCTGCCCGCGTGCGTCGCCGCACTGCGCAGCGGCCAGGCTGCCGGCCGCGATGAATTGCTGGTTGAACTGGTTGACGCCTTGATCTTTGAGGTCAACCATCAACTCGGCACCGCGCAGCATGATGCGCTGCTGGAGCCGTTTGAGCACTTTGCCGCCGCGCATGCGGCCAACGACTTTGCACAGCTGGCGGACATTATTGATTTTGAAATCAGCCCGCTGCTGGCGGTGGCTGAGCCCGCGTAGCAGTTGCCAATGTTGCCCACCCCATCGGC
>QWRL01000053.1 GCA_003670425.1 Chloroflexota bacterium
GCGCAAGCAGGTCTGGCTACAGCTGCAATGGGTGGCGTGCTTTGGGTAGGCACACGCGGCGCCAACAGCTTATGGCAACTGGCAGGTATTGCAGTGCTGGCCGCTGCCCTCTACGTGGGCGTGTTGCTGGCTGCCGGCTTTACGGAGCTGCGGGAATTGGGGCGAAATATTTTTGCGGGGGGTGGATGAGAAGTGAGTGCAGTACCAGCGTATCTTTATGCAAGAGAAAAAGACACCATAGAAAATTGATCCACCAAATGGGAAGATCTCAGGTCTCAATATTTGTAATCCAAAGTGAAACAATGCCCGACAATGTGCGCAAACGACGTGTAAGGTCTTCCGCATTTCCGAGCAGTTTTTCTGGATTCAAGTTTTTCCTGCTCCGAGACAGAATCTAATGGGTAGGAAATTCAAGGCTATTTTCCTCTGCACTCAAATGCTAAGGTACTACACCGCTCTTTGCACCCCAATTTTCACGAGCCCGCTCGCTTCCCCGGCCTAGAAAGGCCCACTCCTAAAGCTACATCAAAGCTTTAAGTATAAAAATTACCCCGGCTTTTATCTCCACCACACCACCGGCACCCAGCAGCCCCAAGCACCAGCTCCTCTCTGCCAGAAACTAGCGCGCGCTACAACACGCCGCGACGCCGCGCATACTAAAACTTCTGCGGTGCGCTGTAACCCCCCAATGTCTGGTCGAACTCCAGATCCGGGTTCGGCTCAGCGCTTTTTACTTTTCGGATTTGGTTTAGCTACCTGCCAGCCTCTTGCTGCTCAGCATTCGCCTGCAGGCCAGCCAGCGCAGCCTGCAATGCACGCCAGCGCTGCACCAGCAGCACAAGGTAACCGCCACCCAGCAGGCCAAACGCGCCGGCAGCCAGCCAAAGGTAATAAGCCGTCTCCGCCGCTGTATTTACCATGGCCGCATCAGCCTTGCAACAACCGCAGGCGCATCTGCGCCACGCGCTCGCTGAGCTGCTCCAGGCGCAGCCGGTGCCACAACAGCGTGCCGTACAGCACTGTAAAGACAAGCACAGAGAAAAGCAGCGTGTCGCGCATGGCGGGGGTCATGTCAAAGCTGCCCTTGGCGCCTGGCGCGCCGGCGCCAATCACCACCGGGTGAATGCTGCGAAAAATGCGAATGGCAGCGAAAGTAAGCGGCACGCTGGCAAACGCGATCACGCCGTACACTGCCGCAAAGCGCGCGCGGCGCTGCGGGTCTTCTATGCCCTGCCGCAGAAGCAGGTAAGCCGCGTACAGCAGCCAGGTGATGGTTGCGGTCGTCAGGCGCGGATCCCAGGTCCACCACGTGTTCCAGATGGGCCGCGCCCAAATGGCGCCGCTGACAATGTTCATGGACATGAACACCAGCCCGATCTCCGTGGAGCACAGTGCCACGCGGTCTGCCAGCAGGCTGCCGCGGCGCAAATGCAGCAGCCCCGCCGCAAACGCCACAAAAAATGCGAGCGCGCCCACCCAGCCAGCCGCTACATGAAAGTAAAACACGCGCTGCACCGCGCCCATCACAGCCTCCAGCGGGGCGTAAACAAATACCATATATAGCGCAGCTACCAGCAGCAGCACGGAGCTAACTGACAAAATTTTCAGGCCCGTATTTTTTTGCATGCGTCTAAATCCATATTCCAATTTGCGCAGCCCGGCTGCGCTTTACTCGGCCACCACTTGGTCAAACAAAAGCACCGCCAGTGCCAGAAAGATAATATCGCTTGCAACCAGCAGGTTGAAGGCGGGCGCAACGCGCACCCAGGCACTGCCGGCCAGCACTTCCTGGCTGGCGCGCACTGCGGACAGGATTACCGGCATGGCCACCGGAAAAAGCAGGACCGGCAGCAGCACTTCACGCGCCCGCGCGTGCGCAGCCAGCGCCGCCAGCAGCGTGCCGGGCAGCAGGTAGCCCAGCGTGCCCAGCAGCAGC
Organism: Chloroflexota bacterium; assembly: GCA_003670425.1. Classification (GTDB taxonomy): domain Bacteria; phylum Chloroflexota; class Anaerolineae; order Anaerolineales; family UBA11657; genus BD1. The sequence continues at coordinate 1,937 of QWRL01000053.1, forward strand.
ACCGCCAGGTTTAGCGGCTGCGCCACCGGCAGGTCATATAACAGCGCGAACACCGGCAGCACCACGGCCTCCACCAGCAGCACAAACAACAAGCCGGAAAGCAGCTTGCCAAAATAAATGGCGAGGCGCTCCACCGGCGCCAGCAGCAGCCCCTCGTGCAGTGCATGCTCGCGCTCGGCGGCAAAAACGCGGTTGAGCGCCAGCGTGGCTGCAAACACAATTGTCACCCACAGCACACCCGCCCCCACGCTGGCGCGCACGGTGCGCTCCAGATCCAGCGCGTAGTTAAAGACCACCACCGTCAGCAGCGCAAACACCACCAGCGCAGCCAGCAGCGCGCGCCCGCGCAGCTCGCTCAGCAAGTCCTTCCACAGCAGCGCGCCAATGACGCGCAGCATGCCGGGCTTACGTGCCATCCGCACCCGCAAAGTGCACCGCCAGCTCCGTGGCGGACACGGACGCGGCAGCGCATGCATACACCACGCGCCCGCGCCCCAGCACAAGCACGCGGTCCGCCAGCGCAATGCCGCGCTGCACATCATGTGTTACCAGCAGCACACTGCGGCCGGCTGCAGCTTCAGCCTGCAGCAGTGCATCCAGCTGGGCGGCTGCATTTTGGTCCAAGCCGCTGTGCGGCTCGTCCAGCAGCAGCACACGCGGGCTGTGCAAAATGGCGCGCGCAATTGCCAGGCGCTGCTGCATGCCGCGCGAAAAATAGCGCACGCGCTCTGCGCGCTGGCGCATCAATCCCACCTGCTCCAGCAGCGCATCGCAGCGCACGCGCGCCGGCTCCACGCCATACAGGCTGGCATAAAACTGCAAATTCTCAATTGCAGTCAGTTCCGGATAGAGCAGCGGGTGATGGCCAACGAAGCCCACCACCGCGCGCAGCGCCTGCGGGTCTACAGCCAGATCAAAGCCGCCCAGCACCACACGGCCGCGGACGGGGCGCGCCAGCGTGGCAAGAATGCGCAGCAGCGTGGTCTTGCCCGCGCCATTGGCGCCAAACAACGCCACAAACTCGCCGGCAGCCACCTGCAAATCCACGCCGCGCAGCACGGGCTTGCCCGCGTAGCCGTGCTCGACACCGCGCACGTCAATCATGCAGCCGGCACTCCATAATCAAAACTGGTGGCGCGCCAATTACACACCGGGTGCGCCGAGCGGCAGGTTGTAGTTGCGCACCAGTTGCAGCAGCTTGCGCATGGCGCGTGCGCGCTGGCGCTGGTGCTCGCCCGCCGAAAGCTCACCCAGCGCGTGGCTGTCATCCAGATGGGCAATCACGCGCAGCAGCTTGTCCCGCCCGGCTGCGGCTTGCGCCATTGTGGGCGGCGCACGGCGTACACGCAGCAGGCGCAGCGCACCGGCCAGCAGCCCGGTGCCCACGGCCAGCAGGCACGCGCCAGCCGCCAGCGTCAGCAGCGCCTCAGGGCGCAGGCCGCTTTCTGCGTTTGCCTCAAGTGCAAACTGCAGCGCTGTGCCGGGCGGCGGCGGCACCAGCTGCAGCACTTGCATGCGCACACCGGGGCGCACCTCGCGTTCGCCAAGCGGCTGCGCCGCAGCGCCCGCCACGCGCAGCTGTCCGGCGGGCACGGTCACGGTCACACTGCGCACCGGATAATCAAGCGGCTGCACAATATTTACCAGTGTGGCGCTTGGCAAAAAATAAGACACAACCACCTGCTGCGTGGCAGGCTCGGCTGCGCTCGCGGGCAACAGCGCCGTGGCCAGCTCCACACCTGCCGCAGTGAGCCGCGCCGGCCAGCTTTGTTCCGGGCGCAGCTGCGCCTGGCTGGCCGCAGCCGGCAGGCGCAGCGCCAGCAGTGGCGCCGCCACGGGCGCCACGGTGCGCTTGCCGGTATTACGCAGCACCGCCACCTGCGTCACCAGCAGCGCTGCCGCTTGCTGCTCCACAATAAAATGCAGCTGCACAAGCTCCACAGTATCAAGCGCAGCTGTGCTGTCAAAAATTTCCATATCCAGCGGGTAATCAACCCGGCCGGGCTCCAGCGCGATGGTGCGGCTGGCATACTTCACACGCTCGTGCTCGGCGCGCACTTCCATGCGCGCATCCGGCGCCAGCTGCACATCATCAAAAACAAAATTGCCGGCGCGGTCCGTGGCCGTTTGCAGCGTGCGCTGCGCGCCCTGCGCATCCGCCGTCACTAGCGTCAGCAGCAAGCCCGCAGCAGCTGCCGTGCCGCGCGTGGCGTTCAACACGCGCCCGTGCACGCGCACTGCCGGCACAGCCGGCGCAGCCGCCACCGGCACGCGCGCCGCATTGCCGCTCAAGCTGTACAAGTGCGCCACCAGGTCCCAGCGTTGTCGCACAGAGAGCCGGTCCTTCCACGGCGGCATCAGTGCCGCCAGGTTTCCATTGCTAATAATGTTGAACCAGAATTGTGGTTCACGCACAGCCGCAAGCTGTGCATCCGTAAAGTTGGGCAGCGGCCCGGGCAGTTTGGCTGCCAGTTCGCCATCACCGGCGCCGTTCGCACCGTGGCAGGCGGTGCAGTGCTGCGCGTACAAGCGCGCACCATTGGCGGCATCCGCCGCCACGCCCGCAGCCAGCGCCACTGGCGCGGCCATCTCAAACGGCACATAGCCGGGCGGCGGAGTCACATCGCCCGCCAGTGTGCAGGCACCCGCAGCCAGTGCAGCGCTGCACAGCAGCAAGGCGCGCAGCAGAAAGCTAGTGCGCATCACTTCCCGCGCTGCGCAGGCGCGCCACTTCCTGCTCCAGCTGCGCTGCCATGTCCGGCGCTGCAGCCAGCGCATCCAGCTGGCGCAGCAGCGCTGCGCCCTCCTGCAGCAGCAGCGCGCGCTGCTGCGCGTGATCCGCCGGGTCCAGTTTTTGTGCTGCGTGGTCCAGCTCCAGCTCGGCCAGCGCGCGCAGCACCAGTTCGCGCTGCTCCGTCAGCAGCTCCAGCGGCTGCACTTCATCCGCTGCGTACGGCGCTTGCAGCAGCGGCAGCGCCAAAAATGCAGCCAAAACCAGCAGTAGTGTCAGCGCCAGCAGCCCGGATGCAGCCGCCATCGCTCAGGGCTGTGCCAGCAAGCGGTCCAGCACGGCGCTCAACTGCGCGCGGTTTGTGGGCCCGATGATGGGCGCCTGCAGCTGTCCACGCTGGTCAATGATGTAAGTTTCCGGCACGCCGCGAATGCGAAAGGCCTGCGCAATCACAGTGCCGCGATCCGGCCCGTTCGGGTAGGTTTGCTGCCACAGTTCAATGAAGGCGCGCGCCTCCGGCTCGGTGTCCACATAATCCACGCCCAGGAACACCACGCCGCGCTCGCGATACGCCTGCCAAGTCTGCTCCAGGTCCGCAGCCTCCGCAGCGCATGGCGCACACCATGACGCCCAAAAGTTCACCACCACAATTTTGCCGCGGTAAGCCTGCAGCGTGTGCTGCGTACCGTCAAAACTGGCGAGTGTGAACAATGGTGCTGCGCCGCTGGTGGCGGACCCGCGCGAAACTTGCACCAGCTTGGCGCCCACCACCGCCAGCAGCGCCAGCAGCAGCAGCCACGCCAGCAGCTGCCAGCGCCGCGCCAGCCCTGCCGGCGTGGCTGCCAGCAGCGGAGCCTCAGCGCCAGTCATCCAGCTCACGCTCCATGCGCGCTGCATGCGCTTCACTCACCGGCCCGGCAGCGCCTGTGGCAGCTGTCGCCGGCTTGCGCAGCGTGCGCACCAGCAGCACCGTGCCCGCAGCCAGCAGCGCCAGCGGCACCAGCCAAAAGAGCACGCTTGCACCGGCAAACGGCGGGCTGGCCAGTACGCGCGTGCCGTACTGCTCCGCAAAAAATGCGTGGATCTGGCTGGCGCTCCAGCCCGCCTGCAGCTTCTGGCGGATGATGGCGCGCCACTGGCTGCACGCCTGCGTGCCGCACACATCCAGCGGCACATTTTCACAAACGGGGCAGTACAGCTGGCTGGCAACGGCGTTCACTTCGTCATCAGTCGGCGTGGCCGCCGCAGCCCGCACGCTGGCCGGCAGCCAAAACAAAGCTGCCGCGAGCGCCACAAGCGCAAGCGCATACTGCAAAGGCACGCGCAAGAACCGCATCTTCAAGTTATAGAATTGATTGCTGCGCGGGCACACCCATTGGCACGCAACGGCCTGCCCGCACGCGATTGTGATTGACACCGCCGCACACAAGCGGATGCTCCGGCCATGCAGCCGGCACGCTGCCTAGGCTCCGGCGGACACGCTGCGCACCGCCAACTGCGCCGCGCGCGCGCGCTCCGCGGCAGTCTGCAGTTCGCGGCGCTCCGGCCATGTGGCCACCAGCGTGCCAATGATAAACACCAAGCCGCCCGCCCACAGCCAGTTGACGAGCGGGTTTACATACACCTTGAAGGTGGCGCCGCCCGCACCTGCCGGCTCCCAACCCACCAGCAGCACATACAAGTCTTCGGGCAGCGTGCTGTAAACGGCCGGAATGGTCATGGGCTGCTGGCTGTCCGTAAAATAATCACGGCGCGGAAAAAGCTGCGTGACCACGCGGCCGTTCTTGCTCACGTTCAGCGTGGCGCGCGTAATCACGCGCCCGTCGGAGGCCGGGAACTCCACCAGCGAGTCGTAGCGCAATTGATATTGGCCAATGGAAAGCTGCTCACCGTAAGCCAGCGTGGCCTGCGTCTCGCTTTGAAACAGCTCAATGCCAATGATGCCAAACGCCATCAGCACAACACCCAGATGAATGGTGAAGCCGCCATAGCGACGCCGGTTGCGCAGCACCAAATGCACAAAGGAATGCCAGAATCCGCCAGCGGTAAGGCGGGCCCGCGCCTGTGCGCCGCGGTAAAACTCGTAGAGCGTTACGCACGCCACCAGTGCAGCCAGCCACAAGCCCAGTAATGCGGCCGGCTGTGTGATGCCGGCCAGCAGCAAACCCGCGGGCAGCAAGCCGGCCAGCAGCGCTGGTTTCCAAAATGCGCGCCCCAGGCGGCGCGCAGCCCCCGCGCGCCACGCAGCCAGCGGGGCCACCCCCATCAACAGCAGCAAGACCGCAAATAACGGTCCGGTGGTGCGCTCATAGTAGGGCGGGCCCACGGTCACTTTTTGGCCGGTGAACAGCTCGGAAATAATCGGGTACATCACGCCCCACAAGCAGGCGGCCAAGATACCCATGAAAATTAAGTTGTTGAGCAGAAACAAGCCTTCGCGCGAGAGCCAGCTGTCCAGCGCATTGTCACCGCGCAGCAGCTCCCAGCGTTTCAGCAGCAGCCCCAAAGATACGCATGCCATCAATGCCACAAAGGCAAAAAACCACGGGCCGATGGCGCTCTGTGCAAATGCATGCACCGAGGACAGCACGCCAGAGCGCGTCAGAAAAGTTCCCAGCACCACCAGCGCATACGTAAGAATAATCAGGCTCATGTTCCAATGCTTGAACATGCCGCGCTTCTCCTGGATCAGAACCGAATGCAGGAATGCGGTGGCCGTGAGCCACGGCATGAACGCCGCAATCTCCACCGGATCCCAGCCCCAGTAGCCGCCCCAGCCCAGCACATCGTAAGCCCAGCGCCCGCCCAGCAGCAACCCCAGCGAAAGAAACATCCACGCCAGCAGCGTCCAGCGCCGCGAGACGCGGATCCACGCATCATCGCGGCGGCCCGCCACCAGCGCTGCAATTGCAAACGCATAGGGCACCACAAAGCCGATGAAGCCGAGATAAAGCATGGGCGGATGAATGATCATGCCGGGATGGCGCAGCAGCGGGTTGAGTCCCCGGCCATCATTGGGGGCAAACGGCAGCGTGCCAGCCGGCTGCCAAATGCCGGCGCTCACACCGCCCGCAGGCGCCACCCACAGCTTGTTGAACGGGTTCTCCAGCGCAATCACCAATCCCAAAAAGAACAGCAGCGTCACCATCAGCACAACCGTGACCCCGGGCTGCAGATCGCGTTCGCGGCGCCAGTTGCGCAGCATCACCAGCGCCGAGTAGCCGGAGAGCAGCCAGCACCAGAAGAAGAGGCTGCCCGCCTGACCGCCCCACAGCGCCGTCAGGCGCAAGTACCACGGCATCGCGCGGCTGGTCACAGCATTCACATACTGCAAGCCAAACGCACCGCTGTACAGCAGCCCCTCCAGGCAGGCAACCGCCAGCGTCAGCAGCACAAAAGGCGCAATCGCAGCGTTGCGCGCCGATGCCAGCCAGCGTGCATCCTTGCGCAGCGCAGCCGGTATGGCGTACAGCGCGCTGCAAAATGCCAGCAGCGCAGCAGACAGGCCAAGGTCGGCCAGTAGTAAATGTGGCAGTGAAAGCGCGGCGATCATGAACGCAGCCGGTGCTGGCAGCAGCGCGCTGCCGTCACGCCGTCACGCCGCGCAGCGTTTGGGTGCATGGCCGGCGCCTAGCGCGCAGCCGCCTGCTGCGGCAATTGCTGCTCGTAGCGCGTCGGGCACTTCAGCAGCAGCTCATCTGCATGGAAGACACCATCTGCGCCCAGCTGGCCGGTAAGGATGGCCTGCGCCTCGTGGCGCAGCAAGTCCGGGCGCGGGCCGTAGTACACCACCGGCAGCTGCACCGCGCGCGGGTCCGTGGTGGCGGCATGCAGCACCGCGGCCAGCCCGCCGCGCGCGTCAATCTCGCTTTGCTCGCCGGGGATGTTCACAGTGGTAAAGCGCAGCTCAAGCTTGCCGGCATCATACACAATGCTGTCGCCCAGCACGGCGCCAGAGATGCGCACCGGCTCGCCCACTGCCGTGCCGCCGCGCGCGCGCAGCTCTGCAATCGTATAGTAGTAGGTGCTGCTGCCCGCAGCGGTGGTGAGAATGAGGTAAACGATGGCCGCAAGCAACAGGCCGCCGCCCACTAAAAAGCGCGTGCGGGCCGCGCGCGGCGCGGGAGTTGTAATCGCATCTGGCGTTGTAGTCATTAGTTAGTGGCTCTTGAGAAAATAAATTGGTCTTTTGTGGAGTTTATCACTCGGCAGTGCCTGGGGCTTGCGGATAAAATAAGCCAAATGTGTTATTCCCAGGCCAAAATACGCACGGCGGCGCGCGCCGGATGCGGGCTGCTGCTGGCACTTATTAGCGCGGCTCCCGCGCGCGCTGCCGCACCACTGGCGCCGCCGCCACCCGCAGTGGACCCCGCATACTTATGCACGCCTTTCGATCAGCGCCAGGGGTTGGCGGGCTGCCCAAATGCGGGCCCCGGTGCCACCGCTGCGCGCCTGCAGAGTTTTCAGCTGCCGTGGGATCTTCCACTGCTGCCGGCTGCATTTCCGGAAAAATCTGACCTGCCAGTCAATCGCTCATACGCGCGCGCCGCGCCGGACACGCCCGTATTCAACCAGCCGCAGCCACCAGCCGGCAGCCTGCCCGTACGCCAGCTGGGCATCGGCCAGAATGTGGGCTTCTTGTATGTAAGCCTCACAACCAACCCCGGCCTCACCTGGACGCAAATTAACGAGCGCGAGTATGTGCGCACAGACGCACTTGTGCCGGTCGGCCCGTCAGACTTTCAGGGCGCAAAGGTGACCACGCAGCCGCAGCGCGCACTGGCGTGGCTGGTGCAAACTGTGCGGCCGTTCACGAAACCCGCATGGAGTGCGCCACAGCAAAAGCGGGCACTGGAGCGCTACACGCTGGTGCAGGTGTACGCCACACTTGAAAGCGGCAGCGACACCTGGCTGCTGGTGGGGCCGCATGCCTGGGTGGAACACCGCGCGGTGGGTTTGGTGCAGTTGACCGCACCACCGCCAGGCGTTAGCGGGCGCTGGATAGATGTGAACCTCTACGAGCAAACGCTGGCAGCCTACGAAGACGAGCGCATGGTGTACACCACGCTCGTTTCAAGCGGCATCAGCCAATGGGTGACGCACCCCGGCCTGTTCCAGATTTACGAGAAGCTGCTCAAAGATGACATGGGCGGCGCGTTTGCCGCAGACCAAAGCGACTACTACCTGATTGAGGATGTGCCGTGGGTGATGTACTATGACGGATCGCGTGCGCTGCACGGCGCGTACTGGCACAACAAGTTTGGCTTTCAAAAGTCGCACGGCTGCGTGAATCTCTCGCCGCGTGATGCGCTCTGGCTGTATGAATGGGCCGACACCGAAACGTGGGTGTGGGTGCACGACCCGAGCGGGCGCACGCCCACCAAGTTTTAACATGCTGCGCCCGGCCGGATCTGGCGCGCAGCGCAGAAGTACAATCGCAGCCCGCCAGCGCGGCGCACTGCCCAAGGAGACCTGAACCGCATGGACTACGACATGATTGTGATTGGCGCCGGACCGGCCGGCTATGTATGCGCCATTCGCGCCAGCCAGCTTGGGCAGCGCGTGGCCATCGTGGAAAAAGAGTGGCTGGGCGGCGTGTGCCTGAACGTGGGCTGCATTCCAAGCAAGTCACTGCTGAAGAATGCAGAAGTGGCCGAACTGCTGCGCCATGGCGGCAAAGACTTCGGCTTCAAGCTGGAGAACCTGCAGTTGGATTTTGCTGCTGCGGTGCAGCGCTCGCGCCAGATATCCCGGCGCCTGGTCAAGGGCGTGGAGTTCCTGCTCAAAAAGAACAAGATTGATGTGCTCAGCGGCTCGGCTGAATTAACTTCGGCGTCTGCGGTAAAAGTGACCAGCGCAGACGGGACAACGCGCAGCGTCAGTGCTGCCAACATTGTGGTGGCCACTGGTGCGCACGTGCTAGTTCCAGCAGCGTTCAAAACGGATGGCAAGCGGGTATTCACTTATCTGGAGGCCATTTTGCAGGAGACGCGTCCGGAACGCGTAGTGATCATTGGCGGCGGCGCCATCGGCGTGGAGTTTGCAACCATTTGGAACGCATACGGCACCCACGTAACTGTGGTGGAGAAACTGCCGCGCCTGCTGCCGCGCGAGGATGAAGAGGTAAGCGGCGAACTGGCAAAGGCTTTCAAGCGCCAAGGCATTGAAGTGCGCGCCGGCGCAACATTGGAGAAACTTGACAGCAGCGGGGCGCAGGTGCGCGTCACCATCAGCACCGGCGGAACCAGCGAGACATTCGAAGCTGACCAGGTGATGCTGGCGATGGGGTTTGCACCAAACACCAAAGATCTGGGGTTAGAGGCGCTGGGTGTGAAGCTGGAGCGTGGCTTCATTCAAGTGGATGCGGGCATGCGCACCAGCGTACCGGGCGTGTATGCCATCGGCGATGTAACCGGTGAACTGCTGCTGGCGCATGTGGGCTCGGCGCAGGGCATTGTGTGCGCCGAAACAATTGGCGCCCACCCAACCGTAGCGCTGGACTACAAGATGATGCCGCGCGCCACATACTGCCATCCCGAGGTGGCGTCATTTGGGCACACGGAGGCGGAAGCGCGCGCAGCCGGACACGAGCTAAAGGTGGCGCGCTTTAACTTTCAGGCCAACGGGAAAGCGCTTGGCCTAAACGAGGGCAGCGGTTGGGCCAAGCTCATCACCGACGCCGGCACCGGCGAAATCCTTGGTGCGCATCTGATTGGCCCGCAGGTCACAGAGCTGCTGCCAGAGCTGACCCTTGCGCATAACGCGGAGCTCACAATCGAAGAGATTGCGCGCAACGTGCACGCCCATCCATCGCTTTCAGAGGTGTTGATGGAAGCAGCCCACGGCCTCACCGGCGGCTACATTCATGCGTGACCAGAGGAAGGCCAACACTACATATTAACTTTTTACAATGGAGACATGTCATGATTGAGAAAAGACCCTTTGGGCGCACCGGCCATATGAGTTCCGTGATTATCTTTGGCGCTGCTGCTTTGGGCAGTGTGACGCAAGCGGAAGCGGACGAAACCTTGGATCAGCTTTTGGAATATGGGATCAACCACATAGACACTGCTGCCAGCTACGGGAATGCCGAAGAGCGGATCGGGCCTTGGATGGCACAACACCGAAAGAATTTCTTTCTGGCCACCAAAACTGGCGAGCGCAGTTATGCCAAAGCGCGCAACGAGATACATCAGTCGCTCGCACGACTGCGCGTCGATTCGTTTGACCTCATTCAATTGCATAACTTGGGACATCCTGACGAGTGGGACGAAGCAATGGGGGACAACGGTGCACTCAAAGCAGCTATTGAAGCGCGCCAGGAAGGCTTGGTAAGATTCATTGGCGTCACCGGACACGGTTTGAATATTCCTGCATTTCACCTACGGAGTCTGAACCACTTTGACTTCGACTCGGTTTTACTGCCTTACAACTTTGTGATGAAACAAGACAACAAATATATCTCCGATTTTGAAGCGTTGTTGAAACTATGTGCGGAACGTCAGGTGGCTGTACAGACGATCAAATCAATCACCTGTGGACCGTGGGGCAGCAAAAACCGGACTTCTAGTGTTTGGTACGAGCCGCTCACAAAACAGCCCGACATTGACTTAGCGGTGCACTGGGTATTGGGCAGATCCAACATATTTCTAAACTCAGCCGGTGATATTCATTTACTGCCCCGGATACTTGACGCGGCTAACCGTTTTCAGAGCCGCCCACTCGACACCGCGATGAGTCAACTAGTGGAAGAACGCCATATGTCTTCGTTGTTTGCTTAATTATAATTACGCTAAAGATTTGTGCCAGCCCTATGTGCACCGCAGCATAAAAACTGGAAATCAAATTACACCCGATAGCTGCTTTTGATTCAGGGGTTGAATTTTTGCCTTTTCACC
>QWRL01000054.1 GCA_003670425.1 Chloroflexota bacterium
CGGCCGTCGCCAGCAGTTAAGGGGGGCGTCCCGCCCGCGCCGGCCCAGCCCGACCCCGAAGGCCCCGCCTCCCCGCCCCGCTCGCAGTTGAAATTTTGCGGGCTTGCCCCAAGCTGCGCCAAGCGGCAGCATTGAGCCCGGCCTGCCACTCCAAGAATGACTGCTTGAGATGCGTGCCAGCCAGCGCCGCGGTCCGCAGCGCGCGCAGCTCCACCGGCAGCGTTCCGGCAGCAAACATGCGCTCGAGCACAAAGCGATGCTCGCGGCAGATTGCTTCAACGCCAGTGCGGGTTTTGGTGCCCGGCCAGGACCGCACCACAGCCAACTCCGCCTGCATTACCCGCACCTGCCCGGGGCGCAAATGCAAACCCAGCCGCAGCCAGTACTCCCAATCCATCACATAATGCAGGGTGGCATCCGGCAGCCCCACAGCCGCAGCAAGGCTGCGCCGCACAAACACGGCCGGCTGCCCGGGAACTCCGCCACTCGTTGTGAGCAGGGTATGCAGATTGAATTCCCGCGCGTACTTTCTGCCGATCACTGTTCCGCGTTCGTCAACCATCCGGCATGCGCCAATCACAACTTGAATTTGGTTATCGCGCTCAAATTCCGCAGCCACCAAAGCCAGCGCACCCGCCACGTAATAGTCATCCGAGTTAAGCCACGCAACCACCTCGCCGCAGGCCTTGCCCCAGCCACGCACGATTGCATCCGTCTGGCCCGCATCCGGCGCACTGCTCCAATCCGCCAGCACATGCGCATACTTCGCAATGATTGCGGCACTGCCATCGGTTGAGCCGCCGTCAAATACAAAGTACTCGATGCGCACGTCCTTCTGCTCCACCACGGAGCGGATAGCTTGCTCCAAATATTGAGCCTGATTGAACGCGGGCGTCACAATCGTGAACTGCGGTGGCAGGTTCATGCGCCAGCCCAACCGCATCGCAACAGCCCGCATTGCAGCGCAATCAACAGAGCACCGCAGCGCCTTGCATAAACGCGCGGTCCGCACCGTCCTCGCCCCCGTAGCTCAGTGGATAGAGAAACGGTTTCCTAAACCGCAGGTCGCATGTTCGATTCATGCCGGGGGCGCCATTGAAATAAGAGTGAAACCGCTATTTCATCGGTGCAACCCGAGGTCAAAGACGATTAACGATTTAGCCTGCGAGCGGCTTCAGTGTCTTAATTTCTGCGGACTGGCCAGAGACAACAGCATTAGCAAGAGCGAGAATTTCGCTGTTCTTGCCGTTTGCAAGTACGTCATTTGCCATCGCGATTGCACCTTCATGGTGCGCGATCATGCCCTTGGCCCAAGCCTTGTCGAACTCTGCGCCTTTCAACTGACCAAGTGTGTCTATCTCTTCGAGAGAGAGCATTCCGCCCATCATCGATGAGTGGTCCATTGAGCCCATCTCCATCGACTTGCCCCAGGTGGTAAGCAGATTTTTCATCTGTGAGATTTCTGGATCTTGCGCTCCCTTGATTTGGGTGGCGAGTGCAACGATCGCAGCGCTGGCTCCCGAATTTGGGTCGAGTGCAATGTCGGACATTTCAATTGCTTGCTGATGATGAGGAATCATCGTTTGTGCAAATATCACGTCTGCATCGTTAAAGTCTGCCGATTCTGGTGTTGAATCGCCCGTGTCCATTGAACCCATGTCATGTGAGCCGCATGCGCCGAACAACAGTGTTGCCGCTGCTAAAGCAACGGCAGTGAGTGCAAGTTTCTTCATTGTGGTTCTCTGTTCAATTCGTCGGAAATTAGGCGGAGTAACCCGCTGCAACGACCGCATCTCTCACTACTTGAATGTCAAGCGAGGAATCAGATTCGATAATGGCAATACCTTCGGTCAGTTTGACATTCACGCTGTGCACTCCAGCAACTTTGGAGATCGCATCAGTTACGTGTCGCACACAGTGATCGCACGTCATTCCAGAAACTGTTAATTGTGTTTGAACCATGTCTCCATCATACTTCCAAATCGCAAACGATTATCCGTGGCGCTTTTCTAGGGCCTCTGCAACTGCGACGAAGCCACGCATGGTTTCTTGCGACAAACAGGTTCATGCGCCAGCCCAACCGCACCGCAACTGCCCGCATTGCAGCGCAATCAACAGAGCACATTTATCCGCTTTTACAGAGCACCGCAGCGCCTTGCATAAATGCGTGGCCCGAACCATCCTAATCACCGCATCCCACAAAATCATAAAGCCGGATTCCAAGGCTGGGCGTGTGCAGCGCAGCATGCAGCCGGCTTCCAAACCCACTGACCGGCAAATCATAACCAGCGCGCTGCAGCTCAACGCGATCCACACCGCTTTCCAGCAGCCCCGGCACAAACTGGTCCGCCGGATCGTCGAACCTTGCCGCGAGCCGAAGTTCAAGGCCGGGCGGCGGAAGCGCAGCACCACTCACCATAAAAACCGCATGAGGAAATGCCCGGCATTGCTCAACCACTTGCGGCAAAGCATCAACCCAGGCAACGCGCTGCAGTGTCGGCACTTCAGCCTGCATAATCTGCAGCTCGTGCGGCCGCGCGTTTGCACTCCAACCAATCAGCTCCCGCGTCTGGTGTTCGCGGATAAATTCACGCAGCGCACTGTACGGCCGGACATCGTTATACAGTGGAAGGCTCTTGTAGTAGGCACCTGCTCCGGCCAACGCAAGCAGCGCAACCCCGAATGCGAATGGGCGCACTGCGCCGCCTGACGCAGCTTTCCAAGCACCACGCAGGCCCAGCCCACACCATACGCAAGCGGCAGGCAGCAGCATAGCCAAAGCCCGCGGCCGCACATCTGCCCCGGAAAGGCTTGAGGAATATATAAGTGCCAGTGGCACAAACAAGAATGCGGTCCATTGTGCCCACATCAGGAACGAATAACTGCGCCGCCTGATAACATAATGTGCGGCAGATAACGCCAGCAGGGCAGCAAACGCCGCACCTTCGTAGAACAGCAAGACGCGCGGGTAATACTGTGCATCCGGCTGTGTTGACTGCGCCAATTCATTTACCTGCCACAGCAGAGTCTCCCAATAATAAAAGTGAAGTGCACCGCCGCTGCCCGGGGCACGATATATTGACAGCAGCATCGCCAGCCCGATTGGCGCTGCCAGCCAGGCAAAGAATGCAGCTGCGTCCCGCAACCGCACGGCAGGTGCGCTGCCCGGCCAATTGTGGTTTCCGTTTTTTGCCGCAGCACGGAAGAGCACAAGCACCGCCATTCCGATTAAAACGTACAGGCTCAGGTAGTGGTACAGCACCGCAGCAGCCGCTGCGATTGCCGCAGCCACCAGCCAGCCGCGCCACGCTGACCGATGCCAGAGCGTAAAACACAACCCGGCGCTTGCCAGTGCCAGCATCTGCGCCATCTGCGGCCCGTGCGAACGCGTGTAGAAATTGAGCGAGAAAGACCCGGCAAGCAGCGCGCATGCCAACCACGCAGCATAAATGTCGCCGCCGGCTGCTTGCGCCCAGCGGCAAACAACTGCCACCAGCACAGCGCTCATCCATAGTGCCATAATCAGCGGTGCCCATGGATGGGTGCCCAGCAGCAGATACGCCGCCGCCGTAGTCACCGACGACGCCGGCTTTGCGCTCATAAAGCTAATGCTGAGAAATGGAAAGGCCGGCTGCAGCAAACCCCAACTTGCATAATTGGAGTCGTCCCAGGTCATAAATGCCTGCTGGAAAATTCCGTGTGCGCGAACACCAAATCCCAGCCACAGCAACGCAGCCATAAACCACAGGTGCCGCAGGCTTGCAAGGCCGGGCATATCACCCGCCTGATGAACAAACGCCCGGCGCGCTGCGTCTGCGCTTGGCAGCTCCGGCGTCACCGCAGTGTCAGCAGTACACAGGCGGCTGATCCAAAATTATGTCTGCGATCAACCAAACGAATTCGCACTTTTACAATCCACGCTGCGGGGCCATCCGGCGGTTACAAGTTTGTCTAGAAGCACACGCAGCGCATGCGCTGGCCTGTGGCACGAACGCGGCCCAACCGCATCCAGCCTGTGGCGCCCGCGCGCTGCGCCGCGCGCGCAAAATTCAGCCGCCACCCGCGGCGGCAATGCTGTCGGCCAGCTCAATTGCGCGCTCCATGCACTGGTCACTGTCAATGTACTGATACTCGCCTGTACGGCCCAGCAGCGCCAGGCCCGGCAGCTGCTCCAGATGCGTGCGCACCGCCTCCAGATTTTCCCGATAGCCAAGATAGCGGATGGGGTAGGCATTCGGCGCCCGCACCAGGAATTTTTTCACCACCTGCGCCGGTTCCAATATGCCATCCTGCACCAGATGCGGCATGCTCAACGCCAGCAATTCGTCCGCACTGCTGCGCCAGATGGGGTCGCCGGCATGGCACGAAAACTCAATGGCGAGCATGTTCTCGTCCGGCGGGCAGAGCGTGGTGCAAAACTTGTTCATCTCTGCCAGCCGGTGGTACGGCCGCCCCAAATAATAAACATAAGAGGTGGCCAGCAGATTTGTTTTGCGGGTCACCACATACAACACAATCAACGAGAGATAACCCAGCTTGCCCGCCGCCTGCAGCACGGCCGGCGGCACCGCCGGCGTCAGCATCTGCACCAGCTGCGGCACGGGCAGTGTGCACACCACCCCGTCCGCAATTACACCGCGCACCGCGCCAGCTTGCTGCACCGCCACACTCTAGCGTCCACCCGGCAGGCGCTCCACCCCCGCCACCCGCGCACCCACATGCACTACACCGCCATGCGTGCGCACGCGTTCCGCAACGCCCTCGGCCAGCATGCCGTAGCCGCGCACGGGGTAGCGCAGCGGCAGCACCAGCTCGCGCTCAATCAGCGACTGCACGTTGCCCTTTACGCCGCGCATGAAGAGCAGCTTGAGGCTCTTCATAAAATTAAGGCGCGTGCTGGCGGGCAGCACATCCGGCGCCAGCTGCGCGCACGGCAGCTTCCAAAAGTTTTCCGTGTAGGGCTTGAAAAAGATATTGGTGAGGTGCGTGCCAAACTGCCGGCCCGACCACTCGCCAAAGTCCGGGGCCGGGCGCTGCCTGCCCGCCAGCTTGCGGCCAAGCTGCAGCACTTGCGCGTACGCAAATGAGAGCACCGACCGCAGCGCATCCAGTGGCGGGAAGTTGAACAATACGTTGCGCGCGCTGAGCGGATAGTCCAGGAAGCGGCCGCGCACGTACAGCTGCGCACTGCGCTTGAACTTGATCACCGAGTCGCGCAGCAGGTCATCAACGCGCGCCACAATCTCCGGCTTTTGCGTGATGAAAAAGTGCGGCCCGAAGTCCAGGCAGTACCGGCCGTCTTCCGGGCGCACGGTGCCGGCCAGTCCGCCCACAATCTCATCGGCCTCAAACACTTCGGCGCGCACGCCCAGCTCGCGCAAGCGCCACGCCACCGTAAGGCCGGAGATGCCGCCGCCAATCACCACAATCAACCGGTCGCTCATGCACAACTCCGGCATCCGCGGGCTGCGCTGCGAGTGCACACCGTCATGGCGCCACCGGTCCGGCAGCCAGCAAACCACGCAGCAGTTGCAGCGTGTCAGCCACGCCCTGTTCCAGGTTTCCGCGCGGCACAAATCCAAGCGCGCGCAGCTTGCTGTCATCCACGGTAAATGAAACCTGGTTGAGCAGGCGCGTGTTGGTGTACTCCACTTGCAGCCCCGGCACGTGGCTGCGAATTGCGTCGAGGATGCGCGCAAGCGGCGCGTTGAGCGTGACCACGTTGTAAATTTCGCCGCCGGCTTCCGGCCGGGCAAGCATGAACAAAATGGCGCGCACGGCATCCTGCAGTGCCAGGTACGGCCGCACCAGCTGCTCCACCTGGCGCCACACCGTCAGCGGCTGGCCGGTGGCTGCCTGAAACACAAACTTGTTGACCGCGGTGTGGAAGCGCATGCCCGCGCTGGGGCCGAAGATGGTGCCAAAGCGCAGGCACACCG
The DNA here is from genome assembly GCA_003670425.1 of Chloroflexota bacterium. GTDB lineage: Bacteria > Chloroflexota > Anaerolineae > Anaerolineales > UBA11657 > BD1. The sequence goes on from QWRL01000054.1 coordinate 5,940, forward strand.
TGCGCAGTGCACCGGTCCCGTCCGCTGCCAGCACCGCCTGCTCGGCTGCCAGCTTGGCAGCGGCATACGGGCTTTGCGGCTGCAAGTCCGCTGGCGGGCAATCCTCGCGCGCAATGCCTTGCACCGGCCCGTACACACTGGTTGTAGATGGAAAAATCAGCTGGCGCACACCTTGCGCCACGCATGCATCCACCACACACGCCGTGCCTTCATGATTCACCCGCCGCACCTGCTCAGAAATTTCAAAGCGGCCCTCGGCATTGGTGATGGCCGCCAGATGCACAACCGCATCAACACCGGCCAGCGCCGGCGCAAGGCAGGCGGCGTCCAAAATATTGCCGTCCACAAATCGGTACGCAATGGAGGGCGGCAAATTGAACAAGGCGCCATAGCGCTGCGTTGAGAGGTCATCGTAAACGGTAACTTGCTGCACGCCATTTGAAGCAGCCAGATCGCGGATAAGCTGCGACCCGATGTGCCCAAGCCCACCGGTAACCAAAACATGCATGCGAGTCTACGGCTGCCGGAAGAAGGCAGCCGTGGCGGCCAGCCCCGCATCCAGTGCAAATTGCGGCTGCCAGCCCAGCTCGCTGCGCATCTTGGAGCTGTCGATGACTACATCACCCACATCAATGCGCTCGCGCGCTGCGGGCCACTCCACCGGCTCCACGCGGCCGCTGCCAAAGACGGCCACAATGCGCTCCGCCAGCGCACGCACGCTGATTGACTGCGCATTGGCGGCAAACCAAACCTGTCCGCTGGCGGGCGCCAGCGCAGCCGCCAGCAGCGCCGAGACTGCATCCGCCACGTACAACACGCTGCGCAACTGTGCGCCGTTGCCGTACATTGTGAGCGCCTCATTTTGCAGTGCGCGCCCCACAAAGTAATTGATGAAACCGAAATCAGGGTTGTGAATGTTGGCGCGCGGCCCAAAGACATTTGGCAGGCGCACCACGTTCACGGCCAGCTTGTAGGCACCCGCATAAATGCGGCAGTAGTGCTCCGCCGCCGCTTTGTTGGCGGAGTAAATATCCATGGGCGCCAGCGCATGCTGCTCATCAATCGGGTTTACAAGCATCGGCCCCACTTGTGTGCTGGTGCCCACATACACCATGCGCGCGCCGGGACAAAAGCGCCGCAGCCCCTCAAGCACATTGATGGTGCCAACGCAGTTCACTTCAATGTCGCGCTGCGGATCCCGCATGGAGTACGGGTGCGAACTGTGCGCCGCGCAATGAAAGAGATACTCAACGCCCGGCATGTGCGCCAGCACAGATTCAAACTGGCACACATCCGCCGGCACCACCTGCACGCCCGCAAGCGCCGTTACATTGCCCACCTGCCCGCCAGAACGCGGATCCAGCGAGTCCAATACCAGCACCGCGGCGCCCGCTTCAGCCAGCGCATGCACAAGGTTGCTGCCGATGAAACCGAGCCCACCGGTCACCAGCACACGCCGGCCGGCAAATGCGCCAGTGCTAGCCGGCATGTACGGGCTCCGTGCCGGGCGCGGTGTAGTAGCGGATGGTGCGCCGCAAGCCCTCGGCAAAATCCACGCGCGGCTGCCAGCCGGTATGGGCGCGCAGCTTGCTGCTGTCCGCAATAAAGTCGCCGGCGTCAATGGTGCGCTCCGCTGCCGGGAACGGCACGCGCTGCACTTCGGCCGTGATGCCGGTCTCCGCGTGCACCGCCTGCACCACGCACGCAATCATTTCGTCAAAGCGCAGGCCCGTGCCGGACCCGCATACATAACTCTCGCCTGCCGTGCGCGGCGAAAGCGCAGCCAGCAGCAGCGCATCCACCACATTGTCCACATGCGAGTAGTCGCGCACAAAATCTCCCGGCTCGTAGATGGTGAGGGGCTGGCCGTGCAGCGCGCGATGCACCATAAAGTTCAAGATGCCGCGGCGCGGGTTGTCAGGCTGCTGGCGCTCGCCAAAAACATTTGCCAGCCGCAGCGTCGTGGTCTTGAGCCCATAGTTGCGCTGGTAAACAAACAGGTACTTCTCGCACAGCAGCTTGTGCGCGTCGTACAGCGAGAGCGGCCAGTCCGGCGTACCCTCCGCTGCGGGCAGCGCCGCCACCAGCCCGGCTTGCGTTACCGTGCCGGGCATCACCAGCGCGGCCTGCGGCGCCAGCTGCCGGCAGCTTTCCAGCAGCGCCAGGGTGGCTGCGCAATTGGCAAGCAAATCGGCCTGCGGTTGCAGCATCGAGTCGATATGGCTCGTCTGCGCGCTCAGATGAAAAATGAAATCCTGCCCGCCAACGCTTTCCGCAAACGCAGCGGCTGCCGGCTCCGGGGCGCTCAGGTCCGCCTGCCGCACGTGCACAGCTTTGATCACGGGTGCAATATTGGCGAGCTTCGAAAGCGAGCGTGTGAGCACCGTCACCTGCGCGCCGGCACGCACCGCAGCCCGCACAAGGTTGCTGCCAATAAAGCCCAGCCCGCCCGTCACCAGCACGCGCCGGCCGGATAGCGCTGCATAATCCATGGCTGCTGCACTCATACAATTGCCGCGTTGGGTATGTGCGTGATGAAGCGGCCACCCGCCTGCGTGAACGCCTGCTCTTTGGCTATGATCTCGCGCATGTGATTCCACGCCAGCACAAACGCATAGTCCGGGCGGTCCGCGGCAAAGTGCTCAATCGGCAGCACCGGGATATGCGTACCGGGCGCGTACAAGCCCTGCTTGCCGGGCGTGTTGTCACAAATGTAATCCAGCAGCTGCGGGCCGATGCCGCAATAGTTCAGCACCACCGTACCCTTCGATGAAGCTGCGTAGCCGGCAATACGCCGGCCGCTTTGCTTCAAGTTGTAAAGCAGCGTAAACAGCGCCGCGCGAGACTGGCGCACGCGCTCGGCAAAATCCACATAAGTTTGCAGCAGGTGCAAGCCATGCTGGCGCTCCAGCGCAAGCTGCGTTTCTACGCCCGGCTCCGTGGCGCGCTGCGCACCGGCGCGGCAGCCGTATACGCGCATGGAGCCGCCATGCACCGGCAGCGCCTGCACCCGAAAGATGCGCAGGCCATGCGCCGCAAACAAGCGGCTGAGCGAGAGCACGCTGAAGTAAAAATAGTGCTCGTCGTAAATTTGGTCGTATCCAAGCTGCGTGATGATCTCCAGCAGGTATGGGTCTTCAAAAATGAAGACGCCCTCGGCATCCAGCAGCACATCCAGGCTGCGCGCCAGTGCATTGAGATCCGGAATGTGGCACAGCACGTTGGCACCCACCACCAGCTGCGCAGCGCCGCGCTCCGCCCGCAGGCGGGCTGCCAGCCCGGGCTCAAAAAATTCGCTGATTACATCAAGTCCGCGCGCGCGCGCAGCAGCCGCCACATTGCCGGAAGGCTCAATGCCAACCGCCGGCGCATGCGCAGCCAGCTTCGCCAGCAGAATGCCGTCGTTGGATCCAATCTCCACCACCGGCAGGCGCTTGTCGTACAGGAATTCAGCCGCCACCGCATCCGCCAGCTGCGCAAAGTGCTGCTCCATCACGCGCGAGATGGACGAGAAGTAGGCGTAGTTGGCGTGAAACAACTGCGCCGGGTCTACCGTCTCAATCAGCTGCACCATCAGCGAGGTCTCGCAAAAGCCCACCCGCAACGGAAACTTAAATTCCGGCTCGGCCAGCTGCGCTTTTGTGAGAAACGCGTTGGCAACCGGCATCATGCCCAAGTCTAGAAAGGCATGCAATGGCTGGCCGCTGATGCGGCACACAGGCATGTTAGTCATAATTGCAGCTGCGCGGGGCTTCGGTCATTATACTTTGGGCACACTTGCGCTCAAGCAGCAGCGCCGGCAACCAGCTTGAGAATGCTGCGTGCGCGGTTGTCCCAGGTGTGCCGGGTGACGGCCATCGCAGCCGCTGCGCTCAGCCGCTGCCGCAACGGGGCATCCGCCTGCAGGCGCAAAATAGCGGCAGCCAGTGCGGGCGCGTCGTCCGGCGGCACCAGCAGCGCATTTTCCTCCGGCACCAGCACCGTGCGCAGCGCAGGCAAATCGGAGGCTACAATCGCGCGCTGCGCCGCCATGTACTCAAACATTTTGAGCGGCGAGGTGTGGTTGCGCGAGATTTCCGCGTGCCCCGAATTGGGCAGCACAAGCACATCCGCCGCAGCCAAATAGTGCGGTACTTCGGTGGGCGCCACGTGGCCCACAAAACGCAGGCGCTGCGGGTCAGCGCTGTGTGCCAGCGCCTGCAGGCGCGGCAAATCTTCCGGCGTCCCGCCCACCAGCACCACACAGCAGCCGGCCGGCAGCAGCTGCGCAGCCGCCACCAATGTCTCAACGCCCTTCCAGGCGTACATCTGCCCGGCGTACAGCGCAATAAATTCCGCAGCCGGCAGCGCCGTGCGGGCGCGCGCCGCGGCTTGCGCGCGCGGTGCAAACAATTGCAAATCCACCGCGTCGGGGATTACGTGCACATTTTGCGGCGCGCAGCCCAGCGCAATGTAGCGCTGCCGCAGCGCCGGGGTGAGCACGGCCAGCCCGTTCAGGCGATTTGCCAGCCAGCGCTGCAAGCGCAAGCCGGCGGCGCTTGTTGGAAATGTGTGCGCCTCAAAGTACACGCGCCGCCGGCGCAGCACAAGACACACTGCGGCGCTGAGGCTGTCGCGCGTGTAGTAAACATCCGCGCTGGCGAACAAGAGCCAAAGCAGCAAGGCAATGTGATAGGTAGCGTTCTGGACCGCAAATGCAAGCGCGTAACCACCCGCCTGGCCAACCGGCAGCCAATTCACCATGGGCATAAGGTCCAACGAAGGCAGGGCGTGGCGCGCAACATCGCGCGGCAGCGCGTAGTGCGTGCGCAAGTCTGTTATGCCGCGCAGCCAGGCGCGGTTCACGCGGCGCGCGTGCACCAGGCGCACCTGCACCAGCGCTGCCAGCGCAGCGCAAGTGTGCATTATCTGGATCGCGTGTGCCTTTTCGCCGGGCAGGCGCGAGTTGGTGAGGTACAGCAGGCGCAGCGGCGGATTACGCGCCACGCGCTGCCCGCTGGCTGCAGCACTGGGCGCAAAAAAGTTTGGCGACCGGGCGTACCCGCATCATGGATTGGCCGGCTGGAGCTGCACCAGCTGGGCTGCCACCGTTTCAACATCTGCAAAGCTGAGTTCCGGAAACATCGGCAGGCTCATGATCTCGCGCGCAGCGGCTTCGGTGTGCGGCAGGCTGCGATGCACCGCAATCCGGCCGGCATACGCGGGCTGCAAGTGCACCGGCACCGGGTAGTGCACCAGAGTCTTAATGCCGGCAGTTGCCAGGCCGGCGCGCAGTGCATCGCGCTGTTTCGAACGCACAACATATTGGTGGTAGACCTGCCAGCCCGCGCTGCTGGATGCCGGCAGCCCAAGTCCGCTATTGGCAAGCAGGCCCTGATAGTGGCAGGCCAGTGCCCGCCGCCCGGCGTTCTCCGCATCGAGGTGGCGCAGCTTCACGCGCAGCACCGCAGCCTGCAATTCGTCGAGGCGGCTGTTCACGCCGGCGGTCTCGCTTACGTAGCGCTCGCGCCAGCCGTACTCGCGCAGGCTGCGCACGCGCGCGGCCAAAGCCGCATCACTGGTAACCACCATGCCTCCGTCACCCAGCGCGCCCAGATTCTTGGTGGGATAAAAACTGAACGCAGCCGCCTGGCCCCACGCGCCCAGCTTGCGCCCGTCCAGCGCCGCGCCATGCGCCTGCGAGCAATCCTCCAGCAGCAGCGCGCCGTGCTGCGCCGTCAACGCCGCAATCGCGCCCAGGTCCGCCGGGCACCCGTACAAGTGCACCGGCACAACGGCGCGAATGCTGCGGCCGCTGTCTTGCTGCAGGCATTGCTGCAGCTGGCCGGCGTCCATTGTGTAAGTGGCGGGGTCAATGTCTATCAGCAGCGGCGTGGCACCGCACATTTCAATCGCCGCGACGGTTGCCACCGCCGTGTGCGCAACAGTTGCCACTTGCTGGCCGGATCCAACCCCGGCAGCGCGCAGCGCCAGGCAGAGCGCGTCTGTGCCAGAGCCCACGCCCACTGCGTGTGCAGCCCCAATGTAGGCCGCAAATTCCTGCTCAAACGCAGCCGTCTCAGCACCAAGAATGTACCAGCCGCCGTGCAACACGCGCTGCACAGCAGCATCAATTTCCGTTTGGTGCGCAAAATAGTTTGCACCCGGGTTGCTCTGGGGGATATCTGTCACAATAAATAACGCGCTTGTGTAGGAAATTATAAGCGTAGGCTGCGCGGCACCGGCAATAGTGCAATAGCAGCCGGCGAATAGTCAGCCCGCTAAAAGTTGGGCTAGGCTGCAAACTGCAGCACCGGCATGTGCGGACACGCACTCACTGCCAGGCAAGCACACCGCAACCGCGCGGGCAGCGGCAGAGCTTTACTTGAGTGCGAAGCTGCCCAGCTCAACCCAACCATTGGCAGAAGGCTGCCCATCAGCCAGCCTCACGGCAAGGCGCTCACCACTG